>JAEYRU010000174.1 GCA_023435335.1 Pseudomonadota bacterium
TCTTCAGGCTGCTCGTGCGCGCGGGCGCGGAAGGCGTGCCGGCCGGCGAGATTGCCGCGCGCCTTGCTACAGTGCAGAACACCATGTCCGCCCATCTCAGGATCCTCGACAACGCCGGTCTTGTGCGCGCCGAGCGCGACGGCCGCACCGTACGCTACGTGGCCGACATGACGGGTATACGCGACCTGCTCGCATTCCTGATGGAGGACTGCTGCAACGGAGCGCCCGAGCTCTGCCAGCCCGTCATCGAAGCCGTCACCTGCAACTGCTGAGTCCGGAGAACAGCGATGGAAGGTCAGGTCTACAACGTGCTTTTCCTGTGCACCGGCAACTCGGCGCGGTCGATCCTGGCGGAGGCCATCCTCAACCGGCTGGGGGCCGGCCGGTTCCGGGCCTATTCGGCAGGCTCGCAGCCCAAGGGTGAGGTGCACCCGTACGCACTGCAACTGCTGAAGACCGCCAACCACGACACGTCCTTCGCCCGCTCCAAGAGCTGGGACGAATTCGCGACGCCGGACGCGCCGCGCATGGATTTCGTGTTCACGGTCTGCGACAACGCCGCCGCCGAAACATGTCCCATATTGCCGGGGCAGCCGATGACGGCGCATTGGGGTGTGCCGGACCCGGCAGCCGTCGAAGGCACGGACGCGGAAAAGCACTTCGCTTTCGCCGATGCCTACCGGATGCTGACGAACCGCATCTCGATCTTCACCAACCTGCCGATCTCCTCGCTGGACCGGCTGGCGTTGGAAAAGCGGGTGCGGGACATCGGCCGGGACCTGCCCAAGGCGGGCTGAACGAGGGGGTAGGGATGAGTTCACAGGTGCTCGACGCCGGCGACAGGCCGGCCGGCGGAATAGGGTTCTTCGAGAAGTGGCTGTCGGCGTGGGTAGCTGCATGCATCGTCGCCGGCATCGCGCTGGGCAACATGCTGCCGGGCCTGTTCGGCGTGCTCGCGCGCCTGGAATACGCCTCGGTCAACCTCGTGGTCGCGGTGCTGATCTGGGCCATGGTCTTCCCGATGATGGTCAATGTCGACTTCGCCAGTCTCCGCCACATCGGCGACAGGCCCAAGGGCCTGGTCCTGACCATAATCGTCAACTGGCTGGTCAAGCCGTTCACGATGGCCGCGCTCGGGGTGCTGTTCTTCGAGTTTGTTTTCGCGCCGTGGATCCAGCCGGTCGACGCGCAGCAATACATCGCCGGCCTGATCCTCCTCGGGGCCGCTCCCTGCACGGCGATGGTGTTCGTCTGGGGCCAGATGACCAGGGGCGACGCCACCTACACGCTGGTGCAGGTGTCGGTGAACGACGTCATCATGATCTTCGCCTTCGCGCCCATCGTCGCGCTGCTGCTCGGGATAACCGACCTCGTCGTGCCTTGGGAGACGCTGCTGCTGGCGACCAGCCTCTATGTGGTGATCCCGCTCGTCGCGGGGGCCATCACGCGGCGCTGGCTGCTGGGGCGAGCCGGCGGCGAAGAGAACGCTGAGCGCGCGGTTTCGGCGTTCACGGCGCGGCTCAAGCCGGTTTCGGTGGTCGGCCTGCTGGCCACCGTGGTGCTGCTGTTCGGCTTTCAGGGCAACGTGATCCTCGACAATCCGCTGCTCATCGTCCTGATCGCAATCCCCCTCCTTATCCAGTCCTACGGCATCTTCTTCCTCACCTATGCCGCCGCGAAGGCGTGGAAGGTGCCGTTCGCGGTGGCGGCTCCCTGCGCCCTGATAGGAACCTCCAATTTCTTCGAGCTGGCGGTCGCGGTTGCGATCAGCCTGTTCGGGCTGAACTCCGGCGCAGCACTTGCGACAGTGGTCGGCGTATTGGTCGAGGTGCCGGTGATGCTTTCGCTGGTCGCCTTCGCCAACCGCACACAGCATTGGTTCCCGAAAGGCTGACAATGACCATCGCCATCTATCACAACCCCGCCTGCGGCACCTCGCGCAACACGCTCGACATGATCCGGCAGTCCGGCGAGGAGCCGGTCGTGATCGAATATCTGAAGACGCCGCCCTCGCGTGAGCGGCTGGTCGAGCTCATTTCGGCGATGGGGATATCGCCGCGTGACCTGCTGCGCGAGAAGGGCACGCCCTACGGGGAGCTTGGCCTGGACGATCCCAAATGGAGCGACGACGAGCTTATCGACTTCATGATGACCCACCCGATCCTGATCAACCGGCCCATCGTAGAAACGCCGCTGGGCACGAAGTTCTGCCGGCCTTCCGAAGCAGTGCTCGACATACTGCCGAACCCGGACATCGGGACCTTCACCAAGGAGGACGGCGAGGTGGTGGAGGGCCGGAAGCGGTCTTGATCAGACCGGGCTCGCCCCCTGCGCTGCGGGCCGCACGAGTCCGGGCGCGAGCGCGGCGATCGCTTCATACTGCGACAGGAACACCTGGCCGCTGAGCTTCCCCAAGAAATCGGAGTGACCGAGCCGGTCCATGACCGGTCCCTTCACCTCGCTCAGGTGAAGCGAGATGCCGGCATCGTGCAGGCGGTGGTTGATCTCCTCGAGGCTTTCGAGTGCGCTCGCATCGATGGCGT
>JAEYRU010000194.1 GCA_023435335.1 Pseudomonadota bacterium
CCGTTCCTGAAGACGGTCGCCGATCTCGATTCCCTGCTCACCGACAACCGCATCTTCAAGCAGCGCAACGCCGACATCGGCGTGGTGAGCCTCGAGGATGCCTGGGCCTGGGGCTTCTCGGGCGTGATGGTCCGCGGCTCGGGCGCCGCCTGGGACCTGCGCAAGTCGCAGCCCTATGAATGCTACCCGGAGATGGAATTCGACATCCCCATCGGCAAGAACGGCGACTGCTACGACCGCTATCTCATCCGCATGGAAGAGATGCGCCAGTCCGCCAGGATCATGCGCCAGTGCGTGAACAAGCTGATGAGCCCCGAGGGCAGGGGGCCGGTCTCAAACACCGACGGCAAGATCGTCCCCCCGAAGCGTGCCGCGATGAAGCGTTCGATGGAAGCGCTGATCCATCATTTCAAGCTCTACACCGAGGGCTATCGCGTGCCGGAAGGCGAGGTCTACGCCGCCGTCGAGGCGCCCAAGGGCGAGTTCGGCGTCTATCTCGTCTCGGACGGGACCAACAAGCCCTATCGCTGCAAGCTGCGCGCGCCCGGTTTCGCGCACCTGCAGGCCATGGATTTCTTGTGCCGCGGCCACATGCTGGCGGACGTCACCGCCGTTCTCGGCTCCCTCGATATCGTGTTTGGTGAGGTCGACAGGTAAATGTCAGTTCGCCGTCTCGCAGAAGCCAGCGTCCAGCCAGCCAGCTTCGCCTTCAGCAAGGCGAACGCGGCCTGGGCCCGGCAGACCATCAAGAAATATCCCAAGGGGCGCGAGCAGTCGGCGGTCATTCCGCTCCTGATGCGCGCGCAGGAGCAGGAAGGCTGGGTCAGCAAGGCGGCGATCGAGCACGTCGCCGAGATGCTGGAGATGCCGAAGATCCGCGTGCTGGAAGTCGCGACCTTCTACACGCAGTACCAGCTCCAGCCGGTCGGCACCAAGGCGCACGTGCAGGTCTGCGGCACCACACCCTGCATGCTGCGCGGCTCCGAGAAGCTGATGGACGTCTGCCGCTCGAAGATCCATCCCGAGCCGTTCCACACCAACGGGGCCGGCACGCTGTCCTGGGAAGAGGTCGAGTGCCTCGGCGCCTGCGTGAACGCCCCGATGGTCATGATCTTCAAGGACACCTACGAGGATCTGACGCCGGAGCGGCTGGGCGAGATCATCGACGCCTTCGAGGCCGGCAGAGGCACGTCCGTCGCGCCCGGGCCGCAGAACGGGCGCAGCACGTCCGAGCCGCTGACCGCCCAGACCACCCTGGTCGACGAGCGCATCATCCTCAAGAGCACCCGCGACCGTGAGGCGAGGGCGGCCGCGAAAGCCTCCCGGACCCCGGCTGCCAGCGGTGTTGCGCCCTCCCGCGCCGGCCGTCCAGTAACGGATGCGCCCGAGACGAACCCGACGCTGAAGACGCCGTCCCCCGTGAAGGCATCGCCTGCGGCGGAGAAGCGGGCGAGCGTCAAGGCGCCGGCCGTCGACCGCTCGGCGGCGGATCGGACCGCGCCCGAGGTCGAGAAGGTCGACAAGCCGCGCGCGCGTCCGCGCCGCGAGGGCGGTGACCAGAGGGACGAATCTCCAGAGTTGCTGCAGGGCAAGCCCATCGGCCCGGGCGGCAAGCGCCGGGAAGGCGAGAAGGCCGCGCCGCAAGGCGCGCCGTCTCCTGACGGCAAGCTCGCAGGCCGCACGCCGCGCGCCAAGAAGCCGCGCGAGGAGTAGACGATGCTTCAGGACAAGGATCGCATCTTCACCAATATCTACGGCCGGTTCGACCGTTCGCTGCAGGGCGCCATCGCTCGCGGCCACTGGGACGGGACCGCCGCCATCCTGGCCAAGGGCCGGGACTGGATCGTCAACGAGATGAAGGCGTCGGGCCTGCGCGGTCGCGGCGGCGCCGGCTTCCCGACCGGGCTCAAGTGGTCCTTCATGCCCAAACAGTCGGACGGGCGTCCGCACTATCTTGTCGTCAACGCCGACGAGTCCGAGCCCGGCACCTGCAAGGACCGCGACATCCTGCGCCACGACCCGCACACGCTTGTCGAGGGCTGCCTGATCGCAGGCTTCGCAATGGGCGCTCATGCCGCCTACATCTACGTGCGCGGCGAGTTTGTCCGTGAGCGCGAGGCATTGCAGCGCGCCGTCGACGAGGCCTACGACGCCGGATTGATCGGCCGCAACAACAAGAACGGCTGGGACTTCGATATCATCGTCCACCACGGCGCCGGCGCCTACATCTGCGGCGAGGAGACGGCGCTGCTGGAAAGCCTGGAGGGCAAGAAGGGCCAGCCGCGCCTGAAGCCGCCATTCCCGGCCAATGTCGGGCTCTACGGCTGCCCGACCACCGTCAACAACGTCGAGTCCATCGCGGTCGCGCCGACCATCCTGCGCCGCGGCGCATCCTGGTTCTCCTCATTCGGCCGCCCCAACAATGTCGGCACGAAGCTGTTCTGCATCTCCGGGCACGTCAACAACCCGTGCACGGTCGAGGAGGCGATGTCGATTTCGTTCCGCGAGCTGATCGAGCGCCATTGCGGCGGCATTCGCGGCGGCTGGGACAATCTGCTGGCGGTCATCCCGGGCGGCGCCTCCGTGCCGCTGGTGCCGGCGGAGCAGATCATGGACGCTCCGATGGACTTCGACGCGCTGCGCGACCTGAAGTCGGGTCTCGGAACGGCTGCGGTCATCGTCATGGACAAGTCGACCGACATCGTGAAGGCGATCGCGCGCCTTTCCTATTTCTACAAGCACGAGAGCTGCGGCCAGTGCACGCCCTGCCGCGAGGGAACCGGCTGGATGTGGCGCGTGATGGAGCGCCTCGTGCGAGGCGAAGCCCACAAGAACGAAATCGACATGCTGCTCGACGTCACCAAGCAGGTCGAGGGGCACACGATCTGCGCGCTGGGCGACGCCGCCGCGGGGCCGATCCAGGGCCTCATCCGCCATTTCCGTCCCGAGATCGAGCGCCGCATCGACGAGTTCACCCGCAACAGCCATCGCGCCGAACCGGTGCTCGTAGCCGCCGAGTAGACCGATGACGACCCGACCCACCCAGCTCAGCCAGGACGTCGCCCGCGCGATGAACCTGCTCGCCCACCCGATGGGCAGCTGGGCCGCGGCGTCGGCGCTCGGGCTGGGCATGGCCACGCAGGCCTGGGGCTTGTGGTTCGGCGCCGTCGCCGGCGCCATGGAGAACGCGCGCAAGGGGGGCGGCGAACTGGCGTCGGCACAGCCTGACGAGGAGACGGTCGCTGCCGTCAAGGCGCGCGCCGCAGCGGTGACGCTGATGGCGGAAGCCCAATCGCTGGCGCGCAAGTCCGCGGCCTCCCGCCCGCGTCGGGCCGTCGCCGGAACGCCGGTTAAGTCCGCGAAACCGAAGGCTGAGGCGCCGCTCGCCAGGGCTGAGGCCGCGCAGGCAACCCTGACGCCCGCCGCGGCGTCGAAGCCCGCGAAGGTGGACGACCTGAAGATGATCTCGGGCATCGGCCCGAAGCTGGAGCAGGTGCTGAACGGGATGGGCATCTGGACCTACGGCCAGATCGCGGCGTGGACAACTGAGCAGGCGGCCTCGGTGGACGACCGGCTCGGCTTCGCCGGCCGCATCGGCCGCGACGACTGGATCGGGCAGGCCAAAGCGCTTGCGGGTGCCGCGGGCAGGTGAACGGGATGGCCGGCGCGCGTGCCGGCGGGAATGTGCGGCTGCGGCCGTTGGAGTGTTGGGCGAATGGCTAAGCTGAAGGTCGACGGCAAAGAGATCGAGGTTCCCGATCACTACACGCTGCTGCAGGCGGCGGAGGAGGCGGGCGCGGAAGTGCCGCGCTTCTGCTTCCACGAGCGGCTGTCGATCGCCGGCAACTGCCGCATGTGCCTCGTCGAGGTGAAGGGTGGGCCGCCCAAGCCGCAGGCCTCCTGCGCCATGAACGTGCGCGACCTGCGCCCCGGCCCCAATGGCGAACTGCCGGAGATGTTCACCAACACGCCGATGGTCAAGAAGGCCCGCGAGGGCGTGATGGAGTTCCTGCTGATCAACCATCCGCTCGACTGCCCGATCTGCGACCAGGGCGGCGAGTGCGACCTGCAGGACCAGGCGATGGCCTTCGGCGTCGACTCCTCGCGCTACCACGAGAACAAGCGCGCGGTTGAGGACAAGTACATCGGCCCGCTGGTCAAGACGATCATGACGCGCTGCATCCACTGCACGCGCTGCGTCCGCTTCACCACCGAGGTGGCCGGCATCTCCGAACTCGGCCTGATCGGCCGCGGCGAAGATGCCGAGATCACCACCTACCTCGAGCAGGCGATGACCTCGGAGCTTCAGGGCAACGTGATCGACCTGTGCCCGGTGGGCGCGCTGACGTCGCGGCCCTACGCCTTCCAGGCGCGCCCGTGGGAGCTGTCGAAGACCGAATCTGTCGACGTGATGGACGCGGTCGGCTCGGCGATCCGGGTGGACGCGCGCGGCCGCGAGGTTATGCGCATCCTGCCGCGCATCAACGACGAGGTGAACGAGGAGTGGATCTCGGACAAGACCCGCTTCGTCTGGGACGGGCTGCGCACCCAGCGGCTCGACCGGCCCTATGTGCGCAAGCGCGGCAAGCTCGTGCCGGCCAGCTGGGCGGAAGCCTTCGAGGCAGTCAGGAACGCGGTCGCCAAGACCTCCGGCGACCGGATCGGCGCGATCGCGGGCGATCTCGCTGCGGTCGAGGAGATCTACGCGCTGAAGCTGCTGATGCAGTCGCTCGGCTCCGCCAACATCGATTGCCGTCAGGATGGGGCAGCGCTCGATCCGTCGCGCGGCCGCGCCAGCTACATCTTCAACCCCACCATTGACGGCATCGAGCAGGCCGACGCGCTGCTCATCGTCGGTTCCAACCCGCGCTTCGAAGCCTCGGTGCTCAACGCGCGCATCCGCAAGCGCTGGCGCATGGGCGATTTCCCCATCGGCGTGATCGGCGAGGTTGGCGACCTGCGCTACGAGTACGAGCTGCTTGGAGCCGGCGCGGAATCGCTTAAGGAACTCGCTGACGGCAAGTTGCTCTTCCTGTCGGCGCTGAAGAAGGCGAAGCGGCCGATGATCATCGTCGGGCAGGGCGCCCTGGCGCGCGCCGACGGCGCGGCCGTGCTCGGCATGGCGGCGCGCATCGCCGAGGCGGTCGGCGCGGTCTCTGCCGATTGGAACGGCCTTGCCGTGCTGCACACCGCCGCCAGCCGCGTCGGCGCGCTCGACCTCGGCTTCGTGCCGGGCGAGGGCGGCAAGGATGTGGCCGGCATGATGGGCGCGCTCGACGTGCTCTTCCTGCTCGGCGCCGACGAACTGGACATGGCCGCGATCGGCAGTGCCTTTACGGTTTACATCGGCACGCATGGCGATGCCGGCGCCCATCGTGCTGACGTGATCCTGCCGGGGGCCGCCTATACCGAGAAGTCGGGCATCTACGTGAACACTGAGGGGCGCGTCCAGATGGCCAACCGCGCCGGCTTCGCGCCTGGCGACGCCCGCGAGGACTGGGCGATCCTGCGCGCCCTGTCGGACGTGCTTGGCAAGAAGCTGCCCTTCGATTCCATGCAGCAGCTGCGTGCGAAGCTCTACGCGGACCACCCGCATTTCGCCGAAATCGACCGCATCGCCGCCGGCAACTGGCGGGACGTGCAGGCGCTGGGCCGGCTGGGCGGCCGCCTTGCGAAGGCGTCGTTCCTCTCGCCGGTCAAGGATTTCTACCTCACCAACCCGATCGCGCGCGCCTCGGCTGTCATGGCCGAGTGCTCGGCCCTCGCCAGGGGCGGGTTCAAGCAGGCTGCGGAGTAGGGGCGCCTCATGGAAGACTTCTTCTCCACATACGTCCTGCCGGCGCTCATCATGCTCGGCCAGTCGGTGCTGTTGATCGTCGTGCTGCTCGTCGGCGTCGCCTACATCCTCTATGCCGACCGCAAGATCT
>JAEYRU010000249.1 GCA_023435335.1 Pseudomonadota bacterium
GGGGGAGGTGGCCCACACGCGCCAGCCCGGCCATGGCGATCAGCGACGCGACGATGCGCACGAGTGCTGCCCTGTTCGTCTCAATCGCCACGCTTCCACTCATCGCCGCCTCCTTCGCATACGGGCGAGGGGATTATCGCGCGGGTGCGGAAGGGTGTGGATGGCGTTCAGGGAAAGATTGCTGACAGATGCTGACAGGCGGGCTGCGTCTTCGACTGCCTCCTGCGGGAGATTTCGTCCAGGCATGACGCCGAGCGGATGCCTGCCGCTCTACCGCCGTTCCACCGCCGGAAGACATGCCGCCCGTCGTTCGGCCACAGATTCCGCCCAATGTGCGCGCAGGGGGCGGTAGAGACGGGAGATTTCGATGGCAGGCGAGGGAATCGGACGTGCGGGCGCGCTGCGGATCGCAGGATGGGGCCTGGCGGCGGGGCTGCTTCTGCTGCCGCTGGTTGCGATGCGTTTCACCGACGAGGTCCGGTGGGACGGAACCGACTTCGTCTTCGCCGCCGTCCTCATCGGTAGCGTCGGCGTCGGCCTCGAACTGGCCATGCGGCGCGGCCCCAACGCGTCCTACCGCGCCGGCGCGGCACTCGCGCTCGTCACCGGGTTCCTTATGGTGTGGATCAACGCGGCAGTGAGCATCATCGGCGGCGAGGGGAGCCAAGCGCGCCCGCTGTTCCTCGGCGTGGCCGCGACAGCGCTCGGCGCGAGCGCGCTCGCGCGCTTTCGTCCCTCAGGCATGGCGCGTGCGATGGCCGCGACCGCGGCCGCCCAGGTGGCAGCGCCTGTCGTCGCGCAACTCGCGGGCCTGGGAACCAGCGACGCCGGCGGCGCGACGAAGGCCGCGGTGCTGACGGCGGGTTTCGCCGCCCTGTGGCTGGCCTCGGCGTACCTGTTCGCGCGGGCCGGCAAGGCGAACTGAACCTCGCGTCAGGCACCGGCCTCCTCTGGCGACAGGAACCTCAATCGGCCAGCGTATCCTTGCGGCTCCGCCCCGGGGGCATATGCCCGGCGCGTTGCCCCTTCGCCCACAACGGCACACGCAACCCGACGCCCGGCGGCGATGCGCGTGCGGGCGCGTTCACCCAGCGTTAACCCTCGCGGCAGGCCGTGGCAGCAGATGGCACCAGGTATGCGAAGCCGTGATTGACGCGAGAACAAAAATAGAACAAGAAAGGACAACAACGGGAACAGGAGGGTTCTATGTCCGATCTTCTTCAGGATGTGGCTTCGTTGGTAACTGTCAGCCTTTTCATTGTCATGACGGCGGTCTGGGTCGGCGCGCTCTAGTCGCCGGCCGCAATGCCCTCGCGGCGCGGGTCGGCGCCGCCCTCCAGGCCGGCGGGGGTGATCGTCACGCCGTGCAGGCCGGAATTGAGTTCGCGCAGGCTGGTTTCGAAGCCGAGCGCCGCGAGGTCGTCTGCGAGTTCTTCGGCCGAGGTGCCTGCCTCGAGGTCGTAGCGGCCGAACATGTTGGCGAGATGCGGCATGGCGATCGCCGCCTGCATGTCCATGTCCCAGTCGACCAGCGCGACGATGCGCGTCGCGACGTAGGGGATGATCGTCGCCCCGCCAGGCGAGCCTAGCGCGTAGGCGGGCTTGCCGTCGCGCAGCACGATGGTGGGCGACATGGACGAGCGCGGCCGCTTGCCGGCCTCGACCCTGTTGGCCACCGCCTCGCCGCCGTCCTGCGGGCGGAAGGAGAAGTCGGTGAGCTGGTTGTTGAGCAGGAAGCCGCCGCTCATCAGCCGCGAGCCGAAGGCGTTCTCGATCGACGAGGTCATCGATGCGATATTGCCGGCATCGTCGACGATGACGAAATGCGTCGTCGCCGGCCGTTCGAACTCCATGCCGTCCAGACGCAGCTCCGCCCTGTCCCAGGGCGGCTCGCCGGCCGTAACGTCGTCCGCCCCCAGCGCCGTCGGCCGCCGGACCAGCGCGCTGCGCGCCGCGAGATAGTCCGGGTCGAGCAGCCCCTTCGGCATCGACACGAAGTCGCTGTCGGCCATGAAGCGGCCGCGGTCGGCGAAGGCGAGGCGGGTGGCGTCTCCGATGATGCGCCAGCTCTCCGGATCGTCGGGACCGAGCGCGGCGAGGTCGAAATGCGAGACCATGCCGAGGATCTGCCCGACGGTGAGGGCGCCGGAGGAGGGCGGTCCCATGCCGCAGACCTCGTGCCCGCGATAGGGCGCGCAGACCGCCTCGCGCTCGATCACCCGGTAGCCGGCGAGGTCCTCGAGCGTCAGCAGGCCGGGGTTCTCGCGGTGGCCGCGCACCGTCTCGACCAGCGCCTGGGCGATCGGACCGGAATAGAAGGCGTCGGCGCCGCCCTCGGCGAGCGCGCGCAGGGTGTGGGCGTATTCGGGATTGCGCAGCGTCGTCCCGACGGCGAGCGGCTGTCCGGCAGCGTCGAAGAAGTATCGGCCCGCCGCTTCCTCGCCGTCGAGCCGGCCGAGATCGCCGGTGATCAGCGCGTTGAGGCGCGGCGTGACCGCGAAGCCCGTTTCGGCCAGTTCGATGGCCGGGGCGAACAGGTCGGCCCATGGGAGCTTCCCGGCCCGCTCGTGGACCGTCTCCATCAGCCGCGGCACGCCGGGTACGCCGACCGAGCGGCCGCCCACCACGGCGTCGAAAAAGGGCAACGGCTCGCCGGCCCCGTCGAGGAACAGCCTTTCGGTCGCGGCCGCCGGCGCCGTCTCGCGTCCGTCGAAAGTGGTGAGCTTGCCGCTTGCCGCGTCGTACCAGACGAGGAACGCGCCGCCGCCGATGCCCGACGATTGCGGCTCGACCAGCCCCAGCACCGTCTGCACCGCGACCAGCGCATCGGCTGCGCTTCC
>JAEYRU010000254.1 GCA_023435335.1 Pseudomonadota bacterium
TGGAGCGCGACACGGTGGGCCATGCGGTGGCGGGCTCGAGGGGATTGGTCTGATGCGTCTCATTCTTTCGCGCCCCCCTCTGTCCTGCCGGACATCTCCCCCACAAGGGGGGAGATTAGCCGGCCGCATTGTCGTCGCCGACTCACGACCAATGGCGAAAGCGGACATGACATCCAATCTCCCCCCCTGTGGGGGAGATGTCCGGCAGGACAGAGGGGGGCAACGTAGGGCACCGGCCTCGCAGATCACGCGAGCGGCCGCATGACCGCGCTCCCCGCCTTCGCGCCGGACGTTCTCGCCCTCTTCGAGGAGCGCGGGGCGCCGCGCGTCGACGTGCCGGTGATCCAGCCGGCCGACCCGTTCCTCGACATGGCGGGCGAGGACCTGCGCCGGCGCATCTTCCTGACCGAGAGCGAGACGGGCGAGAGCCTGTGCCTGCGGCCGGAGTTCACCATTCCCGTCTGCCTCGACCACATCGCCACCCGCGCGGCCACCCCGCGCCGCTACTCCTATCTCGGCGAGGTGTTCCGGCAGCGGCGCGAGGGCGCCAACGAGTTCTTCCAGGCCGGCATCGAGGATCTCGGCGAGGCCGACACGGCGGGCGCCGACGCCCGCTCGGTCGCGGATGCGGCAGCGCTCGTGGCGCGCGTGCTGCCCGGCCGCGCGCTCGACATCGTGATCGGCGACCAGTCGGTGTTCGAGGCGGTGCTCGCCGCGCTCGGCCTGCCGCGCGGCTGGCAGAAGCGGCTGGCGCGCGCCTTCGGCTCCGCCGGCGCGCTGGAAGCGGCGCTCGCGGACCTCGCCAACCCGCCGATGAACGGCGTGCTGGAAGAGCCGGCCGCCTCGCTGGTCATGGCCGGCGAGATCGAGCCGCTCGCGGCCTACATTTCCGAGCGCATGGAGGCGGCCGGCATCTCGCCGCATGCCGGCCGCGCGCCGGAGGAGATCGCGCGCCGCCTGATCGAGAAGTCGGACCTCAGGAGCGTGCGGCTCTCCGACGAGGCGCTGGCGGCGCTGAAGAGCTTCCTGGCCATCCGCGTGCCTCTGTCCGAAGCGGCCGCCGCGCTCGAGGCTTTCGCCGCGGGGGCCGGCCTGTCGCTGGCGGGGGCGCTGACGCGCTTCGCCGCCCGCGCCGAAAAGATCGCCGACCACGGGATCGACAGCAGTACGGTCCATTACGACGCCGCCTTCGGCCGCCCGCTCGACTATTACACCGGCCTGGTCTTCGAGATTTCGCTGCCGGGTTCCACCCGCCCGCTCGTCGGCGGCGGGCGCTACGACCGGCTGCTGACGCTGCTCGGCGCGAAGCAGCCCATCCCCGGGGTCGGCTTCTCGGTCTGGCTCGACCGCATCGCGGAAGCGCGGGAGGCGGGCCGATGAGCGTCACCCTCGCCCTCCCCTCCAAGGGCCGGCTCAAGGAGCAGGCCGTCGAACACATGGCGCAGGCCGGGCTCAGCGTCATCGAGCCGGAGGACGCGCGCCGCTACCGCGCCACGCTTGCCGGCCGCGACGACGTCGAACTCGTCTTCCTCTCGGCCTCCGAGATCGCGCGCGAGCTCGGCGCCGGCGCGGTCGACCTCGGCGTCACCGGCGAGGACCTGCTGCGCGAGACGGTGGCCGACTGGGAGAACCGGACGGAGATCGCCGCGCCGCTGGGCTTCGGCCGCGCCGACGTGGTGGTGGCGGTGCCAGATGTCTGGCTCGACGTCGACACGATGGCCGACCTCGACGACGTCGCCGCCGATTTCCGCGCCCGGCACGGACGCCGGCTCCGCATAGCCACCAAGTACTGGCGGCTGACGCAGCGCTTCTTCACCGCCCAGCACGGCATCCAGGTCTATCGCATCGTGGAGAGCCTCGGCGCCACCGAGGGCGCGCCGGCGGCCGGCTCGGCCGACGTGATCGTCGATATAACCACCACCGGCTCGACGCTGCGCGCCAACCATCTCAAGGTGCTCTCCGACGGCGTGATCCTGCGCTCGCAGGCCTGCCTGGCGGCTTCCAAGAAGGAGCGCAGCGCCGCCGACCGGGCGACCATCGCGGAGCTTGCGGCGGCGCTCAGGGCCTGAGCCGCGAGATCCATCCCCACCCTCGCCGCCTGTCCGATAATGCGGAATGGCTGCGCGAGCGAAGATGATCCCGACCTAACGCCCCAAGAAAAAAGGCCCGCCGGAGCGGGCCTTTTGCCGAGATTCGGAAGCCTCAGCCGCGCCGCGCGTCGACCGAGTACGCGCCGGGTCCGGCGACGGCGAGCGCGATGAAGCCGCCGGCGATCGCGAAATCCTTGAGGAACTGCGTCATCTCGTTCTGGTCGGCGAAGTTCAGGTGCGCCAGCAGCGCGGCGGCGGCGGAGAAGAGGGCGAGCGCCAGCGCGCCGACCCGCGTCTTGAAGCCGGCGATGACCATGAGCGCCGCCACCACCTTCCAGACGATGACGATCCACACCGACACGGCGGGCATCGGCACGCCGAGCGCGCCCATGTATCCGGCCACGCCGCCGGGAGCCGCCATCATGCCGAGGCCGGAAACGAGGAAAAGAAGCGCGAGGAATATTCGGGAAACAAGAAGTGCTGCGTCGTTCATGGGCGGTCTCGCTCGATGCGCATGTTGATGCCGCGCAGGGACAGCCCCCGCGCGGTCGAGCGCACCATAGCGAACCGGGAGCCGCTGACGAGCCTTCGGGCGGCGACACATCGTTCACCGCCTGCCCTATGCGCTCACTTTACATTCACGTTCCCGTCAGCCCGGTCGCGTCATGTCTTCCGGCCGCACGATGCGATCGTATTCCTCGGCGCTGACCAGCCCGCTCTTCAGCGCCTCCTCGCGC
>JAEYRU010000275.1 GCA_023435335.1 Pseudomonadota bacterium
CAATCAGCGAGGGCGGCGTCCAGCGGCTCTATTCGCGGACCGGCGACGATATCGGTGGGGCCTTCCCGGACCTCCTCGATGCGATGGACTTCGAGGGGGCGGTCGACGGGGAACTGCTCGTCGGCTCGCCGCTATCCGAAACGCGCACCTTCTCCGACCTGCAGCAGCGGCTCAACCGCAAGACCGTCTCGTCGAAGATGCTTTCCGAGTATCCCGTCTTCGTACGCGCCTACGACCTGCTGCTCGACGGAGAGGTCGACCTGCGCGGACTGGGCTATCTGGAGCGACGGGAAAAGCTGACGGCCTTTCTCGGAAAGCTCGACCCCGCGCGCTTCGACCTCTCGCCGCTGGTCGAATTCTCCAGCTTCGCCGAGCTGAACGAGAAGCGCATCGCGCCACCGCATCCGGTGATCGAGGGCGTGATGCTGAAGCGGAAGGACGCGCCATACCTCGCGGGACGGCCGAAGGGGCCCTGGTTCAAGTGGAAGCGCGATCCCTACACGGTAGATGCGGTGCTGATGTATGCACAGCGCGGGCACGGCAAGCGGTCGAGTTACTACTCCGACTACACGTTCGGCGTCTGGTCGGGATCGCCCGATGCTCCCGAACTGGTGCCGGTGGGCAAGGCCTATTTCGGCTTCACCGACGAGGAGCTGCTGCAGATCGACAAATATGTTCGCGACAACACGGTCGACCGCTTTGGCCCTGTGAGGTCGGTACGGGCGGAGCCCGGCCACGGCCTGGTGCTGGAGATCGCCTTCGAGGGCCTCAACCGCTCCACCCGGCACAAGAGCGGCGTGGCGATGCGCTTTCCGCGCATCTCGCGGCTCCGATGGGACAAACCGGCGCGCGAGGCCGACCGCATCGAGGCTCTTACGGCGTTGCTCGATTGACCACGCTATTCGGCCAGCGAGACCCTGATCTCGAAGATGTCGATTGCCTTCCCGTCACCGTCGACGTCCGAGATGATGCCGATCGTTCCAGCCGCGCCCGGCCGGCCGGAAGGCAGTTCCACCTCGAACAGGTAATCCGCCCTGTGCGTGCCGACGAGATAGCGCCGCCGGCCGCAGTTTCCGAGTTCGCCGAAATCGCATTGAACCGATACCTGCGTTTCCCGTCCTTCCTCTGCGCGGGCGACGAGATCGAAGACGGCGCGGCGGCCGGCGAGGCGTTCGAGGATCCCCTGCCCCACATCGAAACGCACGGCTTCGCCCGAACCTGCGCGGATGCGCATGAAAGGCTGGCCTTCCTCCTCGATGATGTCGGCGCTCGTGCCGGACGGCGCAATGACGCTGGTCGGGTCGGTCGGCGAGAACACGGTGACCCATTCGCGGTCGGCCGCGGGGGAGCCGGGCCCGAGCGGAGCCGCGGGTTCAGGATCGAAATCCGCGTCGGTGGTTTCCACCGGGGGGTTGGGCACCGAGGTGTCGGGCCGGCCGAACAACCCGGAACCGACCACCCACCAGCCGCCTATAGCCAGCGCCGCAAGCAGGGTGACGACGGCGAACATCACCGCCCAAGGCCTGCGCCGCCTTTCCGTTTCGCGGTCGCTCAGCCTCTCCCCGCGCGACGGAACGGTCGTGAAGTCTATCCCGGCGTCGTCGCCCGCAGGGCCGGGTTCCGCACGGTCGGCGGCGAGATCGGAAAACGCGGGTTCCTCCCGCGCGAAGCGGTCGCGCAGGTGACGGCCACCTGCCGGTTCGGGCGCATCGATCGAGGGCGCCGGCGCCTGGCGTGGCTGGCCATCCGTTCGCGAGGCGACCACCGGCGGCGCTTCGGCACGCGGCTCCGCGGCACCGGGCGGGTTGGACGCGGCAACCGGGCGAACCGGTTCCGCCCGGGGCGGCGCCGGTGGCCGCGCCGGCTGGAATTCCTGCTCGATCTCTGTGATCCGGGCCTTCAGCGTTTCGCGCCTGCGCTGCGCGACCTCCTCGGTGAGAGCGGGATTGCCGGCAATGCTGCGCTCCAGCGCGGTGAATACAGAGCGGTAGACCTTCTCGCGAAAGGCGCGGTCGTTCGCGTCGCCCTTCTCGAGCGCACCCCTGATCGCTGCTTCGATCGCGTCCAACCGTCGGTTCCTCGTGCCGCGCGGGAAGAATCCGCCTTTCCGCTTCATCGTTAGACGCTGGGTCAAGCGCAATCAACGGTTGACGCCTACATGGCAGACAGCCATCCCCCGCCCATTTTCCCGCCCCTCCCCGGCAAGGCACGTCAGGTTTGACGGCAAACCGCGATCTGCTAAGACAAGTGACGTTTACGCAAACGTCAAAGCGAGGATGCATATGGCGCTGCCGGAAATCCTGAAGAAAAACCTGCGCATCCCGGTCGTCGCCTCGCCGCTCTTCATCATCTCGCATCCGCCACTGGTGCTGGCTCAGTGCAAGGCCGGCGTGGTCGGCTCCTTCCCGGCACTCAATGCGCGGCCTGCCGAGCAACTGGACGACTGGCTCGCCGAGATCACCGAGACGCTCGCCGCCCACGACGCGGCCAATCCGGAGCGCCCGGCGGCGCCCTTCGCAGTCAACCAGATCGTGCACAAGTCCAACTCCCGGCTGGAGCACGACCTCGCGGTTTGCGTGAAGTACAATGTGCCGATCGTCATAACCTCGCTCGGCGCTGTGCCGGAAGTGAACGAGGCGGTGCATTCCTACGGCGGCATCGTGCTGCACGACATCATCCACGACCGCCATGCGCGCAAGGCGATCGAGAAGGGCGCGGACGGGCTGATCGCGGTGGCGGCCGGCGCCGGCGGCCACGCGGGCACGCTGTCACCGTTCGCGCTGGTGCAAGAGATCCGCCAGTGGTTCGACGGCCCGCTGCTCCTTTCGGGCGCCATCGCCAATGGCGGCGCCATCCTGGCGGCACAGGCGATGGGCGCCGACCTCGCTTATATCGGCTCGCCGTTCATCGCGACGCACGAGGCGCGCGCGACAGATGACTACAAGCAGATGATCGTGGCTTCGAAGGCAGCCGACATCGTGTATTCGAACCTCTTCACCGGTGTGCACGGCAACTACCTGAAAGGCTCCATCGAGGCCGCCGGCCTCGACCCCGCCAACCTGCCGCAGTCGGACCCGTCGAAGATGAGCTTCGCCGGCAACCTGACCAAGGCCTGGCGCGACATATGGGGCTGCGGCCAAGGCATTGGGGCCGTCGGAGAGGTCACCGGCACGGCCGAACTGGTCGAGCGGCTGGCGCGCGAATACGATGCGGCGAGGCGACGGCTGGCGGCCTGACCTTCCGCACTTGACGCAGCCGCGTTCGCGGTGCTCCCTCGAAGAGTTCAGGGAGCGGCAGGCATGGCTTTCGACCTCATCGTAAAGGGCGGCAGGCTTCC
>JAEYRU010000312.1 GCA_023435335.1 Pseudomonadota bacterium
GCGCTAGTCTTCCACGCAACGAGGCAGGGAAACACCTGCCCGGAGAGACCGGAAACCGGCTCTCAGGAGCGACAGGGAAGACCAGATATGAACACCCAACTGAAGCCAGTCTGGGCGGGCTGCAACATGCGGCTCGACCCGTTTCGCCTGCCGCAGATGGTCAGCTACGCGACCCGCGACAACTTCGGGGACGTGGCCTTCACCATAGATGCGCGCGGCGCGCGCATCGAGCGCACGCTGGAGAGGTCGCGCATCCCGGTGACCGTGGTGCTCCCCGCAAACGCCTTTCGCGGCGTGGCCGCCCGCGCGATAGAGGACGAGACCGGCGAGGTGACGGTCACGCTCGAACTCCTGCACAACGATCCCATGCTGTCGGTGCCGCTGCTGGTGGCGAGCAACCTCGACGATGTGGCCGCCGACTGGCGCGCCTGGGCCGAGGCCTACCGGCTGCCGATGCTGCTGGTCGAGGCCGACGGTGTGGCCCGCACGCTCGAGGAATCGATCGGACAGGTGAAGACGGCTCCGGTGAAGGAGCGGCGCAAGGGCCGCGCCTCGATCAAGCGCCGCCCGCGCTTTCTCGCCCGCCGCAAGATCGGCAATCTCGGCCTGCGGCTGGTGGTCGGCGGCGAGGAGATCATCGCCCGGCAGTAGGGGCGATCGGAGCGCCTTCTGCCTGCCTTTCGGCTTGCCATCCGGGACAGCTATCTCACCGGGAGGGCCAATCCGGCAGCAAGGTGATGCCGAACGCTGGCGCAGCATCGCGGAGACGTTCGACCTCCTCGCGCGTCGGCGATCCAACGGCTTCGTTTGGCTGAAGTTCGTGACCCGCTGCCTCGAGAAATTGGTCGAAGTGCGCCGGAGTCCCGACCAGGATGTATCTGCAGGGCTTGCCGGTCATGTTCACGAGCTGGTGCGGAATGCCGCGCGGCATGAAGATGCTCTCGCCCATGGTCAGGCACCGAGGCTGGCCATCGGTCACCGCAGTCAGTTCGCCTTCCATGACGTAGACCGTTTCGTCGTCCCTGGCGTGGACATGGATCGGCGTACTCGTGTTCCCGTCGCTTCTGTTCTCGAAGAGGCAGAACTGCCCCGCGGTCTGTTCTCCAGACAGCACGCGTTTCATGACGATGCCCGCAAGGACGAATGTCTTGCTGCCGATGTTATCCATTGTCGTTGTCCTTTCACGGATCGCCGTTCTACTCAGCCATTCCGCACGACCAAGCCCGCCGGAAGCCTCATACGAGAACGACACCATGCCCGGCGCGGTGATAAGAGTGCAGCGTGCCGCAGGCATCTAACGCGAGTGCGTCGGCATCACTCACCGAGTTTCGATCCGCCTAGAGGGAAATGCCGATCCTGGCGTTCTCGTCCGGTGTGGCGTTCCAGTAGCCGTACCGGGCGGCCGTCTCCAGGAAACGCCGTATCGTCTCCTCGGTCGGTGGTCCGGACCGTCCGGTGCCGGCCGGCGCGCCGATCTCCCTGAAGAAACGGCCCATTCTCGAGGTTGTCGTCAGGAAGGCGATGGATGGCACCCGCGACAGGTTCCGCAGGGCGTGCCTGGCACCACCCGGTATGTGAAAGATGTCGCCGGGGCGAATGCAAATCCATTCGAATCCTTCGTCAGACATCGAAAGGCCTTCCATCTCGCCGGAAAGCTGGAAGAAGGTCTCCGGATCGTCATGCTTATGCAGCGGCACGACGACGCCGGGCGGGATTACGCCGCGCATGATGCAAGGAAGGTTGGCTTCCGCGCTGGGCTCCGTCAGATAGCGGATTTCCACGCCCATGATATCGAGTGACGCACAGCTGTCCACGTCAACAAGATGCGTGACAGGCTCGCGGGGCGCGGCGCGATTGGGCGAAGCTCTCAGGCTGGACATTATCGTGTCTCCATCTTTTTGCCGTCGCAGGGCGAACACCGACCGCGGCGGTGCTGCAGCTTCGACTAGCCGGCCCGATTTCTGGGGCCACGCTTGACTCTCGCATTCACTGCGCCACGTGCTGCTACGGGTCGCGAGGCGGGCGGTCGCATGAACATGGCCGGAAGGGCGCGGATATTCTTGGGCAGAAGGGAACTCTGTTTGAGCAGAAAGCGAACGCACCTTGCACGCCGTCCCGGTCCAGATTGACAGGGAAGATCTGCGGAAGAGAACTGCAATGGTCCCAGCTTTGCCCGACGCACCGCTCCGCTTCTCGACCGGAGACCATGCTCCGGCGCTGAGATTAAAGGCCTGGAATGAGGGTTTCGGCCGATTGCTGGCCCGGCGTAATCTATTGCCAACGCGGAGTGATGGTCGCTTCCGCCTCACGATGAGAGGCTACAGGCTCGGGATATGCGACGCAGGCCGGACGGAAGGCAGCGTGATGAGAATTGCCGTGACATCCGGCGGCAAGGCGCTGCGTACACCGCAGATGCTGTCGGACGGCGACGACAACGTCGTCCTGCATGTGCAGGAGTCCGGCAATCGTGTGGTCGAACACCTGGGGCGGGAAGGAATGGCTGGACCCGGAGCGGGTCTCCTCACCTCCAACGCCGACGCCAGCGCAATCGCATTGACAGGGCCGGCCCGCTTCGTTTGCATCGCCCTGCCGCGCCGGCCGATGAAGGCGCTGGTCCCCGGCCTGGAGGATGCCTTCCTGCGGACCATGCCGCCGGACACAGGCATCCTTCGGCTGCTGATCGGCTATCTGGGCATTCTCGACGACAGTCATATGCTGGCAACGCCCGCGTTGCGGCGCGCCGTGGCGGCGCACATCCAGGACCTCTGCGCGCTGGCTGTGGGCGCGTCCCGCGATGCAGCGGAGATCGCACGCGGGCGTGGGCTTGCCGCGGCGCGGCTGCGCGCGATCAAGGAGGACCTAGCATGTAATCTCTGCATCGCGAATTGCTCGGCCGCCGCGCTCGCACTGCGCCATGGGGTTACGCCACGCTACATCCACAAGCTGTTCGAGCGCGAGGGCGCCACCCTTTCGCGCTATGTGCGCGGCCAGCGCCTGGCACTGGCGCACCGTATGCTGACGGACGCACGTTTCGCCGACCTCACTATCGCGGCGATCGCCTACGATACGGGATTCACCGACCTCTCCACGTTCAACCGGGCCTTTCGCCGCCACTTCGGAGCCACTCTGTCCGACGTGCGGGCAGATGGACTGAAGGCCCGATAGGACGCGCGACCCTCAGTCGAAGATGTAGAAGAAGACCCGGATATCCTTCTCGGGAACGTAGTCCGTCGCGCTCCAGCGCCGGTGGCCCTGCTCGTCGGCGGGTGCGTCGGCCGGGCACAGGGCGATCAGGATCTTGCCTGGTCCCCATTCCCTCGGCCTGGTCGTGCCCACGGTCAGGTCGAACCGGCCGATCGGCCCCGCCAGGCTCCCGGCTCTTGCCGCAAGGTAAGTGAGTTCGGCGACGTCGCTGTAGCCGCCGCTCGCCTCGATCTCGCCACGCAACCGGTCGTCGACGCAGGCCGACTCGGCGTGCTCGCCTTCCAGATAGAAGGATTTGCCATAGTCGCGTCGCCAGTGAAGGAGAGGCTGGTAGTGGACGGACACGGCCGTTTCGCCCGGGGGGAAAGTCTGCTGCCATTCGTAGACCGCCTGGTAGTGCCAGGCCGGGTCCCGGTTGGGCGGGCCGTGGTCCCACAGCAGACCGGACGCGGCAAGGGCTGCAGCCGTTTCGGGATCGAGCGCCTGCACCGCGTCCCAGTCCTCGGCGCGCACCAGCAGCGGCAGGCCCGCGGCCAGGACTTCCGCAGTGACGTTCCTGTCGTCCAGCCACGCGAATTCGCGCAGCGCCGGGATGAGCGGGCGTCCGTTCACCGCAACGCCGAAGCCGACATAATTGCGAAGATCCCCGCCGTTTCCTTCCACAGGCTGAACCGCATCCGGGTCGTCCGGCGTTGCAGGCACGCGCGGCAGCGGGAATGCGACGGTGACGGTCTGTTCGTCCTCGGCGCGCGACACGAACACATAATCGACCCGCACCTCGCCGGGGCTGAGGTAGAGGTCTTTCCGCGTGATGGCTATATCCGCGCTCTGCCCGAAGACGAGGCCGCCCGCCCCATAGCCACCGATCGCTGCATCGACCGCGTCATCGGCAAGAGCCGCGGGGGAGACGAACAACCCCAAAAGCAGAAATGAAACCGGCCGCGCCATATTCATGATGCCCCTCCAATCGCGCTTATGCTGCCCGAGCGAAGGCCGGATGGAAAGTGCGGATGGGTAGCGGGGTCGGAGATGCGGTCGTTGTTCAGGCGTGTGGGCTTGCCGATCATGCCGCCGCGATCCACTCCGCGCTCCCCCTGCGCTTGAAACCCGCGCCGCGTCCACTAGTTCGGGGCTTGCAACAAAACGGAGCAGATAATGGCGATCACCCGCAAGGAGGAAGAACGGGCACTCGACGCCGACGAGCGGCCGCTGGTCGAGAAGTCACACCATCCGGCGGTGCAGGAACTCTCCGACAAGGAACTCGCCGATCTCGTCAAGCTGGTACGCTCGCGCCGCGACAAGGCGCAGACCGAGGCCAGCCGCCGCCGCCGCGAGATGCGCGGCAAGGGAGCGCCCAAGGGCGCCGCGCCGTCCAGGAGCGACTTCGGCTCGCGTGCGAAGCTCGACGTGCTGTCGATGGCGGTGCGACGCCTCAACGGCGAGGTCCAGCGCCGCCGGCGGATGGCTGCGAAGGTCTCGCTGGTGGAGAGCGCGCGCGCCGCACTGGCGAAGAAGAAGTCGGCCGCCGGCGAGAAGGCCGACGCCGCCTTCAACGCCCGCACCGCGCACCACGGCATGCGGGAGAACGCCAGCAAGCGTAGGCAGGATCTCGTGCGCCCGATGGAAACGGGCCGCCAGCGCAAGGCGGCCGCCGTCGCCCAGGCCAAGCGCGACAGCCGCTGACCGGCCGGTGGAGGACTTCTGGACGCCCGGGCGCTGGCGCCCCCTGTGCACAGCACCGGACCCTTGCGCATAACTCGTGGCCGGTTGAGCCAATCGGCAAAGCATGACAAATAGACCGGCTCGCGGCCCAGGCGGCCTGTACAGCGAGGCTGGCTATGGGTTGGGCTTTCTCTTCCGCAAACCTCTCGGTCGAGAGGGAGTTCGACGCCGGCGGGCGGATCGAGCTCGACGACCGGCCTTTCAGCGGAGCCTCAACTGGCGCGTGGCAGGCATGAACATCGGCGCCCGTTACACCGGCTCCCTCGGCGGCAGCGCCAGCAGCCATTCCGTCAATGCCAGGCTGAACGTTGCCTTCTGAGCCCAGCGAGCCGGAGAACGAGAATGAAGCATCGCACTGTGCCTGCCGGGAGAGGCAGCGTGGCCGCCGTCGTGACAGCCGGCATCGCCCTTGCGCTGGCGCCCACCGTATCGGCGGCAGGGGGGCAGGCGCAGCCCGCCGACCCCGGGGCAGCCACTGGAACGTTGTGGCTCGACCTCGAACTGGCGGGCTCCGGCCGCACGAACCTGCCCAACGGGGTGGAGTGGGCGAGCCTGCAGGCGACGCGCAAGATGTCTGTCAGGGTGCGGATGCGCGACATGGGCAACCGCAACGTGCCGATCGTCGCCGCCAAGGAGCAGGCAGGAGGATCGGCTCCCGCCGGGATGGAAGCCATCGAGAAGGCGGCCAAGGCATGCAAGGGCGACCAGGCCTGCCTCATCGCGACGATGATGAAGTACGGCAGCCAGCTCAAGCCGGAGGCCTACGGGCTGAAGCTCGATTCGAAGCGCTTCCGCAACTGGGCCGGCGACCGGCGTACGGCCTGCGCATCCGGCTCGCTGTCGGTGCGCGACCGCGGTGAGGGAGTCATCATCTCCCCGCCCAACCCGGCCGCCGCCTACCGGTTCGAGCGGGCGGGATCGGCCGATCCGCAGAAGCAGGCGGGACGTCTTTCGGAGGCGCTATGCGCGGCGGAACTCACCTACGACGCCGAAACGGCGGCGGCGAGCCTGCGGCTCCAGCTTGGCGGCTCGACGTCCCGGTGACGCTGACAGGCCATGCGTTCACCCACGAAAAATCCGTCCCGCTCGTGGAGGGCAGGAACACGCTGGAACTGTTCGACCAGCCGGTACCGCCGGGCGCGGAGGCGGGCGGCAGCGTGGAACTTGGGAAACTCGGATCGGCCTCGCACAATTCCGGCCAGGTGGCTGCCCCGCTCGGCGGCAGGCTTTCCTGGCGCTTCCTCCCGGACTGATGCGTGCGGACCGAGCCCCGGGGCGGCGCGGCAGGCGCCGCCCCGTCATGCGCTCGCCGGAATCTGCGCCGCTTGATGCATCGGCATGCGGCTGGCTCGACCTGCCCCGACTGCGTCCCCCTCAGAACTGGTGCTGCGGCTTCCTCCGATGTAGTGATGGCGGAATGGCCACGCCTACAGAAATCCGCCGGATCGGGCCGGACGAGCTTCCGCTGATGCGGGAGCTGAACGCGCTTTTCGCGGATGCTTTCGACGATCGGGAGAGCTACGCACGGCGACCCCCGGGCGATGACTACCTGCGCAGGCTGCTGGCCCGCCACGAAGTGCTTGCGCTCGTGGCGCTTGCATCCGGAAGGGTCGTCGGCGGCCTTGTCGCCTATGAACTCACGAAGTTCGAGCAGGAACGCTTGGAGATCTACATCTACGACCTTGCCGTGTCGGCCGACCACCGGCGGGAGGGCATCGCCACGGCGCTTATCCAGCATCTGGGTGCACTGGCTGCCGGGCGCGGCGCCTGGGTGATCTACGTCCAGGCCGATCATGGAGACGGGCCCGCCATCGCACTCTACGAGAAGCTCGGGGTGCGCGAGGAGGTCCTCCACTTCGACATCGAGGTCCGCCGGCGGTCGTAGACGGAGAGCCGCTGGCGCCTTACTTCGTCTTCTGCGGATAGACCGTCTCGCCGCGCGCAAGCATGGCGACGAAGTCGGCGATCTTCTTCCTGCGCCCGGCCTCGGTCCTCACGTGGTGCAGGCGGAAGGCGAGGGCGAAGCGGTTCTGTGCGCTGAGTTTGCCGAGCATCTCCTTCGCCTTGGGCTCGGCCTCGATCGCCGCCAGCAGGTCGTCGGGTACCTGCATGTCCTTGCTGCCGCCGTAGGCCCGGTCCCAGCGCCCGTCCGCCTTCGCCGCCTCGACCTCGCGCAACCCGTGTTCGGTCATGCGGCCTTCCTCGACGAGCCGCGCGACATTGTCCACGTTGATGCGGCTCCAGATGCTCTTGCCTCGCCGCCGCGTGTAGCGTTGCAGAAAGCTCTTCTCGTCGAAACCCTTGCGGATGCCGTCGATCCAGCCCCAGCACAGCACGACGTCGATTGCTTCCTTCGGCGTGATCGACTTAAGGCCCGAATTCACCTTGTGGACCTTGATCCACACCTCGTCGGCGGTGTCGTGATTCTGGCGCAGCCATTCATAGAAGGCGTCCGCGTCCGGAAACTCGCGGACCCTGGCGGGATCGACGTGAACGGGGGCCAACCTGCACTCCTTCTTTCGCGGGGATTCGACGGCGGCGCAGGATGACGCTGCGGCAGCGCCGCCGCAAGGCAATCTGTCTGCAGAGGGCGCGCCTGCGCCGCTGCATTTTCCACTGGCGCGTCACGGAATCATCGTTCATTGACGCATCTTGGGTACATTTTGCGGGCGCCGGATGCCGATTGCCAAGACTTCGTTCCTCTGGACCACTGTTGTCCTGCTGCTGGTCGGCCTTGTGGCGCTGGTCGGCATCGTCGGCACCTCGTTGTGGCTGGTGGAACGCTCCGACATCTATTTCTCCCGGGTGGTGGAAGCGCGCGCCGCGCGAACCTCCGCTGTGGCGCTCCGCAATGCCCTGCTGAACCTGGAGACCGGCCAGCGCGGCTACCTGCTCACCGGCAACGACGACTACCTGGAGCCCTACGTTCAGGCCCGAGAGAGGGTCTTCGCGGATTACGAGCGTCTGGCAACGCTTCTGAAACCTTATCCTCAAGCGGCGGAGGTCATGCAGCAGATGCGCGCCACCATCGAGGATAAGGTGGCGGAGTTCGACGAGACGATCCGGCTGCGCCAGGAAGGCCGGGCGGACGAGGCCGTCGCTATCGTGATGACGGATCGCGCCAAGGCGGCGATGGACGAGACGCGCGAGGTGCTCGACTCGATAATTACTTCGGCCGACACCCGCAACGCTGAGGGGGTCGAGGACCTCCGGGGGAACACGACGGCGCTGCGCTGGGTGACCACGATCGGCGGCGCGGCGATCGTCGTCGTGGTCGGGGGTGCGGTCTGGGTGACCATCAGGTACACGCGCGAACTGGCCGGCGCGCGCGCCGAGCTCGAAGTGCTCAACAAGGACCTGGAATCCAGGGTGAACGAGCGCACGCAGGACCTGATCCGGGCGAACGAGGAAATCCAGCGCTTCGCCTACATCGTCACGCACGACCTGCGCGCGCCGCTGGTCAACATCATGGGATTCACCGCCGAACTCGACGAGACGTTGAAGACCATCCAGGCCTATGTGCTGGCCGACGAGAAGCCGCTGGGCGAGGCCGAGATACGCGACGCGCGCGCCGCCGCGACGCAGGACCTGCCGGAGGCGATCGGGTTCATACGTTCCTCCACGCGCAAGATGGACGGGCTGATCAACGCCATCCTCAAGATATCGCGCGAGGGCCGGCGCCCGCTCAAGCCGGAGACTATCGATCTCGCGGCCCTGCTGGAGGGGACCGCAGCGACGGTACATCACCAGGTCGCCGAGAGCGACGGCGAGATCGTGGTGAACGCGGAGGTCCCGCCGATCGTCTCGGACCGGATGTCGCTGGAGCAGATATTCGGCAACATCATCGACAATGCGATCAAGTACCGCGCCCCGGATCGCCCCGTGAAGATATCGATCAGCGCCCGCCGCGACGGTCCCGGCCGGGTGCGTGTGGACGTCGCCGACAACGGCAGGGGCATAGGGGCCGAGGACAGGGAGCGGGTGTTCGACCTGTTCCGCCGCGCCGGCGCCCAGGACCAGCCCGGGGAGGGCATCGGGCTTGCCTACGTGCGCACGCTGGTGCGATCGCTGGGTGGCGAGGTCTCGCTGGAATCCGAACCGGGGGTGGGAACGACCTTCACCATCGTCGCCCCCACCGACATAAGATCAGTGAACAGGAGTTTTGCAGCGTGAAGATCGAAGGAACACCCGTCACCATCGTGATGGTCGAGGACGATGAGGG
>JAEYRU010000047.1 GCA_023435335.1 Pseudomonadota bacterium
GCGACCGAGCCTAAGATGACGAGCTTCGTCTTCAAGATCCAAGCGAACATGGACCCCAACCACCGCGACCGGATCGCCTTCGTGCGCGTCTGCTCCGGCAAGCTGGAGCGCGGCATGAAGGCGAAGCTGGTGCGCACCGGCAAGCCGATGAGCCTTTCGGCGCCGCAGTTCTTCTTCGCCCGCTCGCGCATCACCGCCGACGAGGCATTCGCCGGCGACGTGGTTGGCATACCCAACCACGGCACGCTGCGCATCGGCGACACGCTGACAGAGGGCGAGGACATCATCTTCCGCGGCGTCCCCAACTTCGCGCCGGAGATCCTGCGCCGCGTACGTCTCGGCGACGCGATGAAGGCGAAGAAGCTGAAGGAAGCGCTGCAGCAGATGGCCGAGGAGGGTGTGGTGCAGCTGTTCTCGCCCGAGGACGGCTCGCCGGCGATCGTCGGCGTCGTCGGCGCGCTGCAGCTCGACGTGCTGAAGATGCGGCTCGACGCCGAATACACTCTGCCGGTCGATTTCGAGCAGGCGCGCTTCAGCGTATGCCGCTGGATATCCGCGGACAGCAAGGCGGAGCTGGAGCGCTTCATCGACGCGCATCGCGGCGACATCGCGCGCGACCTGGACGGCGACCCGGTGTTCCTAGCGCCGCACGAATTCGGCCTCAACTACGAGGCCGAGCGCTGGAAGCAGGTGCGTTTTGCGGCGGTCAAAGACTACCAGGTGCGCGAGACGACGAAGGCGGCCTAGCGCCATCTCTGTCTGCAGTCGCTGCATCGACACCGCCGCGCGCAAGGCGCGAGCTGAAAGGCATACGCAATGACTGGCTTTCCCGGCGTCTTCGCGCCGCTCGCACGGGCTTTGGAGAAGCGCGGCTACAACGAGCTCACGCAAGTGCAACAGGCGGTGATCGGCCTCGAACCGGGCGGCGCCGACGCGCTCGTCTCGGCGCGGACAGGCTCGGGAAAGACCGTCGCTTTCGGCATCGCTCTCGCCCCGACCTTGCTTGGGGGCGAGCAAAGTTTCGGACCGGCCGCCCTGCCGCTCGGCCTGGCAGTTGCGCCGACGCGCGAACTTGCCATGCAGGTGAAGCGCGAATTGGAATGGCTCTATGCCGAAACGGGCGCGCGGGTCATCTCCTGCGTTGGCGGCATGGATATGCGCAGCGAGCGGCGGCTGCTGGAACAGGGGGCGCATATCGTCGTCGGCACGCCGGGGCGCCTGCGCGACCACATCACACGCGGTGCGCTCGATCTTTCCGGCCTGCGGGCGGTGGTGCTCGACGAAGCCGACGAGATGCTCGACCTCGGCTTCCGCGCGGACCTGGAGTTTATCCTCTCCGCCGCGCCCGTAGAACGGCGCACGTTGATGTTTTCCGCCACCGTGCCCAAGTCGATCGTGACTCTGGCGCGCAAATATCAGCGGAACGCGGTCAGGCTCTCCACGGCGTCCGAGCGCGAGCAGCATATCGACATCGAATATCGCGCGCTGACTGTCGCCGGTAGCGACCGGGAGAACGCCATCATCAACGTTCTGCGCTACTACGAAGCAAAGAACGCGCTGGTGTTCTGTTCGACGCGGGCTGCGGTGAATCACTTGACCGCGCGTTTCAACAATCGCGGCTTCTCCGTCGTCGCGATGTCGGGCGAACTGAGCCAGAGCGAGCGCACGCATGCGCTGCAGGCGATGCGCGACGGGCGCGCGCGCGTCTGCATTGCAACCGATGTTGCGGCGCGGGGCATCGACCTGCCCAATCTCGAGCTCGTGGTACATGCCGACCTTCCGACAAATCCGGAAGCGCTGCTGCACAGGAGCGGACGCACGGGCCGCGCCGGCCGCAAGGGCGTCAGCGTGCTGATCGTGCCGGTCTCGTCGCGCCGCCGCGTTGAACGCCTGCTGGGCGCCGCCAATGTGAGGGCCAACTGGGCCAGGCCTCCCTCGGTGGAAGAGGTGATGCTTCGCGACGACGAGCGAATCCTGGCCGATCCGGCGCTCGCGGCCGATCCCACGGAGGACGAACTGGAGCTGGTGCGCCGGATCGTCGAGACGCACGGCGCCGAAAGTGTCGCGGCCGCCTTCGTGCGCCATGCGCGCGGCAGCCGCTCGGCCCCGGAAGAACTGATCGAAATCGCTTCGGCGCAGTTCGCCCCGCGCCCGTCTGACGATGCCCGCACCGGCGACCATGCCGACGCGGCCGGGCGGCAGAGGCGCCACGAATTCAGCGAGAGCATCTGGGTGTCACTGTCAATTGGCCGCAACCAGAAGGCCGAGCCGCGCTGGCTGATACCGATGATCTGCCGCAACGGCGGCCTTAGCAAGCGCGACATCGGCCAGATCAAGCTGATGCCGGACCAGAGCATGGTGCAGTTGGAGGCGGAAGCCGGCGAACGTTTCCTCAAAGCTCTTGGCAGCCGCACGCTGGCGCGCGGCATCAGCGTCACTCGGCTGGAAGGCACGCCCGATCTCAGCCGTGCCGGACAACGGAGGGCGCAGGACGACGCGCGGCGCTACCCGAAGAAGCCGCATCGTAGCGAGGCGGAAGCGAGTGCATGGCAAAGCCGGCCGAAGCGTGATTTCGGTCCCCGTACGGGGGGTGAGGTCGACACGCGGCCGGTGAACACGGGCAATCGCAGATCGGACAAGCCATTAGGCAAGCCGCGCGACGGGAAGAAGGGGAAGGGGCGGGCCAAGCGCTGAACTTGCCGGAAGACGGGCAAGCCGGGCCGATTCAACGACCACGCCCGGCGGCCTGGCGGCTGGCGTCAAGCGGCGCTTGACAGGCCGCGTCGCTCCTGCTGCCCTCCGCGCCTGCGAAACCGAGGCTGCCATGACCGCCATCCTGCTTGCCATTCACCTTCTCGCCGCCGTTTTCTGGGTCGGCGGCATGGCGTTTGCCTATATGATCCTGCGCCCGGCGGCGGGCGCATTGCCGCCCGAACAGCGGCTGCCGCTGTGGCGGCGGGTGTTCGCGCGGTTCCTGCCGTGGGTCGGCGCGGCGATCGTGGCCCTGCTCGTCAGCGGCTTCTGGATGATCTTCCATCCTTTCGGCGGCTTCGCAGGCTTGCCGCTCTACATCAACCTGATGATGGGCCTGGGCATCGTCATGATGCTGCTCTACCTGCATCTCCTCTTCGCGCCGTGGAAGCGCTTCCGCATCGCGGCGGACGCCGGAAGCTGGCCCGAGGCGGCGAAGCAATTGAACAGGATTCGAGTGACGGTAGGCATCAACCTGATCCTCGGTGCGATCACGCTCGTGGTCGGAGCGTCGGGGCGATACTGGTAGCCGCGAAGGCCCGTGGGAAACAATTCCCTGAATCCGCCGAGCGTGAGTATTCCGTTCCGCCAGTTCCCGAAGAATGCCCGCCACTTTCTCGTTTGCGTTCTGCCTTTCGCTATGCTTGGCGCAACGCAATCTCGCCGAGAAGCAATCGGCGACGCATCAGGGAGATGACGCCATGAGCCTGCGCATCAACGACACTGCC
>JAEYRU010000095.1 GCA_023435335.1 Pseudomonadota bacterium
CGCATCCGCCGCTCGAACGGCGCCTCGCCCACAACCGACGGAAGCCCGATCGCCCCATGCATGCGGACGATCTCGCCGCGCTCGGCAAGCGGCTTGATGTCGCGTCGAACCGTTTCGAGGGACACACTGAGCCGGCTGGCCAGCACCGCGACCCCGATCGTCCCCTCCTCCTTCAGGAGGTTGAGGATCTGCGCGTGCCTGGGAGACGGGTTCATTACACTCGGACCTTCGGCCTTGGTTCCTGCGAGGAGTTGTGACCTTATTACGGCAGAGCGCGATCCAATATCCACAAAAAAGGTCAAAAAACCACAAAGCGCGATTGACTCGACCCGCCCGCCCGCCGATCCTGACCCTGCTGGCAGCCATAGAGCTCGCGGAAGGGAACCATGGCGGAAGGGATGAGGAGCCCGACCGACAGCCGGGCCAGGATATCGGCCTTGCCGATCTGGGAAGGCGCGATTGAGGTCCAGCCGCTTCTGGGCGGGATCAGCAACGAGAGTTGGCTGGTGTCCGACGTGCGTGGACGCCATGTCGTACGCTTCGGCAAGGATTATCCCTTTCATCACGTATTGCGCGAGCGCGAGGTCATGATCGCCCGCGCCGCCGAGCAGGCCGGCTTCGCGCCCGCCCTGGAATATGCGGCGCCCGGCGTGATGGTCTCCCGCTACCTCGGCGCGAAAACCTACGACGCAGCAGATGTGCGGGCAAACGTCACCCGCGTCGCGCAACTGATCCGCGCATTCCACGACGAGATGCCCCGCCACGTCTCCGGGCCCGGCTTCATGTTCTGGCCGTTCCACGTAGTACGCGACTATGCCCGCACCTTGCGCGAGGGCGGGAGCCGCATGACGCCCCACCTGGCGGGATACATGGAACTCGCGGAAGAGCTCGAGGCGGCGCAGCTGCCGCTCCCCATCGTCTTCGGCCACAACGACCTGCTCCCCGCCAACCTGCTGGACGACGGCGAGCGCCTCTGGCTCATCGACTTCGAATATGCCGGCTTTTCCACGGCCATGTTCGACCTTGCCGGGCTTTCCTCCAATGCCGGCTTTTCGTCGGACGAGTCCGAAGCCCTGCTCGGCAGCTATTTCGGCACCGCGCCCGATCCTTCGCTCCGCCGCGCGCTGGCCGCCATGCAGTGCGCGTCGCTGCTGCGCGAAGCGATGTGGAGCATGGTTTCGGAGATCCACCTCGACGCTCCGGGGACTGACTACGTGGCCTACACCCGGGACAACCTCGACCGCCTCGAAATCGCGCTTGACGCCTACAGATCCCAATACGGAAGCAGCAGCCGGTGACCCAGGAACTCCCATCCCGCGCGCAGATCGTCGTTATCGGCGGCGGCATAATCGGCTGCTCCACCGCCTATCACCTGGCGCGCGACCACAAGGCGGACGTCGTTCTCCTCGAGCAGGGCCGGCTCACCTCCGGCTCTACCTGGCACGCGGCGGGCCTGATCGGCCAGCTGCGCTCCTCCGCCTCCATCACGCGGGTGCTGAAATACTCGGTCGACCTCTACAAGCGCCTGCATGAGGAGACAGGGCTGGAGACCGGCTGGAAGATGACCGGCTGCCTGCGGCTCGCCACTAATGAGGACCGCTGGACCGAATTCCGGCGGCTGGCGACGACCGCGCGCAGTTTCGGCATGGAGATGCACCTCGTCTCCCCGCAGGAGGTGAAGCGCATGTGGCCGCTGATGGACACGTCCGACCTCGTCGGCGCGTCCTGGCTGCCGACCGACGGGCAGGCCAACCCGGCCGACATCACCAACTCGCTCGCCAAGGGCGCCCGCATGCACGGCGCGAAGCTCGTGGAAGGCGTGCGGGTGACCGGCTTCGCCATGGAGGGCAACCGCATCGTCGCGGTCGAGACGAACAGGGGCCGCATCGCCTGCGAGAAGGTGGTGAACTGTGCCGGCCAGTGGGCGCGGCAGGTAGGCGCCATGGCCGGCGTGTCCGTGCCGCTCCAGCCGGTCAAGCACCAGTATATCGTGACGGAGAGGATCGAGGGGCTGAGCCCCGACGCGCCGACGATACGTGACCCGGACCGCCGCACCTACTTCAAGGAAGAGGTCGGCGGGTTGGTGATGGGCGGCTATGAGCCCGACCCGCAGCCGTGGATGACGGACCTGCCGGGAGGCGACGTCCCGGACGACTGGGAATTCCAGCTCTTCGACGACGATTTCGACCATTTCGAGCAGCATATGGCGCAGGCCATGGCGCGCGTTCCGGCGCTCGCCGACACGGGCGTGAAGCAGATGGTGAACGGGCCGGAGAGCTTCACGCCGGACGGCAACTTCATCCTCGGCCTCGCGCCGGAATGCTCCAACATGTTCGTTGGCGCCGGCTTCAACGCCTTCGGCATCGCCTCCGGCGGCGGCGCCGGCTGGGTGCTGGCCGAATGGGCGGTCAACGGCGAAGCTCCGCTTGACCTGTGGGTTGTCGACATCCGCCGCTTTTCGGACCTGCATCGCGACCGCGACTGGGTGCGCGAACGCACACTCGAGGCCTATGGCAAGCACTACACCATCGCCTTCCCGCATGAGGAACACGAGAGCGGCCGGCCGCGCATCGTCTCGCCGCTTTACGAGCGGCTCAAAAAGCACCGCGCCGTCTTCGGGTCGAAGCTCGGCTGGGAGCGGCCCAACTGGTTCGCGCCGCAGGGCATGGAGCCCGCAGACGTCTACTCCATGGGCCGGCAGAACTGGTTCGAGCCGGTGGGCGCGGAGCATGCACACGTGCGCGAAAAGGTCGGCGTCTTCGACCAGTCCTCCTTCGCCAAATACGAGCTCTCGGGCCCCGACGCGGCCGCGGCGCTCGACTTCATCTGCGCCAACGACGTGACGAGGCCGGCAGGCCGCCTCACCTACACGCAGATGCTCAATAGCCGTGGCGGCATCGAGTGCGACCTCACCGTGGCGCGCCTTTCCGAGGACCGGTTCTATATCGTCACGGGCACCGGTTTCCGCACGCATGATTTCAGCTGGATCGCCGATCATATCCCCGCCGGCGCGGACGCCCGCCTTGCCGACGTGACGGAAGAATTCGGCACCCTTTCTCTGATGGGGCCGCGCGCGCGGGACGTTCTTGCCGCAGTCACGCAGGCCGATGTGGGTAACGCCGCCTTCCCGTTCGGTCACGTGCGGGAGATCGAAATTGCCGGCCACCGCGTGCGCGCACTGCGCGTCACCTATGTGGGCGAACTCGGCTGGGAACTCCACGTGCCGCTTTCCGGCACCGGAGACGTCTTCGACGTGCTGATGGAGGCGGGCCGTGCGCACGATATCCGTCCCGTCGGCTACCGGTCGCTGGAGTCGCTCAGGCTGGAGAAGGGCTACCGCGCCTGGGGCTCCGACATCACCCCGAACGACAACCCGTTCGAAGCCGGCCTCGGATGGGCCGTGAAGCTGCGAAACGACACGCCATTCCTGGGTCGCGACGCCTGCGTGCAGGCGGCGGGCAGCCCGCTGGGAAAACAGCTGGCCGGCTTCACAACCCAAGACCCGTCGGTCGTGCTGCTCGGCCGCGAGACGATCGTGCGCAACGGCGAGCCGGTCGGCTACCTCACGAGCGGCGGCTACGGCTACACCGCCGGCAAGCCAATCGGCTACGGCTACGTACGTCACGCCGCCGGGGTGGACGAGGAATTCCTGGCATCCGGAGACTACGAGCTTGTCGTGGCGAACGAGCGTTTCGCCGCCACGATCCATATGGCGCCGCTGTACGACCCCAGGGGAGAGCGGGTGAAGAACTGATTCAAGCCCGGGCGGCGGCACAACCGGCGGGCGCCAGGACGCGCTCGCCCAGTGAGGGGAACGCAAATGGCACTGATCGGAACTTTCGTCATCTACATTATCATGGCATGCGCCGTGGCCGGCGCCATCGCTTCTATCCGCAATCCCGAATCCGGGCTCGGCAAGGAATTCATCGAAGGCATCCACGCCATCGGCCCGATCTTCATACCGGTGGCCGGCATCATGGCCTCCATTCCCTATCTTTCGGAATTCATCCGGGTCGCCGCCGGCCCGCTCTTCGCTTTGGTCGGAGCCGATCCCTCCATCGCCGCCACCACCGTGATCGCGGTGGACATGGGCGGCTACCAGCTCGCCGACGCGCTGGCGGGCAGCCGCGACGCGTGGATCGTGGCCACCGTCGTCGGATATATGGCCGGCGCCACCATCATCTTCTCGATCCCCGTCGGCCTCGCCATGCTTGCGAAAGCCGACCACAAGTACATGGCGCTCGGCATCATGTCGGGAATCCTCAGCGTTCCCGTCGGGGTCTTCGTCGCCTGCGCGATCATCGCCTTTGCCGGCCTGGAGGTACGGCCTGATATCAACACGAGCGGGGAGGCCACCTACCAGGTGGCGCTGACCCTGGTAGAGATCCTGCGCAATCTCCTGCCGCTCATCGTGTTCTGCGTGGCGATCGCGCTCGGCCTTCGCTTCGTGCCGGACGCCATGATTGCCGGGTTCCTGTGGTTCGGCCGCATCATGTACGCCGGCATAACGCTGGTGCTGGTCTTCTCCATCGTGGAGTACTTCACCGGGCTGTTCTCGAACCTGTTCGGCGGCTGGGGCTTCGACCCCATCATCGCCGACGAGGCGGACCAGTTCCGCGCGCTGGAGATTGCCGGCTACATCGGCATCATGCTGGCGGGCGCTTTCCCCATGGTCTACCTCCTCACCAAATATCTGGAGCGCCCCATGGAAGCGATCGGCTCGCGCATCGGCGTCTCGCCCGAGGGGGCCGCCGGCCTGCTCGCCGCCAGCGCCAACATCATCGCCATGTACCGCCTGATCGGGCGGATGCGTCCGCGCGACAAGGTTCTCGCGATCGCCTTCGCGGTCTGCGCCGCCTTCACCTTCGGCGACCATCTGGCCTTCGCGGCGAACTTCCAGCCGACGATGATCCTGCCGCTGCTCATCGGAAAGCTCACGGGCGGCGCCGCTGGCTTCGTGCTCGCGCTGTGGCTGTCCGTTCCCAAGGCCGAGGAACTCGCTGCCCGCCTGGATGCGGGAGAAACCGCCGTCGCCGCGCCTGTCGCGGCATAGAGAGCAGCACATAGAAGAAGCAGGGCGGCCGGATGAAACCGGCCGCCTTGGTCCCGCACTCCCGAGCCACCGCGGGTTCCATTCGCTGATTCGACCCCGCGACACAGTGGCTTGCGCGGGCGGCGCCCCGCCACGATGTCAAACCCTGCCGGGCGACGATCACCGGCAGGTGCGGCGGCCGCCCGGATCCCTGTCCCTGATGTGCCCAACCGTGGCGGGATTAACCCTCATACCGCAAAAACGCAGGCGAGGCATAACAGGATATGCCATTCCCTTAAGTTCGAGTTGAAATCGGTGAGGGAAGTCGATTTGAGTGCCTCCACTAGGCGTTTGGGGGTACCATTATGGCTATCGAAGATCCGCGCATGCCGTCGGTTGAGTCCGAGGCAGAGTTCGACATTCGTGCAGAGATTGCTGAGGGCGAGATCGTTCTGGCCCAGGCGGACCCTGTACCGCTCGATGCGGACCAGCAGGAGAGCGGCCCCGCCGCGGAAATCCCTGCCGAGGTCACGGCCGACGAGAACAACGTCGTACGGCTTCCCGCCGGCGTATCGATCGACCAGTTGCGCGTGGACGGGCCCGATCTGGTCCTCGTTCAGGCGGACGGGTCGGAAATCCGCATCCTCAACGCTGCCCTCAACATCCCGACTTTCGTGATCGACGACCTTGAAGTGGCGCGCGAAGTGCTGCTCGCGGTGCTGGAAGGCAACGGCATCAACGTCGCCGCCGGTCCGGACGGGACGCTCTCGGTCGCCGGCACGGGCCCTCAGGGTTCCGGTGGCAATTTCCAGGATCAGTCCTTCGGCCTGGGCGACCTGGACCAGAATGTCCTCGATCTGCTCGGCGACACCGGCCTGGGTGACGACGCCCCCGAGGGTGAAGAGTTGCTCGATCCGTTCTTGGACGACGATCCGATCATAATCTCGATCGGTTCGTTCGGCATCGTTGATGAGGATGGCCTTGGCGGCGCAAATGCTGACGGCGTCCCATTGCGCGCAGGCGAAGTGCAAGCTGGCAACAGCTCCGTCGCCCTGGCGCAGGTCGTTGTCAATTTCGGAAACGATGTGCCGGCCAGCCTCACCGGAGCCTTCGCCTTCATCAATCCCGCGGCCCTGAACGGCCAGTTGACCGCCGCCAGTGGTTCCCCGATCGTCTTTTCGCTGGAAGGCGGCATGCTGGTTGGGCGCGCCGACGGACAGCCGATCATCGAAATCTCTCTCCAGGGCGCGACGCTGACGCCCGGTACCTCGACCGTGGTCTACGTGTTGCAGATCGAGATCCTGGGTCCGATCCAGCACCTGAACCCGGGTGAAGATTCCGTAACGCTGGACGGCATCTCGTTCCAGATCACGGACGGCACCGGCGACGTCGTATCCGGGCAAACGAGCGCGGCCATCGCAGACGATATTCCCGTCGTTGGCACGCCCGGCGGCGTCACGGTCGACGAGGACGGGTTCCCGATCCTTGGCGGGATCATCCCGAACCTTGGCGGGCCTGGCGACGCCACTCTCGCGCCGACGGTCGCGACCGGGTCGCTTGCCATCTCCTGGGGCGCAGACAACGGCAATTCGGTGGTCAATGGCGGCGTGACCGGGGCGGCAGGCGACCGCTCGGTGGTGTTCGATCCATCGATCACCGCGCCCGACGGCCTGACCTCAAATGGCATCCAACTTGTTTACACGCTGTCCGGCAACGGCACGGTGCTGACGGCGACCGCGGGCGAAGGCGGCCCCGTGGTGTTCACGGTGACACTGTCGGATGAAGGCGCGGGGACCTACACCTTCACGCTGCAGGGCGTGCTCGACCATCCGGTCGCGAACACCGAGGACAACATAGATCTTGGCTTTGGCTTCGTGGCGCGCGACGGCGACGGCGACGCCGCGGCGGGCTCGTTCCAGGTCACCGTCAACGATGACAGCCCGATCTCGGCCGGCACGATCCTGATGCGCACGGTCGAGGAAGAGGAGCTCGATGACGGCAACGAGGACACGACCGGCGCGGGCGACGGGGACTTCCGCTTCTTTGGCACCTTCGTCAACCTGACCACGGATACGACGGGCGGCCCGCTCAACATCCTCTGGGGCGCCGACAACGGGAACTCGGTGGTCAACGGCGGGTTCGACGGAACGCAGGTGCTCGGCGACCGGTCCGTGGTGTTCAGCAACATTGCAGACCCCGCGGCCAACGTTTCCATGACGGACGGCGCAAACAATCCGCTCGACCTGTCGGCACTGACCTCGAACGGGTTTGCTGTGCAGTTCGAACTCCTCGACAACAATACGGTCCTGCGCGCTTTCACCAGCGAGGGCACGGTGTTCGTGGTCGAGCTCAGCGACACGGGTCTGGGCTCCTACACCTTCGTGCTGGGCGGTCCGCTCGACCATCCGGCTGGCGGCGGCGAGAACGCACTACGCTTCACCTTCTCCTTCACCGCCCGCGACGGCGACGGCGACACGACCACCAACGACTTCCGCGTCCAGGTGCTCGACGACACGCCGGTGGCCGACGGCGCTGCCGTCGAGCTTACCGTCGCCGAGAACGACATCCTGAATGTGCGTTCGCAGGGCTCGGACCCGTTCAACGACGACGAGAACAGCAGTTCGCAGCTTGCGCTGCTGGGCGGCG
>JAEYRU010000131.1 GCA_023435335.1 Pseudomonadota bacterium
TGACCGTGCGCGGCAGGCCGGAAGGGCGGGGTTATGGCGGCGGCACGGTGAAGACGCATCTCGACCACCGCATCGCCATGAGCTTTCTGGTGCTGGGCATGGCGGCGGAAAAGCCTGTCACCGTGGACGACAGGAACACCATCGCCACGAGCTTCCCGGAGTTCGTCGGGTTGATGACCGGGCTCGGCGGGACAATCGAATAACACTCGGGGCAGCGAATTTGCGGGGGGATGCTCTGTGGCCTTGTGATAGGAATTAGTTCCTGATGACAGGCTCGGTGGAAGGAGCCTCCATGACCGCATCCGATTTCTTCAGAAGATACCAGACCAAGAAGATCCGGGCCGAGGCGGCCGCGTTGCGCGTCCGCTCCGCGCTTCTCCGGCTCAGTACGAAGGCCGGCTTCGATCCCAATCAGCCCCGTGTCCCCGCCGGCAATCCGGAAGGCGGACAGTGGACCAGTGGCGGCGGCGGGTCCGGCAGGTCCGAGGCCGGCGACAGGTTTGCGAGCGCGGCGGGCGCAGCGCGGACGACCCGGACGGAGAGCATTCCGGGGCGCGTTTTCCGCGACAAAACGGGCGAGGCCTCCTGGTCCTCCTACACGGAAAACCGGCGGCCCGACGGGACGCTGGCGTCGCGCACGATCAACAACCGCGACGGGAGCAGGATCGTCTCGGAGTCGCTGTCCGGCCGTGCCGAGCGGAACACCGTGACGCTGAAGGATGGCTCGCGCTTCACCTTCGAGAACGACGGGGACACGCAGCGGGTTTTCGACGGCAGGGGCAGGCTCGTCAGCGAGGCCGTCTGGACACCGGACGGGCCCCAGCCGCAGCCGATCGTGACGCCGGCGTTTGCCCAGCCGATCTTCCAAGCGACGGTAAGAGCAATACAGGCCAGTGCGGTTCTCTTTGCCTGGGAAACGAGTTCGAAGGACCCGGGCGAAGAGGTCGTCCTCGCCTTCAACGCGCGGGAATATCAGTACAGCGGCGCTGAGCGAAAAAGGAACATCGTTCCGGAATGGATAGGCAAGCGGAGCCGCGAGGAAGTGGAGGAGATATGCGAAAGGCTTCAAACGGTGCAGGACATGGCCAATGAGGCATCTGCGAAGACGCCTCGCAACTCTCAAACGAGTGAGGCCGTCAGGGGCACGAAGATTCATTTCCTTGTGAAGGAAGAGGTCTCGAAGGAGGGGAACCCCAGGTTCATAGCCGAGACTTCCATACTCAAAGCTACCGAGGAAACGGGAGCGCGAACCGTCCACTATGGCGCGAAGGACACCATTCGGATCGACGTGTTCGAGCAGAGAAGCGACGAGTTGGTCTGCGTATATGATCTCAAGACCGGAAAAGGCGGACTTACAGTGGCGCGAGGCTTGGAGATAGTGCGGAATGTGTTTTCCGCGTATCCCTCTACGCAGAGAATCTTGATCGTGGAGGTGAGACCGGTAATATGAGCAGCCCTTCGCGAACGAAGCGTTTCCTAGCGCCCTTATTGGAGCGCAACCCTGATACAGTCTATGTGAAAGACTGTGTGGTCCTGAGACCGGTCGATCATGTATTCCGAGCCGTGGCCCTCGATCGCACCTCGATGAAAGGGGTTTTCCGTCCTGTCTGGATGCTGAGCGATATGCTGATTCTCCGCACGACGCCCGGCATAGAGCAATACCTGTATTATGCTTACCCCCTTTCAAGGGAGGAATTCTGGTCGCTGAGCGAGCCGGAGAAAGGGGAACTGATCGCCCGCGAGATGGACCGGACCACACTCCCATTTCTTCGAACGATCGATTCCCTGGAGAAATATTACTGGCACCGGATGCACAACAATAGGATGATCGCAGCTTATCCTCCCGAGCATTTTCGCCTCGAACTGGCGATGGGGCATTTTGAGACCGCTCGGGCGCTGGCGAACGGCCATCGCGAAAGCTGGTTCAACGACAAGGAAGTCTCCGACCAGACTCGCCTGCTCGTCATGCTGCTGGATGCAGGAAATTACAGCGGGATTGCGGACGTGTTGCGGGAATGTGAGGCCGCCACGGCCAAGAACTTTCGGATCGAGCACATCTGGGAGCCGACGCCGTTTCCGTTCGAGACGGCGTGATACGCGGCGGCTGAACCGAGCCTGACGCGGCTGCTGGCCCTTGCACGGCGTCCGGCGTCCGGCCTAGTTGGAGGATCCGGAGCAGCAAATGGATTCTACCAAGCCCGATGAGCGCCTTCTACAGCGATATCCTGCCGACGATGGTATTGCTCGCTGCCGTTGCGATTCCCTTTTGATTGAACGGTTCTAGTTCAAGAAGCGTATCGGCGTGTTTGGAGTCCTTTTCGGCATTTTTGCAATTCAGTACGCGGTGCTTGAGCTCGGCGCGCTGACTTCGTCATTTTTTGGCGAGAACTCGATGCTCGGCCAGATTGGGAATGGCGTAGGTGCAATTGCCTTTATGACGATTGGCGCCATCCCGTTTGTCGCGCTTCCGGTCGCGCTGTGTATCGCAATCGTCATCCTTGGCTGGAGATGGATGCAGGAAAGGATGACATGACCAAAACAGCACTCATCATCGGCGGCGGGTCCGGCATGGGCGCGGCGGCAGCGCGCAAACTCGCGGCTGACGGCTTCGCCGTCGCGGTCATGTCGTCGTCGGGCAAGGGCGAGGCGCTCGGACAAGAACTAGGCGGTATAGGCTTCACCGGCTCCAACCAGTCGAACGACGATTTGAGGCGATTCGTCGATCTGGCGATGGAGAAATGGGGCCGCATCGACGCGCTGGTGAACGGCGCGGGGCACGGGCCGCGCGCGGCGATCACCGAGATTTCGGACGAGCAGTGGCGGGCGGGCTTTGACACCTATTTCATGAACGTGGTGCGCGCCGTGCGGCTGGTTGCACCCATCATGGTGGCGCAGAAGGGCGGCGCGATCGTCAACATCTCCACCGCCTGGGTGGACGAGCCGTCCGCCATGTTCCCCACGTCAGCGGTGGCACGGGCGGGGCTGGCGGCCTACACCAAACTGTTCGCCGACAGCCATGCCGAGCATAATGTGCGCATGAACAACGTGCTGCCCGGCTGGATCGACAGCCTGCCGCAGACGGACGAACGGCGCGCCAGCGTGCCGATGCAGCGCTACGGCACGGCGGACGAGATCGCCGCCACAATCGCCTTCTTGTGCTCCGACGCGGCGGGCTACATCACCGGGCAGAGCCTCCGCGTCGACGGCGGGCTGATGCGGAGCGTCTAGGGGGACACGATGGCTCGGACGATCACCTTCTACTACGACATCATCTCGCCCTTCGCGCATGTGGCGCTGAAGCGGCTTTCGGAACTGCACGGCGACGTCGAGGTGCGGCCGTCGCCGGTGCTGCTGGGCGCCATCCTGGCGC
>JAEYRU010000158.1 GCA_023435335.1 Pseudomonadota bacterium
CTCGGTGCCGCGATGCAGCAGCCCGATATGCGGATCCACGCGGTCGACGACCTCGCCGTCGAGCTCAAGGACGAGACGCAAAACACCATGAGCCGCAGGGTGTTGCGGGCCGAAGTTGATGTTGAAGTTGCGGATGGCTGGCATCTAGGCTGCGCCCATTCACTGCTTTGCTTTTTCGTCGCCGGGCAGCACGTAATCGGTGCCTTCCCAGGGCGAAAGGAAATCGAAGTTGCGGAATTCCTGCTTCAATTCGACCGGCTCGTAGACGACGCGCTTGAGTTCGTCGTCGTAGCGCACCTCGAAATAGCCGGTGAGCGGGAAATCCTTGCGCAGCGGATGCCCCTCGAAGCCGTAGTCGGTGAGGATGCGGCGAAGATCGGGGTGTCCGGTAAACAGTATCCCGTAGAGGTCATAGGCCTCGCGCTCGAACCAGTCGGCGCCGGGAAAGACGCCCGTTACCGAGGGTACCGGCGTCTCCTCGTCGGTCGACAGCTTGACGCGGATGCGCTGGTTCTGGCGCGGCGAAAGCAGGTGGTAGACCACCTCAAAGCGCTTCGCCCGCGACGGGTAGTCCACGCCGCACAAGTCGATGAACGAGATGAACTGGCACTGCACGTCATCGCGCAGGAAACCAAGCACGTCGACGATGTCGGCCGACTCGACAACCAGCGTCAACTCACCGAAATCCACCGACGCATCGCGGACGCGGCCGTCGAGCCGCTCGCGGATATAGGCTGAAAGGTCGCGAAGGGCTTCAGACATTCTTCCTCACCGCTCGATCGTGCCGGTGCGGCGGATCTTCTTCTGCAGCATCAGAACGCCATAGAGCAGCGCTTCCGCGGTCGGCGGGCAGCCGGGCACGTAAATGTCCACCGGCACGATGCGATCGCACCCGCGCACCACCGAGTAGGAATAGTGGTAGTAACCGCCGCCATTGGCGCAGGAGCCCATGGAGATGACGTAGCGCGGTTCCGGCATCTGGTCGTAGACCTTGCGCAGGGCCGGCGCCATCTTGTTGGTGAGCGTGCCCGCCACGATCATCACGTCGGACTGGCGCGGCGAGGCGCGCGGCGCGATGCCGAAGCGCTCGGCGTCGTAGCGCGGCATCGACATGTGCATCATCTCGACGGCGCAGCACGCAAGGCCGAAGGTCATCCACATGAGCGAGCCGGTACGCGCCCAGGTGATCAGTGCCTCCGAGGAGGTGACGATGAAGCCCTTGTCGGACAGTTCGTTGTTCAACTCGCCGAAAAACCGATCGTCGGAGCCGACCGCTTTGCCGGTGCGCGGGTCGAGCACGCCCTTGGGCTGCGGGGCGACGAGCGTGGAGGAGGTGTTACTCAATCCCATTCCAGGGCTCCCTTCTTCCACTCGTAAATGAAGCCCACGGTCAGCACGCCGAGAAAGATCATCATGGACCAGAAGCCGAGCCAGCCGACCTCGCCGAAGGACACCGCCCACGGGAAGAGGAAAGCGACCTCAAGGTCGAAGATGATGAACAGGATTGCGACCAGGTAGAAGCGCACGTCGAACTTCATGCGCGCGTCGTCGAACGCGTTGAAGCCGCACTCGTAGGCCGACAGCTTCTCCGGATCCGGGTTGCGGTATGCGACGATGAAAGGCGCGACCACAAGGGCGCCGGCTACCACGAGGGCGACGCCGATGAAGATCACGATGGGCAGATAGGAAACGAGCAGATCGTTCACAGTCCGTATATTCCCTTCGTTGCCGTGGGACAGTCACCGACCGCGAACAGGGCCGGGACCCGCAGAGGATATCGCCCGCCGGCATTGCCCGCAAAGGCCGTTGTGCAACGCGGCGAGGGTTAGCGCAGCGCAAGGGGGGAAGCAAGTCAAACCTTGGATTTTGCGCTTTGCTGCGACATGCGCAGGCAACCGGCCGCACCAGACAATATAGGCTCGGCTGCGGGCTCGACCAGTTGCCGGTACGGCAACCCCTCCGGCTTTCAGCGAGGTGGTTTTCCGTGCCGTTTCCGCGTGGGTGCAGGCTCGTTGTCGTCATCGAGAAGGATGCGCTCCGCCGCGCCGTCGAGATCCTCGTACTGGCCGCTGCGCAGCGACCAGAGGAAGGCGCCGAGGCCCAGTATCCCAAGGAACAGGGCGACCGGGATAAGGTAGAGCAGCATGCTCATTCGGCGGCTCCCGCCTCGACTGCGGCAAGGCCGGCTTCGCGAACCGGCTTCGCGGCGCCCTTCAGCCGCAGCGCGTTGGCCACCACCAGCACGGAGGATAGCGACATGGCCACGGCGGCGATCAGGGGCGTCACGTAGCCGAGGATGGCGATCGGCACGGCAATGGCGTTGTAGCCGATCGCCAGCGCGAAGTTCTGCCGCACCAGGCGACCGGCATCGCGCGATATCTGGAACGCGAGCGGCACGGCCGACAGGCTTTCGCGCAGGAAGACGAAGTCGGCGGCGTTGCGGCCGATGTCGGCAGCGGTCGCCGGCGCCATCGACACATGTGCGGCGGCCAGCGCAGGGGCATCGTTCAGCCCGTCGCCAACCATGAGGACGCGTTTTCCTTCAGCCGAAAGTGCCGCAACGGCGGCCGCCTTGCCCGCCGGCTCCACGCCCGATTCGTAGCTGTCTATGCCTGCGACCTCCGCAATCTCGCGCACATTGGTGGCGCGGTCGCCGGACAGGATCGAGATGTCCAGACCCGAGGAACGCAACGCGGCAACCGCCCTCCAGGTGTCGGTACGCAGCCGGTCGCGGAACTGGAAGCTCGCAAGGGTGCGACCGTCCGCGGTCAGCACCGTGCATCCGGTTTCGGCCGGGGAAACCCCGCCGCCGATGGCCCAGTCGGCGCGTCCGAGCCGATAGACGCGCCCGCCTGCGGAAGCCTCGACCCCGCGGCCGGGGAATTCGCGAATTGTGTCGAAAGCCGGAAGCGCCACCCGCTCGCCGCCCCGCGCTGCGGCCAAGGCGCGCGACAGCGGATGGCGGGAGTGGGCGGCGATCTCGGCGGCGATGGCCAGGTTGCGCGGGTCGATGTCCGCCGCGTTGACCAGGACGGGGCGGCCGACGGTCAGCGTGCCGGTCTTGTCGAAGACCACCGTGTCGGCCTCGGCCAGCCGTTCCATCGCCGAACCGTCCTTGACCATGATGCCGTTCTCGAACAGACGGCGCGCGGCCACGACCTGCACGATCGGCACGGCAAGGCCGAGCGCGCAGGGGCAGGTTATGATGAGGACGGCGATGGCTATGGTGATTGCCCGGTGCCAGTCCCCCGACACGGCCACCCAGCCGACAAGGGTGAGCAGCGCGGTCAGGTGGACGACCGGGGAATAGAGCGCGGAAGCCCGATCGGCGAGGCGGCGATAGCGCGCCCTCCCCCCTTCGGCCACTTCCATCAGCCGCACCATCTCGGCGAGGAACGAATCGGCCGCGGCAGCAGTCGCCTCGATGACGAGCGGCCCGGACAGGCTCAGCGTCCCGGCGCGGACCACGGTGCCGGGTGCGGCCTGTTGCGGCTCGCTTTCTCCGGTGACGACGGAACAGTCGAGCTCCGACCTGCCGGAGATCACCGTCGCGTCGACGGGGATGCGATCGCCAGCGGCAATCTGCAGGTGCATTCCCGGCTCGATTTCGCCAAGGGGCCGGTACTCGCGCCCCCCGTCCGGCAGCATGACCATCGCCCCGCGCGGCGCAAGCGCGGCTAGGCCGCGCACAGCGACGCGGGCGCGGTCGCGCATCACGTGGTCGAGCGTGCGGCCGATCAACAGGAAGAAGAGCAGCGATACGGCGGCGTCGAAATAGGCATGGGGTCCGTGGTTGATCGTCTCGTAGAGGCTCATGGCGTAGGCCAGCGAGACACCGAGCGCGATCGGCACGTCCATGTTCATGCGGCCGTGGCGCAGAGCGCCCCAGGCGGAGCGGTAGAAGATGCGGCCGGAAAAGACCAGGGCCGGCAGCGCGATCAGCGCCGAGATCCAGTGGAACAGGTCGCGCGTCGCGCCCTCGGCGCCGGACCATACCGACACCGAAAGCAGCATGATGTTGCCCGCGGCGAAGCCGGCGATTGCTACCGCCCGGATCAGCTCCGAAAGCGCCGCGTCCCTGGTCTCGGCGGCGTCTGCGAAAAGATGGACGGGATACCCGAGTCCCTCGAGCGTCTCCACCACCGGCGGCGTCGTGCCTTCGCGGAAGCGCACCGATACGCGCTTGGTCGACAGGTTGACGCGGGCCTGCTCGACGCCGGGCAGTTCAGCCAACGAGGATTCGATATTGCGGATGCAGGTCGCGCAGTGGACGGTCGGCACGGAGAGGTCGCACTGCAGGTTGCCGTCGCCGAGCTTGCGGCTGGCGAGCGCGATCTCCGCCGGCGAAGGCCCTCGAGCC
>JAEYRU010000185.1 GCA_023435335.1 Pseudomonadota bacterium
ACAATCCGCGCTTTCGCAACTGGATTGCCACCGTGCGCGCCGAGAAGGCGATCGTGCGCGAACTGACGAAGGCGCTTGCCCCGCTCGACATAAAGATCGTCCAGCTCGACGTGCTGATGAATCTCTATCGGCACCCAGGCATGTCGCAGCACGATCTTGCCCGCCGCCTGCTGGTCGGGCGTTCCAACATCACCATGCTGCTTCCCCAGCTTGAGCGGCAGGGACTGTTGCGCCGCGAGGCCGACGACAAGGACAAGCGGGTGATGCGTCTGTTCCTGACGGCGGAGGGTGAGCGGCTACTGATGGAAGCGCTGGCGGTCTACACCGCGCTCATCGACCGGGTCATGGCGCAGTCCACACCCGCGGAGTGCGACATGATGGGCGAGGTGATGATGCGCATCGTGGACACGTTGAGGGAAGAGTAGCCGATATGTCGGATGGTTAATGGCACGGCAGGCGATTTATCGTCTCATTAACCCTATTCCGGCAGGCTTCCTGGCATCTGGTTCTGTTCGAGCGATCTGATGCGTCGCCTCCCTCTTGTCCTTACCGCCTGCCTGGCGGGCTTCCTGCTCAGCGCCTGCGCAAACCGACCTGAGGAACAGTCCGCCGCCGCAAGGCTCGCTTTCGCGCCCGAAAGCCGGCCGGAGCTCATCCAGTTTTCCGCGCTCGGGCGCGGTCTCGCCGGCCGCACGATCCGTGTGTCTGAGCCGCGCGATCTTATCCTGGCGCAAAACGAGGTCGTGCTCACCTTCGACGACGGCCCCATGCCGGGCAAGACCCCGGCGATCCTTAGGGCCCTGGACGCACACGGGGTGAAGGCGACCTTCCTGATGGTGGGACAGATGGCGCGCAGCCATCCCGGCCTTGTGCGGGAGGTCGCCGCTCGGGGCCACACCATCGGAAATCACACAGAAGACCATGCGAATCTGGCGACGATAAGCTTCGACAGCGCGGTGCAGCGGATCGAGCGGGGTCGCGCAAGCATCGCCGCGGCGCTGGTTCCGACCGGCTTCAGCGTCGCTCCGTTCTTTAGATTTCCCTATCTGGCCGACACCTCATCGCTGCGCCGCCATCTTGCCTTGCAGGGCGTCATCGTCATCGACCCGACAGTGGACTCCAAGGACTATTTCGTATCGTCTCCCGAACAGGTTCGCAGCCGCACCATATCCATGCTGCGGCAGAAGGGCTCCGGCATCGTCCTGTTGCACGATATCCACCGGCGAACGGTCGATATGCTGCCGGCTCTGCTGGACGAACTCAAGGCCAACGGGTTCCGCGTGGTCCACCTCGTACCAGCCTCGCGTGGAGGGCAAAGCGTCCTCTCGGCCGCCCTGACACGATAGCCCGCGCCCGCCTCACCACATCGTCTTCGCGGCGCGGTCGGGCCATTCGGCATCGTAGGCCTCTCCGTCAATCCGGCGCGCGCTCGTCGCGGCAAGTATCTGCCCCGGCGTCGGAAGCGATGCCGGGTCGACGTGCCTCTCCGGGCTCCACAGGTCGGAGCGCCTGATGCAGCGGGCGCACTGGAAATAGACGGCCTCGATGTCGAGCACGATCACCGAGCGGGCGGGTTTTCCTTCGACCGCAAACGACGCGCAAAGCGTCGCATCGACGGAGATATGCGCGCGGCCGTTCACGCGCAGCGTGGTATCCGACCCCGGCACCAGAAAGAGGAACGCGGCGCGCCTATCGCGGATGATGTTCTTCAGCGAATCAGCCCGGTTGTTGCCGCGCCTGTCCGGCATCATCAGCGTCCTATCGTCGTGGATGCGCACGAAGCCGGCGCGGTCGCCGCGCGGCGAACAGTCCAGCCCTTCGGGTCCGCTCGTGGCCAGTGCGGCGAAGGGCGAAGCTTCGATGAAGGCGGCATATTCGGGAATAAGCCGGTCCAGTTCCTTCACCAGCGAGGTCTCGCCTGGCACGCCGTAAAGCGCCTCGAGCTGTTCGACTGTCGTGATCGTTTGCATCTCCACTCCACGGTAGCTCTTGGCCGGGCCTCGGTGCAGCGCGGTGTCGTCAGTCGCGCTTCAGACCCTTAGCGGCAAGTTCGTCCAGATAAGACTGCCAGCGCGCCTCCTTCTCGTGGCCCAAGGTGTGCAGATAGTGCCAGGTGAAAATGCCGGTATCGTGAAAGTCGTCGAAGACGATGCGAACCGCATAGTTGCCCACCGGCTCGACCCGCGCGATCGCGACATTGCGCTTGCCGGGCACCGTGACGCGCTGTTCCGGCGAATGACCCTGCACCTCGGCCGACGGCGAAAGCACGCGCAACAACTCGGCCGGTAGTTCGATCGGGGCGTGCCCGGGAAAGCTGACAGTCAGCAGTCTGCGATCTTTCGAGACGCGGATTTCGCGCGGCGGGTTCATGGTATTCCTGTTGCTTTTCCTGTCGCCCGACTACGCCTGTTCGCTACCTTTGAGAAGGCCAAGACGGTCCCGACATTGCGCCGCCATCCGATCGAATGCTACCAAGAGCCGCCGGATTTGATCCGGTCCGACCTCTGGAACTGCGGGCGAGAACACCGATATGCGGTTGATGCAGACGCAACAGACAGAAATGATCGATCCGTTCGGCCGCACGATTTCGTACCTTCGGGTCTCGGTGACCGATCGCTGCGACTTCCGCTGCACCTATTGCATGGCGGAAGACATGACCTTCCTCCCCAAGCGCGACCTGCTCACGCTGGAGGAGCTGGACCGGCTGTGTACCGTCTTCATCGAGAAAGGCGTTCGCAAGCTCAGGCTCACGGGCGGCGAACCGCTGGTGCGCAAGAACGTGATGCACCTGATCCGCCAGCTGTCGCGGCATCTCGCAAACGGCGCGCTGGAGGAACTTACGCTCACCACCAACGGCTCCCAACTCGCGCGTTTCGCCGCCGAGCTCGCCGACTGTGGCGTGCGACGCATCAACGTATCGCTCGACACGCTGGACCCCGACAAGTTCCGCGAGATCACGCGCTGGGGCGACCTGCCGCGCGTGCTGCAGGGCCTGGAAGCGGCGCGGGCCGCGGGCCTGCAGATCAAGATCAATGCGGTTGCGCTCAAGGGCTTCAACGACCGCGAGATCCCCGAGCTGATGCGCTGGGCGCACGGACAGGGCATGGATCTTACCGTTATCGAGACCATGCCAATGGGCGAGATCGACGTAGACCGGACCGACCAGTACCTGCCCCTGTCGAAGCTGCGCGCCGACCTCGAACAAGAATTCTCCCTCACCGATATTCCCTATCGCACTGGCGGCCCCGCGCGTTACGTAGACGTCGCCGAAACCGGAGGCCGGCTCGGCTTTATCACGCCGCTCACGCACAATTTCTGCGAAAGCTGCAACCGCGTGCGACTGACCTGCACGGGCACGCTTTATATGTGCCTCGGGCAGGAGGATGCAGCGGACCTGCGCGCGCCGCTACGCGCTTCCGAAGGCAACGAACTGCTTTCCTCGGCGATCGACGAGGCGATCGGGCGCAAGCCGAAAGGCCATGACTTCGTCATCGACCGGCGTACGCAACGTCCTTCGGTGTCGCGGCACATGAGCGTCACCGGCGGCTGAGCCGGATCCCTGCCTGAAAGGCCAAACGCAATCGGAGCCCTGGCCCGATTGCCAACCGCATCTCGGCCCCATAAAGCTCATCGCAACAAAAAGAATCCCGTACGGGAGAAACGGCCCTGACGCCCAATCTTCGCGCCGCGAGCTTCATGTCGATCTCGATGGCCGCCTTCACCATGAACGACGCCATCACCAAAGGCCTGATGGACGAGATGAACGCCGGGCAGGTGATGTTCGTGCGCGGCCTCTTTGCAACCGTACTGGTCGCGCTGCTGGCCTGGCAACAGGATGCGCTTCGCGCGCCGCTGAAGATTCTAAATCCTCTGGTCATCGCCCGCGCCGGCTGTGAACTGGGTGCCACGATCGCATTCCTGACCGCCCTCGCCCACATGCCGATCGCCAATATCTCGGCTGTGCTGCAGTCGCTCCCGCTGGCCGTCACGATGGGTGCCGCCCTGCTCTTCGGCGAACGCGTCGGCTGGCGACGCTGGATGGCCATCTCCATCGGGTTTGCCGGTGTCATGGTGGTCGTGCGTCCGGGCTTCGAGGGCTTCAGCGTCTATTCGCTCTTCGCGCTTGCCTGCGTGGTCTTCTGCGCGTTGCGCGACCTGATCACGCGCAAGATTCCCTCCGAAATCCCGTCGCTGCTGGTGTCGGCGGTGACCGCTGGCGTTGTATCCCTTTTCGGACTGGTGCTGGTTGTGCCGCTCGGCGGATGGACCGAACTGACGGTGGAATCGACGGGCCGTCTCGCTGCCGCGGCCCTGCTGCTGATGCCCGGCTACGTATTCATCATTCTCGCCATGCGGACCGGCGACGTCTCCTTCGTGGCGCCGTTCCGCTATACGGCGCTCCTGTGGGCCATCCTGCTCGGCGTTGTCTTTTTCGACGAGCTTCCGGACTTTGCGATGCTTGTTGGAGCCACGCTCGTCATCGGTTCTGGCCTCTACACTCTCTATCGCGAGAGTATTGTCGGTAGGCGCAAGCCGATCAGCGAATCGACCGGCGCGGCGATGGCCCCGGACGGGACCTGAGCGGCAGATCAGTTGAGGGCGCGGATTTCCATTCGGCACGAATTGGCCTAGGTAATTAGTTCACACGTTAACGAGATCAGCTCACCGCATGTCCGCCGTCAAACCGATCCGTCCGTCACCGCATATCATGACGCTGGTCAGCATCGCCGCAATCGGCCCGCTGGCGATGAACGTCTTCCTTCCCTCCATGCCGGGAATGGCCCGCTATTTCGATGCCGACTACCGGATCATCCAGCTTCTCGTCTCGCTGTACCTTGTCGCCATCGCAGTGACGCAGCTCATCGTCGGACCTCTTTCGGACCGCTACGGTCGACGGCCGGTGCTGCTCGGGGGGCTCGGCATCTTCGCCGCAAGCACTCTCGCGGCGATTTTCGCGCCCAACGTCGAGACGCTGCTCGTCTGCCGCATGTTCCAGGCCACCGCGGCGGCCGGCATGGTGCTGTCGCGAGCGGTCGTTCGCGACACGGTGTCGAGCCTGGACGACGCCGCCAGCCGCATCGGCTATGTCACGATGGGCATGGCCGTGGTGCCGATGATCGCACCGGCGCTCGGCGGTGTGCTCGAGGAATTGTACGACTGGAAAGCCAGCTTCATCCTCACTTTCGTCCTCGCGGTGATCATCATCGCCATTGCCTACTTCAACCTGCCCGAAACCAATCACAACCGGTCCAAAAGCATGCTCTCCCAGCTCGGCAGCTATCCCGAGCTGTTCCGTTCGCGGCGTTTCTGGGGTTATGCGCTGACAGCCGGATTCGCCTCGGGAGCGTTCTTCGCCTTTCTCGGCGGCGGTCCATACATAGCCAGCGAGATGCTGGGCATGCAGCCCTCGGACTACGGCATCTATTTCGGCATCGTCTCCATCGGCTACATGCTCGGCAACTACATTTCAGGAAGGTTCTCCAAGATCGGCGGCGTGAACCGCATGATGCTCATGGGCAACCTGCTCGGGCTTGCCGGCAGCCTGCTGGCGATCGGACTGTTCTCGGTCGGCCTCATGCACCCGCTGTCGCTGTTCGGTCCCACCGCCCTCATCGGCATAGGCAACGGAATGGTCCTGCCGAACTCGAATGCTGGCATGGTCAGCGTCAGGCCGCATCTGGCCGGCTCGGCCTCGGGACTGGGCGGGACTATGCAGATCAGCGTCGGCGCCGCGGCGGCTTTCCTGGCCGGTGCGCTGCTTTCACCTCAGTCGGGCCCGATGCCTCTGCTTTGGGTCATGTTGTTTTCGATGGTGATGGCGATATTGTCGACATCCTACGTGATCCACGTCCAGCGTCAGTTGCAGAAGCAGGATTGAGTTGCCGTCCCCTACCGGCGAAATCGCAGGCCTCATCCTCGCAGGCGGCGCATCGCGCCGCATGGGCGGCGGCCACAAGTTTCTGCTCGCGCTCGGCGGCGAGACGATGCTCGACCGCACGATTGCCAGACTGTCGCCACAGGTCGCCAGGCTGGCGATCAGCGCCAACTGCGACCCGGCCTTGCTGGGCGCGACAGGACTGCCGGTGCTGGCCGATCCGCCACCCGCACCCCGCGGGCCCTTGTCCGGCCTGGCAGCGGGCCTGGCCTGGGCCGCGGCGCAGGACTTTTCCCACGTGGTGACGGCGGCCAGCGACACCCCGTTCTTCCCCGAGGATCTGGTTTCGCGTCTGCGCGCCGCGGCCAGTTCCGCGGATGCAGTGGTGTTCGCCGCGTCCGAGGGCCGCGTGCATCCGGTGTTCGGGCTGTGGCCGGTTCGCGTCGCGCCGATGCTGGGGCGATTCCTGCGGGAGGATGCCGGGAGCCGTATGATGGATTTCGTCGAGCGCTGCGAATGGACTTCGGTCGACTTCCCATGTCCTGACGGGCTCGATCCATTCTTCAACGTCAACACCAAAGCAGAACTCGCCGAAGCCGAGCGGCGGATCGGAGAGGATGGATGACGCAGCGCGTGCTCGGCATCACAGGCTGGAAGAACTCGGGCAAGACCACGCTGACGGAACGCCTGGTGGCCGAGCTCGTCGGCCGGGGCTGGAAGGTTTCGACCGTCAAGCATGCGCATCACGACTTCGATATCGACAAGCCCGGCACTGATTCCTTTCGCCATCGGAGCGCCGGTGCGGGGGAAGTCGCCATCGTGTCGGATCGCCGATGGGCCTTGATGCATGAACTGCACGGCGAGACGGAGCCCCAACTCGAACAGATACTGGCGCGCCTCGCGCCCTGCGATCTGGTAATCGTCGAGGGCTACAAGCGTGAGGGCCACGCAAAAATCGAGGCGAGGCGCCTCGACGCGAAGGACACCACGCCACTGTCGGCGACCGACGCCGCCATCGTAGCGATAGCCGCCGACCATCCGGTCGAAGGGGAGAAGCTTCCCGTGTTCCGCCTTGATGATATCGAGGCAATCGCAGATTTCGCCGAACGTTTCTGCGGCTTGTCCGAAAAGCGCAAATGATCTGCAGATGCGCGGTTTCAGGTTGCCTTGCACGCCGCAACAATGAAGTATCGGCGCTCAAGGGGCGGTGCCGCGCACCAGTCCCCGAAATTGCCGGCCGCATAAGGCCCAGTGCAAGTCCAGAATGAGGAACACTATGGGTATTTCAACGCGTATCACACTCGCCGTCTCCGCCGCGGCCATCGCGCTCAGCATGGGCGCCGCCAGCGCGCAGGAGACGATGAAGATCAGGATCGGGACCGAAGGCGCCTACCCGCCCTTCAACAACATGACGGCAGACGGCAAGCTCGAGGGCTTCGATATCGATATCGCCAACGCGCTCTGCGAGGAGATGAAGGCCGAGTGCGAATTCATCACGCAGGACTGGGACGGCATCATCCCCGCGCTGCTGGCCGGCAAGTTCGACGCCATCATCGCGTCGATGTCCATCACCGACGAGCGCAAGCAGCAGGTCGACTTCACCAACAAGTACTACAATACGCCGCCCGCGGTTGCCGCGCCGAAGGGCTCCGACATCAAGGGGGCGACGAAGGAAGACCTGGCCGGCAAGTCGATCGGCGTACAGGGCTCGACCACGCATTCGAACTACGCGGAAGCGACATTCACGGACAGCGACGTCCGTCTCTATCCGACGGCTGACGAGTACAAGCTCGACATCGTGAACGGACGCATCGACGCGGTGAGCGACGACATCATCGTGCTGCAGGAATGGCTGGATACGCCGGAGGGCGACTGTTGCGAGATCGTCGGCACGATCACGCCGGTGCCGGAAATTCACGGCGAAGGGGCGGGCATCGCCATCCGCAAGGGCGAGACCGAACTGGCGGAGAAGTTCAATGCGGCGATCGACGCCATCCGCGCCAATGGAAAATACAAGGAAATCAACGATAAGTACTTCACCTTCGACGCCTATGGCAGCTGATCGACACGGCAGCTAGCGAAAGGACAGGCGGCGGATGCTCTCCGCCGCCTTCACGATTTTCTTGAGCGCCAGGAAGCGCCTTCCCGCGGAACGCCGG
>JAEYRU010000193.1 GCA_023435335.1 Pseudomonadota bacterium
CCAATCCGCGAAGCCTATGCCGAGCTCTTCCGCCGCGGCCATTGCCACACGGTGGAGGCGTGGCGCGAAGGCCGGCTCGTGGGAGGGCTCTACGGGGTATCGCTGGGGCGGGCATTCTTCGGGGAGAGCATGTTCGCGCGCGAGCGGGACGCGTCCAAGGTTTGCCTGGCGCACCTGGTCGAGCATCTCAAGGCGCGCGGCTTCGAACTGCTCGACACGCAGTTCACCACCGAACACCTGAAACGCTTCGGCGCGGTCGACGTGCCGCGCGGACGCTACGAGCGGCTGCTCGCGGAGGCGCTGTCGGGAGAAGCGAAGTTCTAGACCAGCCGGCTCTGCTCGACCGCAGCGCCGATGAAGCTCGCGAAGAGCGGGTGCGGCTCGAACGGACGGCTTTTCAGCTCCGGATGGTACTGCACGCCGATAAACCACGGGTGGTCGGCATACTCGATCGTCTCCGGCAGCACACCGTCAGGCGACATCCCGGAAAACACGAGGCCGCAGTCCTCAAGCCGCTCCTTGTAGTCGACATTGACCTCGTAGCGGTGACGGTGGCGCTCCGATATCTGCGTGTCGCCGTAGATGCCGGCGATCTTCGTTCCTTCAGCGAGCCGGGCCTCATAGGCGCCGAGCCGCATCGTGCCGCCCAGGTCACCGGCTGCCTGGCGCTTCTCCAGCATGTTGCCCTTGAGCCATTCCGTCATCAGGCCGACCACAGGCTCGCCGGTCGGGCCGAATTCGGTTGAGGAAGCCTGTTCGATTCCGGCCAGCGAGCGAGCCGCCTCGATACAGGCCATCTGCATGCCGAAACAGATGCCGAAGTAAGGCACCTTCCGTTCGCGGGCAAATTTCGCAGCCAGAATCTTGCCCTCTGAACCCCGCTCGCCGAAACCGCCGGGCACGAGGATGCCGTGCACCTTTTCCAGGAACGGCGCAGGGTCTTCCTTCTCGAAGATCTCGCTCTCGATCCAGTCGAGCTTTACACGCACGCGATTGGCCATGCCGCCGTGCGAGAGCGCCTCGATCAGCGACTTGTAGGCGTCCTTGAGGCCGGTGTACTTGCCGACGACGGCGATCGTCACCTCCCCTTCCGGGTTGTGGATCCGGTCGGAAATCTCCTGCCAGCGCTCCATGCGCGGCTTCGGCGCCGGATCGATGCCGAAGGCGGCGAGCACCTCCGAATCCAACCCCTCCCGGTGATAGGCCGTGGGCACGTCGTAGATGTGGGCCACGTCCAGGGCCTGAATCACCGCTGTTTCGCGCACGTTGCAGAACAGGGACAGCTTACGGCGCTCCTCAGCCGGGATCGGCCGGTCGGCGCGCACCAGCAGAATGTCCGGTGCGATGCCGATCGAGCGCAACTCCTTCACCGAGTGCTGTGTCGGCTTGGTCTTCAGTTCTCCCGCCGCCGGAATCCACGGCATCAGCGTCAAATGGATATACACCGCGCCGCCGCGCGGCAGTTCGTTTCCGACCTGGCGGATCGTCTCCAGGAACGGCATCGCCTCGATGTCGCCCACGGTTCCGCCGATCTCGCACAGCACGAAGTCGTATTCCTCGTTGCCTTCGAGAATGAAATTCTTGATCTCGTCGGTGACGTGCGGGATCACCTGCACGGTCGCGCCAAGGTAGTCGCCGCGCCGCTCGCGCTCGATGATATTCTTGTAGATGCGGCCGGTGGTGATGTTGTCGCTCTGGTTGGCGGAGCGCCCCGTGAAGCGCTCATAGTGACCGAGATCGAGGTCGGTCTCGGCCCCGTCGTCGGTCACGAACACTTCGCCATGCTGGTAAGGCGACATCGTCCCGGGATCGACGTTGAGATAAGGGTCGAGCTTGCGGATGCGGACCCTGTACCCACGCGCCTGCAGAAGCGCGCCGAGGGCTGCCGCCGCAATGCCTTTTCCGAGGGAGGAGACCACGCCGCCTGTGATGAAAACATATCGCGCCATGGGAGTTGAGCCATAACGTCGAAGGATTGATTCCGCCAGCGGAAATCACGCTCTCACCAGCTTTTCTTGCCTCGCCGCCACAGCGTCCTCCGGGCTGGAAACCGGTCCGGCGAAGGTTTACGCTGCGTCATCGGAGGGGACAGATGAAGATCATCGTCGGCTACTTCACGACCAAGCCCGGACAACGGGATGCCTATCTTGCAGCTGCGCAGAACCATCTGGAGCGCAGCCGGCTGGACCCCGACTGCCTCTATATCGAGCTCGTCCCGATGCCCGGTCATCCGGACCGGATACTCCTTGCGGAAGCCTTCACCAGCGAGGAGGCGCACCGCCGTCACGAGGACACCGACCACATGCGCGAGCTGTGGGCCGTGGGCCCGAAACTCTTGTCGCACGTTGTCATCGACAATGTGATTTCCGCGCAGGTCGAGCACATCGACGAGCGTTTCGACTAACGCGCTGGCCCAACGCTTGCGGCTTGCAACCGCCGAATCCACCGCTACAAGCGGCGCTCCACGGGAATTGCCCAGATGACCATCGTTGCATCCGGCGCGCCCGCCGCCGGCCGAAACTGGATTACCGAAAGCCGCGCCATGCTGGCGCTGGCATGGCCGATGATCCTGACCAATCTCGGCCAGACGGCCATGACGGCGACCGATGTCATGATGATGGGGCGGCTGGGAACGGATTCGCTCGCCGCCGGCGCGCTCGGCTCGAGTCTCTATTTCGCGCCCATGATCTTCGGCCTCGGCCTCATGCTGGCGGCCTCCCCGATGATGGCGAAGGAACTGGGCCGCAATCGCCATTCGGTTCGCGATGTGCGGCGCACAGTGCGCCAGGGAATGTGGATCGCGGTATTCGTAGCGGCGCCGCTATGGCTGATCCTCTGGCAAGCCGAGGCCATCCTGCTCGTGCTGGGGCAGGAACCCCACCTGGCCGCGATGGCCGCCTCCTACATGCATGCGCTTCAGTGGGCCGCGCTGCCGTTCTATTGGTACATCGTGCTTCGTTCATTCATCTCGGCGCTGGAGCGGCCGGGGTGGGCGCTCGTGGTGGTTGGCCTCGCGGTGCCGTTCAACGCCTTCGCCAACTGGTGTCTGATGTACGGCAATCTTGGGTTTCCGGCACTAGGGATCACCGGAGCGGGCATCGCCACGGTGCTTTCCTCATCGCTGATGTTCGGCGGTCTGGCGCTCGTCGTTTCCATCGAGCGGCGCTTCCGGCGCTACCGGCTATTCGGCCGCTTCTGGCGGGCGGACTGGCCGCGGTTCCTGGCCATGCTGCGGCTTGGCCTGCCGGTCGGCGGCATCCTCATCTTCGAAGTCTCGATCTTCAACGCAGCGACCTTCCTCATGGGCCTAATCGGCCCGATCCCGCTCGCCGCCTACGCGATCGCGATCCAGATCGCCTCGATCAGCTTCATGGTGCCCATGGGCCTCGGACAGGCGGCGACAGTCCGCGTCGGACGCGCGTTCGGAGCGCGCAGCACGGACGGCGTGACGCTTGCCGGCTGGACGGCGCTGGCGATGGGCGTGGGGTTCATGGCATTGATGGCGCTGCTCATGGTCAGCGCGCCTCGGCTGCTGCTCGCCGCGTTTCTCGATATCGACGACCCCAGCAACACGGCGGTCGTGACGATGGCAGTGACATTCCTCGCTTTCGCGGCGCTCTTCCAGGTTGTGGACGGAGCCCAGGCAGTCGCCAGCGGTATGCTGCGGGGGCTACACGACACCAGCGTACCCATGGTCTTCGCGGCGATCGGCTATTGGGGCGTCGGCCTTCCCCTCGGCATCCTACTTGCGTTCTGGGCCGATATGGGTGGCATCGGCATCTGGATCGGACTGTCGGGCGGCCTTGCCGTGGTAGCGGCACTGCTCGTGCTGCGCTGGATGGCGCGGGAGCGTATCATAGGGCAGCTCCCGGCACAGGCATCCTAGCGGCGCTTGCCGCGCTTGGCCTCGTCGATCAACATGTTGGCGACCTGCATGCGCACCATGGAAACCCCGCGCAATTCGGCAGGAACACGGTCGGGGTGGTTGGCAAGAGCGAAGCGCCGGCGAATTGCATCCAGTTCCTGGACCTTCTTGCGGCCGGACAGGCCGAGTTCGCGCGCGATATCCTCCGGGTCGATCGAAGGCTGCGGCACCGGCGGCACAGCGGGCAGCGACGCCGCGGCGTCGCCGCCCTTGCGCTCATCCGCGTGCTCGCGATAGCCCGCCGCGGCGGCATGATCCGAAACTACCAGTTGGCCGAGATCGTCTATGACACTGAGGAAATCCAGGGTGGTTGCCGGACGGCTCGCTGAGGCGCGGCGGGCGGCCTCATCGATCAACAGATCGTCCAGCAGCGACGCAAAATCCCGGTGGGCGCCTGCTGCAGTAGCCAATAAAGCCTCCACGTAGTTGGCCCCGACTTCCGCTCCAACTTCGACATTAGGTGAAAGCGATTAACTAATTTTGCGTTCCCGGATCGGCATTTTAGAGATTCCCGTGAGCCGGCCCTGCCGGCAGAAGACCGTCGCATGGCTGCCATGTTGATGCTGCACTGCACAATCGGTGAGGAATCGCCTATTTCAACCGGCGGGAGGACGACAAGGAGCGACCTATGGGGTTCTTCACCGAACTGCTTTCCCGGCCGAGACCTCGCGAGGAACTGCGCTACCGGGCGGCTCTCGCGACCCTGAATGCGATGAGCCCCGCGGAACGCGCGGATATCGGCATCAAGCCCGCCGATTTTCCGCGTATTGCCCGTGAAATGGCGATGCGCTGACGACTCTTCGCCGCCACAATCGATGCTAGACTGCCTAGGTTTCCGGGCGGAGAATCATCATGCGTGCGATTGCGGTTGTAGCTGCGGGCCTCTCCATCGCCTCGCCGGCAATGGCGGCGGACACTCCCTACCTCGACGACCGGTCGGATCCGGCCGGCTTGATCAAGTCGCTCTACAACGCGATCGAGCGGAAGGAGTATGCGCGCGCCTGGAGCTATTTCTCCGAGAAGCCGGCCGCCAGCCTGGAGGCATATGCCGAGGGATATGCCGACACCGATTCGGTTCGCGTCGCGATCGGAATTCCCAGCGCGCATGATTCGGACGGTACCCAGTTCTACTACGTGCCGGTCGCCATCGAAGCGAGCAGCGCCGACGGTGACGCCCAGACTTACGGGGGCTGCTACGAGCTGCGGCTTGCCGATCCGCAGTCTCAGGATGAGGATTTCGCGCCGCTTCATATCGCGGACGGCAAGCTGGCCTCGGCCAGCGGCGGGTTGCACGACGCGATGCCCGCGACCTGCGACGATCTTGGCGCGCCCGATCAGGCAGAGATGCTGGAGCACCGGGCGCGAGCGCTGTTCCGGGACGCGTTCGCAGAACGATGCGATCTCGGCATGGCGGCGCGAAAGGCCGAGGAAGCGATGATCAGTTACGAGATGCGCTTCCGCTATTCCTATGACTCAGCGAGCGCTCCCGAGAGCTCGGCTCGCCTCTACCGCTTCCTGTGCGGGCGCGGCGCCTACAATGAAAGCCATGTCTTCATCATGGCCGATCCAAGCAACCAGTTGAGAGCCGTGAGCTTCGCTACGCCCGATCTCGATATCAGATACCAGGACGACGACTTCGAAAAGGCGGTGGATTCAATCACCGTAGTCGGGTTCCGCGCCGTGCAGGAACTGGTGAATTCCGATTTCGACCCTGCCACGCTGACGCTCACCTCCTTCGCCAAGTGGCGGGGCGTGGGAGACGCTTCCTCCGTCGGTACATGGATATTGCGCGACGGGGAATTCTCGCTGACCCGCTACGAGGTCGACGCCTCCTATGACGGCGAGATCGACCTCGAGCCCGTCATCGACTATCACTCAGGGCCGTAAGCCATCGCTTACCTGGTGACCGACAGCATCCAGTTGACGGTTTCGCGCCAGTCCACCATGCGGATCGGCGTTCCATGGCTGCCTGTTTCGAAACGCACCATGCGGGCTGGATATCCGGGCGACCGCGCGCCTATGAGCCGGTAGAACTGCTCCATCTTCTCAACGGGGAAGACGGGGTCCTGACTGCCCTGCGCGAGCAGGACCGGCACCCTGCGCTTGAACGCGGCGCTCGTCAGGAAGCTCTCGTCCCAAAGCGAGCCCAGAAGCAGGAGCCCGCCCAGCCTCTTCGCCACCTCGCCGTCGCGCGCCAGGCGCCAGCACAGCGCCCCGCCCGCTGACCCGCAGGCAATGAAAACCGGCGCTCGTGGAGCCGCGGTCGCATACAGGGAAATCAGGGAAGCAATCTGGTCGGCCCCTTTTTCGCCGAAATCGGCAACATCGGGGGAGAGGTAGATACCTCCCGCCATGGCCACGAGATTCTTGATCCGGTTGAAGTTGCCGCCGAAAGTGAAGTCATCGACCCCCTGCTTGCGGCTGCCGCCCTGGCCGTGCAGGTAGATGACGATAAGTTTGGCGTCTCGCGCGGTCCCGACGGCGAAGTGGCGGACGTCGCCCGCCGGGGTTTTCGCGACAAGGTCCTGCTGCAGGCGGCGGACACCGGTCGAAATGTATTTGCCGTGGACACGCCGCTCCGGCGTCTCGTCGCGCTGATGGATGTCCCGCATCTTGTCATAGTCGACGACGCTATAGGCGCCGGCGTCGGCGTTCTTCAGCAAACCCGGATAGGCGAAGAGGTTATCCTTGAAAGACGGCAGAGCCTGCGCCGCTGCGCTGCCGGCGGAAATGCCGAGCGAGAGCAATGCGCATGCCGCGAATCCTGCGATGCGAAGGGTCATGATCCGCTTCTAGACGACTGCCCCGGCAGGGGAAAGCCCATGCGTTAGTCGTGGAGCACGCCACCTGCCGCTGCGAGCGCATCCGGCGTATCGACATCGACCCGCGCGGCCTCGCCCAGCTCCACGTCGACAATCTCCAGGCCGGACGTTTCCACCAGGTGCCGGGCGCCGGTGTCGCCCTCCAGCTCCTCGACCCGCGAAAGCAGCGCTGACGGCAGGATCACCGGGTTGCCGCGCTTTCCCTCGGCTGTCGCGCGGATGATTGCGCGCCCCCCATGCTTGCGGAATTCCGCAATCATGCGGTCGTAATCGTGCACGGTGACGCCGGGCATGTCTGCCAGCGACACAAGTACTCCGTCGAGTGTTGCCGGAAGGTGGCGGATGCCGGCCTTGAGCGAACTCGCAAGTCCGCTCTCGAAATCAGGATTGACCACGATTTCCACCTTCGCGTCGCCCAGAGCGCGGCGCATTTCCGCCGCCTGGTGGCCGATGACGGCGACGACGCCTGCCGCTCCGCTGGCGGCCAGGCGCTCGGCGGAATGCCTGACCAGCGGCACACCGTCGAAGCGGGCAAGGAGCTTGTTCGGCCCGCCCATGCGGCTTGATCGGCCGGCAGCGAGCAGCACGGCGCCAACGCTTGCGGCGGCCTTGGCCCTGGCCTCGCGCGGCTGCGGACGCGACGGGATCTCCATCAGCAGACCGCCAACGCCCAGTTTCGCGATTTCGGCCGAGGTGACTGGAATGCCGGCCAGGAGGCGATCGAGTACCCAATCGAAACCATTCTCCTTCGGGCTGCGAGCGCAGCCAGGAGCGCCGATCACCGGCTTGTCGCCGATCGTGCCCAGCACCAGCAGGTTGCCGGGGTCGACCGGCATCCCGGTGCGCTCGACCCTGCCACCGGCGAGCCTGATGCCTTCCGGGATCACATCGTGCTCGTCGCTCACTGCCGAAGCACCGAACACAACCAGCATGTCCACGTTTGCCTCGATCTCGCCGATCGCGGCGGCGAGCGCCTGCTCGTCATGCTGTACGCGCCGCTCGACGGTGATTGAACTGCCGGAGCGCGCCAGCCGCGCCGCGGTCAGCTCCGCCGTCTTCTCGATCACGCTGTCCTTGAGACCGGGCAGCACGGTCTGGACCAGCCCGACTCGCCGCATCCTGAAGGGATGCACGCCGAAGGCGCGGCGGAACGCGGCCAAGCCGATGGCTGCCTCGACCTGCAGGGCCGGAACCGCGAACGGGATGATCTTGACCGTGGCCACCATCTGGCCGGCTGCGACGGTGGAAAGGTCCGCGAGCGTGGCGAGCGTGATGGCCGGACTGATGCTGTTCAGGGCGTCTATCACGGCCTTGTCGACGGCGAACACGCCGGCCTTCGCCGCATGCAGGTTGACGCGGCCGGTCGAGGGTTCGCGCGTCTCCACATTGTCGGTCTGGAGCGCGGCCGCGATCCGCGCCGCCGCTTCATTCTCGCCGAGGTCCTCGGGGTCGAGCCTTGCAACGACTACCTCAGAAATCCCCTCTGCCCGGAGAGCGATGACGTCCTGCGCGGTCAGCCGATGCGCCTTCCTGAGCCGGCGTCCGGCGACTGCCACCGAATGGGCAAGAATCGCCCCTTCGGCCTGCGCCAGGGGTACCTTCCCGAAATTCACGCCGCCCTGTCCTTCGCGGCCGCGCCGAGCCCGCGCGAGCGCAAGGCGCCGATCACCTCGGCGAGCACCGCGACAGCAATCTCCGCCGGGCTTGCGGCTCCGATCGGCAAGCCGATGGGCGCGTGGATCAGGGCGACCTGCGCCTCCGACAGCCCTGCGGCGACCAGCCTTTCAACCCGCCTGGCGTGCGTCTTGCGGCTGCCGAGCGCCCCGACATAGAAGCATCCGGCACGCAGGGCCGCCTGCAGGGGGTAGTCATCAATCTTGGGGTCGTGGGTCAGCGCGGCGAGAGCCGTATAGGCGTCGAGCGGCCGGCCTTTCAGCACATCCTCGGGCCATTCGGCGGATAGCGCCATGTCGGGGAACCGCTCCGGCGTGGCGAAAGCTGTGCGCGGGTCCACGATCTCCACATCGAAGCCGGCGATCCGGGCCATTGGAGCCAGCGCCTGGCTGATATGAACCGCGCCGATCATCACCAGCCGCGGCGGCGGCACGTGAACGTTGAGGAACAGGCTGCGACCATCGACCTCGAGCGTGCCGGACTTGCCAGAACGGAATGCGGCGGCCAGCGCCTCGCCAAGGACCCCGGCTACCTCATCATGTTCGCGCACCAGCCGTCCGCCACCATCGGCCAGGTCGGTCACCAGGATCGCC
>JAEYRU010000278.1 GCA_023435335.1 Pseudomonadota bacterium
GCGGTGCGCACATGCGAGCGCTGCCCCGGTGCCGTGCGGACGCTCCGCAGGGAGCGGCCACGGAGATACCATGCGACGGCGATGGGAATGAGCATCCCCGCGATCCCGCCCCGCCCGGTGAACAGCATCGAGATGCCGATGAGCCCGAGCAGTATGGGACCGCCGAGGCGGATGCCGTCGATGATGCGCGCCGGGCTTGCCCGCACCAGCACCGTCGCGGCCAGCAGCAGCACAAGCGCGATTGCCGCCGCGTAGAACAGGAACGTCATCGGCCCCTGCCCTTCATGTTCTCGATCATCAGCCGGTCCTCCGGCCGGCCCCGCGCCTCCAGCGCCTTCAGCCCGCCAGTCGCGAAAACGGCGACGGCCGACAGCAGCTTGCGCAGCGTCTCGGCGGCATTCTGGTCGAAGCGGAACCAGGCGCCCTTGGTCAGCCGTGCGAACTCCTTGAAGGCGGTCTCGGCAGCCGGGTCGCGGCCCTCCTGGAAGAAGAACGCCGGGACGCCGTGCAGTCCCAGCCGACCGGCCTTCTCGGCCAGCGCATCGACATTCTCCTCCATCGCGTCGCCGATATAGACCAGCGCGTTGACCTTCTCGCGCGCCGTCTCCTTCAGCGCGTGGGCGAGCACCTTGCCGATCTGCGTTTGTCCGCCGCGGCAGTCGATCTTCACCATCAGGTCCTTGAGCGAGGCGGTGTCGCCCACGAAGCGCGAGGCCCGGCATTCGCCGAAGCCGCGGAAATAGACGAGTTGCACCTTCAGCCCACCTGCCTTGCCGACCGCGTCGAACATTTCGGCCTGCAGCCGGCAGGCCATGTCCCAGGTGGGCTGGCGGCTCATCGTGGCGTCGAGCGCGAGGATCAGCCTGCCCGTGCCGGTGCCGCCGACAGGCGCCATCGCCCGCGCCTGGCGGATGAAGGCCTCGACGTCCGCGCTGCTCGATCCTGGCTTGGTAGCCGGCGATTCCTTGCCCGGTGCCTTTACCGGCGGCTTGCTGTCACTCATCGACGGAAAGATGTGGCGTTCGCGCGCGCCTTGCAAGTGTGCACTGCGTGGCCGCGGCTGCGCCCGTCCTCGTCAGTTGACGAAAATGTCCGGCATCGCAAAGGGCCGGCTAATCGCTTCCGCGTAGCGCTGCCGCATGAGCGCCCGCTGGCGCCCCACTTCGTCGGTCGGCAGGCGAAGCGCCCCGAGCAGCTGCCTGATCTCCTGCCGCGCCGACAGATGCGAGAGCGTCGGCCGAGTGCCGAGCACGTGTTCCTCGAAATCGTCCAGCGCCGTGAGCCCGATCGGGAAGAATTCGCGGAACACGACCCGTTCGGAAATGCCGTCCGCGAGCCGGAAACCGAGCTGGATCGACAAGTTGCGCAGGCAAGTGTCGATCTTCTGCTCGTTGCGCGACGTGATGGTCGACATGCGGTTGCGCACCACGATCCAGTCGATGATCGAATTGTCGGCCTGCCGCCGTTGGCGCCGCGCCTCGCGCACGGCGGATGCGTATTGCGATAGTTCAAGTATCTCATGGCTGACCGGGTCGATGCGCGCCAGCACGTCGAAATCGACGAAGCTGTCGTTCATCGGCGTCACCAGCGTGTCGGCGATGCGGTGCGCCATCCGGTTGAGAAAAGTGTCGGAGCCGGGGGTGTCGATGACCACAAAGTCGTGGCTGCCCTCGATCTCGCCCAGCCCTTCGGTGAGCTGGCGGAACTCCTCGCTCTCTGTATCGGCGATGCTGTCACGGTTTGCCGGAGGCACGTGGAAATGATGCGGGATTTCGAGCTGCAGGCGGGCCGTGCGGGCCCAGCGCTTGCGGTTCTCGACGTAGCGGGTGAGCGAGAGTTGGCGTCCGTCAAGATCCACCGTCGCGACGTTGTAGCCGGACTTCAGCAGCGCGGCCGCGATGTGCATTGCCGTGGTGGACTTGCCCGAGCCCCCCTTCTCGTTCCCGCAGACGATGACGTGAGCTCTCTTGCGCGGCCTGGAGTCCGCGTTCCCGTTTACGCCGGAGAAGAACATCGACCCACACTCCCTACCCCGTTGAAGTAATGGCGCGTTTCTTCCGTTACGGCAATTCAAATCGGGAGCAGGCCCTGCGGATGGCGCGGGCTTGGTAAAGCGCGATGGTTACTGCGGCAGTCGCGTGACGGGTTTATGGACGCGCAAGTCGTCGCAAGGGCCCGGGGATCCAGGGCGCATCCAGCGCTAGAGCAGGCCGAGTTCCGCGAGGTCGCGGCGCAGGTTGGGCGGCAGCGCCGCCACATCGGCGCCCGCGGCAAGATCGCGCGGGGCGTCCTTGGTTTGGAGGTAGCGCCATCCCTGGAAGGCGCGCCGCGGCTGCCAGTCTGTGCGCACAACCTTCGGTTCCAGCACCAGGTGGCAGCGTGAGATGCCTTCGCCGTCGACGAACGGCCGGACATCCAGCAGGCGCTGCCGGCACTGCACCGATCCCTTGATCACCCAGTAGAGTGATCCGCCGCCGGTGAGTTCCTCGACCCGTTTCGGCACCATGCGGGTGGTGTGGAACTGCTCGGGCTTTTCGCCAGCCAGCTTCTTCTCGCGCAGGCGGAACTCGATCCACTCCTCGAGGTCTTCGACAGAGTCGCAACCGACGCACAGCTTGAGCATGTTGAGGGCCATGCCGGTGTTTTAGGAGGAGCGGGCGGCGGAAGGAAGGCCACGCAAGCCGGTGGTCCACAGGTGCGTGCGCCACCTGGCGCCTCAGCATTCCACCACGTTGACGGCCAGTCCGCCGAGGCTGGTCTCCTTGTAGCGCTCGTTCATGTCGAGGCCGGTCTGGCGCATGGTCTCCACCGCGGCGTCCAGCGGCACGAAATGCGTGCCGTCGCCCTTGATGGCCAGGGAAGCCGCGGTCACGGCCTTCACCGCACCCAGCGCATTGCGTTCGATGCAGGGCACCTGCACCAGACCGGCAACGGGATCGCAGGTCATGCCGAGGTGATGCTCCAGCGCGATCTCGGCCGCATTTTCCACCTGCGGGGGCGTACCGCCCATGACGGCACAGAGCCCGGCGGCGGCCATCGCCGAGGCGGACCCCACTTCGCCTTGGCAACCGACCTCGGCACCCGAGATCGAGGCGTTGTGCTTGATGATGCCGCCCACCGCTGCGGCGGTGAGCAGGAAGTCGCGGATCGAGGCCTGGTCGGCTTCCGGGTGGAAATGCAGCCAGTAGCGGATGACCGCCGGCACGACGCCGGCCGCGCCGTTGGTCGGCGCTGTCACCACGCGCCCGCCGGCAGCATTCTCCTCGTTGACTGCCATCGCGTAGATGGACAGCCAGTCATTGGCCAGCAGCGGGTTGGGCCGGTTGCGGCTCCACTCCTCGTTCAGCTTGTCGTGAAGCTGGCGGGCGCGCCGTTTCACCTTCAGCCCGCCGGGCATGACGCCGTCCTTCGAAAGACCGCGATCTATGCAGGAGGCCATCGCCTCCCAGATGCGGTCGAGCCCGGCGTCGAGCTCTTCGCGGCTCATGTGCCTTTCTTCGTTCGCCCGCTTCATCAAGGCTACGGACAGGCCGCTCTTCTCCGCCATCGCCAGCATCTGCTTGGCGTTGGCGAACGGATAAGGCACTCCGGACTGAGCGGCCGGCTTCGTCGCCGCCTTCAGCTTCTGCAATTCCTCCTCGGAAACGACGAAGCCGCCACCCACGGAATAGTAGATGCGCCTGAGCAGCAGCCGACCGTCGGAATCGAGGGCCGAAAAACTCATCCCGTTGGCGTGCCCGGGAAGCGGGTTCTTCTTGTCGAGCACAAGATCCGTCTCCGGATCAAAGCGGTAGGGAGGATGACCGGCCGGCGCGACGCGCTTTTCCGCCGACACCGTGGCCACCGCGGCATCCGAATTGTCCGGGTCGACCGTCAGCGGCGTTTCCCCTGTCAGGCCGAGGATCACCGCCCGGTCGGTGCCGTGCCCGACGCCGGTGAAGGCAAGCGAGCCATGCAGGCTCACCGTCAGGCCCGCCACCCGTGCGCCGGCCGGACGCGGCCACTCGCCCGACGCGATCTCGTCGAGAAAGCGCGCGGCGGCGACCATCGGGCCCATCGTGTGGGAACTCGAAGGGCCGATGCCGATCTTGAAAAGGTCGAATACCGAAAGAAACATGGGCGCTCCGCGCTGCTGAGCGACAGCTAACCACTCTTTCCGGCGTTTCAAGCGCCGGCGCTCACCGCCCGCCGACTTCCACTGCTCAGCGCGCGACATCCGCCAGAAGAAAAGGCGCGGCCGGGTGGCCGCGCCTTTGAAGTTAATTCGGTGTTCTTCGGGTCAGCTTGCCGCGAGAACCGTTACGGTTTCCCCGCCGCTCACGAGCCAGGTCAGAAGGATGATCCCGGCAAATCCGACAGCTGCTTTGACCGTAAGGCCCCAGCAGGACTTCTGAACGCTTTCGTCCATCTAATTCCCGTTTGTACTGATCTTGACCCCAAGGATGCGGCGTCTTCGCCGCGACGGTCCCCTTCCGTCGAGGACCAATCCAATAGCCAGTTGGCGGGCCTTTCGCAATCCAAAAGTGGCAAAGTTGAGGCAGCGTACCACCAAGGTCTTAACGTTGGTTTGCGCCAATCCAATGGATTCAAAGGCTTGGCAAGCCAGGTTGAATAAACTTTTCAGCAACTTCTGTGGCAAATTCAGGCATGCCGATCCTACCGGATCCACGTGCTCGGAAGCGTCGGAACGCGAAGCGAATCTGTGGTCAGGGGCCGGGAAAGACGGTGTCGATACGTCCCGTCGTCCAGTAGGCAAGCAGCCCAATCCATTCGCGGATTGCGATCGCCGTGTTCTGCAGCGAGTCGTGCACATTGTCCTGCGCCGGTCCGGGCGTCTCGTTCCCTGCGGTCTTGTAGTCGGCTGGCCATGCGACCACATCGAAGCCCGCCTTGCGGAACAGCGCCACCGAGCGCGGCATGTGGAACGCCGACGTGACCAGAAGCCAAACCTCCCCAGGCTGCGGCTGCACCAGCTCACGCGTGAAAACGGCGTTCTCATGCGTATTCCGCGATCGGTTCTCCAGCACCAGGCGCTCCGGCGCGACGCCGAGCTCGGTGAGCAGGCGCGGCGCGCTGTCCGCGTCCGCCTCGCCTTCCAGGAGGAGAGACCCGGTGCCGCCGGACACCACCACCCGCGCTTGGGGGTAACGGCGGGCAAGCACCGCCGTCTCTACCATGCGGTCGCCGGACGCATTGAGTTCGTAACCCCCGCGCGCGAGATTGACGGAGCCCTCGAAGCCGCCGCCGAGCACTATGATGCCGGCAACCTCCAACGGCGCGGGATCGGGCCGTGCGAAGCGGTCCTCCAGCGGGTGCAGCATCAGTGCGCCGAGCGAGGTCCAGGCCGACAGCGCCAGCACCAGCAGCGCGGCAAGGCCGCCTGTGAAGGCAAGACGCCGCCATGCGAACAAATGTGCGCATAGCGAACAAATCAGCAGGATGCCGATGAGGTTGATCGGCTGGGCGAAGAACCAGAAGATCTTCGAGAGGTAGAAGAACATGGCACTAGCCCCGGCCCGCCGGGCAGCGGCGGCCGAGAAGGCGCCGAGCGAACCCTACCACCACTTATCCGGCTCGAAGCGCCCCGCGGCCCGTTCGATTGCCGCGCCCGTGCGGAACAGCATCTCCTCGTCGAACGGGCGGCCGATGAGCTGCAGCCCGAGCGGCAGGCCCTTGGCGTCTGTCCCGGCCGGCACCGCGATGCCCGGCAGGCCGGCCATGTTGACCGTCACGGTGAAGATGTCATTGAGGTACATCTTCACCGGATCGGCGGCCATGTCCTGGTCGGCGATACCGAAGGCGGCGGAAGGCGTCGCGGGCGTCAGGATCGCGTCCACGCCGGCCGCGAAGACGTCCTCGAAATCCTTCTTGATGAGCGTCCGCACCTTCTGCGCCCGCACGTAATACGCGTCGTAATAGCCTGCGGACAGCACATACGTGCCGATCATGATGCGCCGCTTCACCTCGCGCCCGAAACCCTCGGCGCGGGTCTTCTGGTACATGTCGAGGATGTCCCTGCCCGGCACGCGCAGCCCGTAGCGCACGCCGTCGTAGCGCGCGAGGTTGGACGAGGCCTCGGCCGGGGCGACGATATAGTAGGCCGGCAGCGCATATTTCGTATGCGGCAGCGAGATGTCCACGATCTCGGCGCCGGCATCCTTCATCCACTGGATGCCCCTCTGCCAGAGCGCCTCGATCTCCTCCGGCATGCCCTCGACGCGGTATTCGCGCGGAATGCCGATCTTCAGGCCCTTCAGGGACTGGCCGATGGCCGCCTCGTAGTCGGGAACGGGCAGGTCGACGGAGGTCGTGTCCCTAGGGTCGGACGAAGCCATGGATTTCAGCATGATGGCGGCGTCGCGCACGTCCCTGGCAATCGGGCCGGCCTGGTCGAGCGACGAAGCGAAGGCGACAATTCCCCAGCGCGAGCAGCGGCCGTAGGTGGGCTTGATGCCCACGGTGGCGGTGAAAGCAGCGGGTTGACGGATGGAACCGCCGGTGTCGGTGGCCGTCGCACCGGCGCAGAGCCAGGCGGAAACTGCCGCCGCGGACCCACCGGAAGAACCGCCGGGCACCAGGTCCCTGTTCGAGCCGGACGCGCGCCAGGGGTTCTTCACCGGTCCGTAATAGGAAGTCTCGTTGGACGAACCCATCGCGAACTCATCCATGTTGAGCTTGCCCAGCATGACGGCGCCGTCGGCCCACAGGTTGGCCGTGACCGTGGATTCGTAGCGGGGCAGGAAGCGATCGAGCACATGGCTCGCCGCCTGCGTGTGCACGCCCTCGGTTGCGAACAGGTCCTTGATGCCGAGCGGAATGCCTTCCAGCGCGCCCGCCTCGCCCCTCGCCAGCCGCCCGTCGGACGCCTTCGCCATTTCCCGCGCCTTGTCGTGCGTCACCTCGATATAGGCATTGAGCTGAGGATTGGCGGCGTCGATGGCGGAAAGATAATTCTCCGTCAGTTCGACGGCTGAGAATTCCTTCGCGCGCAGCTTCTCGCGCGCCTCGGCAATGGTGAATTTCGTCAGCTCGGTCATGAGAATTCCGTTCAGGCCGCGACGGGTGCGGCGAGGTTCTTTTCGTAGAAGACGGACCATTGCGAGTCCGGGTAGTCGAGGACCGGACCGCAGCGGGAGAAACCGGCGCGCTCGTAGACGATCCAGGCCGCCGGATGCCGGTCGCCGGTCTCCAGCACGAGCCTGGAGATGCCCTCCTGCCGAGCCAGCTCCTCTATGCGGTCGACTACCATCTGGCCGATCCTGCGGCCGCGATGCGACGGGCGCGTGTACATGCGCTTCACCTCGGCGACGCCGCCCCCGTGCCGGTGCAGGGCGCCGCATGCAACCGCCTTTCCCCCGTCGCGCGCGACGAACAGCGTGGTGGCGGGGGTCGCCATCTGCTCGACGCTCAGGTGGAAACAGAATTCCGGCGGCGTGAGTTCGAGCAATGCCGCGTTGAGTTCGGCGATCAGCTCCCGCACCTCATCCTGCAGGGGGGACTCGATGGCGATCTCGATGGCCATTGTTCCCTACTCCACTACCTTCGGGACCAGGAAGAAGTTCTCGTCGCTCGCCGGCGCATTGGCGACGATATCGCCGGCGCGGCTGCCTTCGGTAACGACGTCCTGGCGCTTCTTCATCACCATCGGCGTGACCGACGTCATCGGCTCGACCTCGGATACGTCAACCTCGTTGAGCTGTTCCACGAAGCCGAGGATGGCGTTGAGCTCCCCGGTCATGCGCTCCGCATCCTCCTCGCTGACGGCGATCCGGGCGAGATGCGCAACGCGCTTCACTGTGGCGATATCGACGGACATGGGAGGCTCCGGTTTATCCGCAACGGACAATCCGGCGTATAGAGCCGGCGCGCGTGCGGCGCAACATTCCGCCTCGCCAAATCCGTTCGGCCAGGTGCTAGAAAGTGACGCTGCCGCCCGGCTCGGGGGTCAGCACGTCGACGCCCGAGCCTTCCATGGCCTCGACGAACTTGTCCGCCGTCTGGTCGATGATAGGAAACGAGCCGTAGTGGCAGGGCAGCACCGCCTCGAACTTGAAATAGCGCCGGCAGGCCAAAGCGGCCACCGCGCCGCCCATCGTGAAACGGTCGCCGATCGGCACGATGCCAACCTGCGGGGCATGCAGTTCGTTGATGAGCGCCATGTCGGAGAAGATATCGGTATCGCCCATATGGTAGAGCGTCTTGTCGTCGGGGAAATGCAGCACCAGCCCGAGCGGGTTGCCCAGATAGGTGTTCTTGCCCCCGTCGGCGCCGAATGAAGAGGAGTGGTCGGCGCGCACAAAGGTGGTGGTGAAGCCGCCGCAATCTACCGTGCCGCCCGTGTTTCCCGGATTGATCCTGTTGCCGTCGGCGCCCTGGCCCACCAGGTGCATGCATATCTCGAAATTGGCGACCAGCATGGCGCCCGTCTTCTTCAAGATCGGCAGGGCATCGCCGATATGGTCGTTGTGGCCGTGAGTGAGAAGCACATGCGTGACGCCTTGCGCCGGACCTTCCCAGCCGCCGTCACGCCATGGGGTGCCGGATAGGAACGGGTCGATCAGGATTTTCGCCTTGCCGCTTTCCACGCCGAAGGCCGAATGTCCGTACCAGGTGATCTTCAAGGAAGGCGTCCTCCTGCTCGCTTTGCAATGACCGGGAGGATAGAACGTCGACCGGACAAGTCAAAAGCAGGTTGCACGTGCCCGTCGTTCCGATCGAAGATATCCCTGCCTTGTTGGCCACTGGGCGGACGCTGGGCGCCATTGATCTCGGCACGAAAACAATCGGGTTGGCGGTTTCCGACCGCGGCCTTTCTTTCGCGCACCCGCGTCAGGTGATCGCGCGCAAGAAGTTCTCGATCGACGCCGCGAGGCTGCTCAGCGCTCTCGCCGAGGACGGCGTCGGTGCCGTCGTGGTCGGGCTACCGGTCAACATGGACGGCTCTGAAGGGCCTCGCGCGCAGGCTTCGCGCGCGTTCGTGCGCAACATGCAGCCGCTGACGCCCCTGCCCTTCGCGTTCTGGGACGAACGGCTGTCGACCGTCGCGGCGGAGCGGACGCTGATCGAGATGGACTATTCGCGCAAGAGGCGCGCCGGCATGATCGATTCGGCGGCTGCTGCCTTCATTCTGCAGGGGGCGCTCGATCGGCTGCGGGGACTGGCAGCGCGCCCATAGCGTCCTGCCTCTCGCGCCACCAGGCGGCGATCTCGCGGCGCCTGCGCAACGCGAAGATGGCGAAGATCAGCGCTGTGTCCACGATGCAGGCCTTGATCACCAGGGCGGGGATCGCTTCGGGGTCCATTCCGAGAATATGACCGTAAAGCTGGAAGGCGAAGTCGTGGAACATCCTGCTGAAGATCAGCAGGCCGAAATTCACGTCGTAGAAGGAAAGCCCGAACCAGCCCCAGAACAGGCTCATCGGCAGCGCCCAGAACAGCAGGATGTAGCGCATCAGCGTACCCCCGTGGCGCGTTCGACCGGGAAGCGGACGACATTCGCGTTGGCGGCGACGGCCGCCGCCGCGCCGAGCGCCATGCGCCTGATGGCCACGGGCGCATCCACGACGGCCGGGGGCACGGCCAGCAGCGACCGCATGACCAGCAAAGAGGCAACGATCAGCGCCGACACTGCGACCAGCGCCACCGCCAGCCCGTGGGCGGAATGCGTGTAAGCGGGCAGGAAGGCGAGGACGCTCAGTCCGATCGCCCCGCCAAAACCCATGTCGGCGACCAGCGTGTCCCGCCCGGAACCCTCGTTGGCATTCAGGAAGGAAGAAACCGCTACCGTCGCGAACAACGCCGCAACCACCGCGGCGCCCAGCGAAAAGCCAGCAAAGGCCGGCCGGCTCGCGATGCCGGCGATGTCTTCGGGGGCCACGGGTAGGCCGAACACCGCGGCCGCGGCGCCCGCCCCATCCTCGGCCGCGAACAGCGCGAACACCGAAAACGCGGCGAAAACCGCCACCCAGGCCAGCGACAACGTTGCGGCGGCAAGGCGTCTCATGAAGGCTCCTTAGTCGAACCCTCAAACTGGACCGCCCGGGCTACCCCGGCAATCGAAACCAATCGTTAAGGTTAACGCCGCCGAGCTTGTGGAGAACTGGCCCAATGGCCGAGCCTTTACACCTTTGGCATCACTTTCTACACCTCGCGCGCTCCCTCCCCGCGCCGGATCAGAAATGCTCGCCATCTTCGAAAGCATATTGCCGATCTTCCTGCTGATCGCACTGGGCAATCTGCTGCGCCGCGCGCCCTTGATGGACGCCCAGGCTTGGCATGGCGTCGAGCAGGTCGGCTACTGGATACTCTATCCCACGCTCCTGTTCGCTACGGTCCTGCATGCGGATTTCAGCGGGCTCCGGCTCGATGCGATGCTGGCCGCCCTGCTCTTCTCGGTCTTCGTCATGGCGGCCGTAGTCCTCGCCATGTGGCCGCTGTGGAAGCAGGGCGGCAACATCACCTCCGCCGAATTCTCCTCGGTATTCCAGACCGCTCTGCGGTGGAACGGCTTTGTGGCGCTCGCCGTGGCGCAGAAGCTTTTTCCCCCGGCCGGGGCCGCGGTGGTGGCGCTGGCGATGGCGGTCATCATCATCCCGCTCAACGTCATGTCCGTGACCGTCGTCGCCCGCTTCGGCAGCCGGACCGCCGACTGGCCCAGCGTGGCCCGGACCACTGCCCGCAATCCGCTCATCATCGGGGTGCTGGCCGCGATCATCCTGCGCTGGCTTCCGGGCGGGCTCTATGCTCCGGTCGACCAGACGATCGGCCTGGTCGCGGACGCCGCGATCGGGATGGGTCTGCTGGCAGTCGGCGCGGGCCTGCGTCCCGCCGACATGTTCAAGCCCCGCCTGGCCATCTGGGTGCCCGTCGTGATCAAGCTCGCCGTGCTCCCGGCGGTGCTTTGCGTGAGCGCCTACGCGCTCGGCGTGCGCGGTCCGGAGCTTGTTTATCTGGTTCTGTGCGGCGCCGTCCCGACGGCAATGAACGGCTACATGCTGGCGCGCCAGCTCGGTGGCGATGCCGAATTCTACGCCGCGGTCACTACCCTGCAGACGGTGCTGGCCGTCTTCACAATGCCGGTGGCCCTTGCCCTGGCCGGTCAGCTCGCTTCGGGGTAGAGCGTGTCGAGGATGGCGCGCGCGTCGTGGCGCGCCGGCAGCATGCCGTAGGTGCTGCGCCATTGTCCGGCGAGCCGCGTCTCGATGAAGGCATCGGCGATCCACCCTGCCCCAAGCCGCCTCAGTTCTGCGGCCGCGGCCGCCAGCGCGAGCTGCTCCGTCAGGATGCGAGCGGAACCTTCGTCGGCCAGCGAGACCTCCATCGCCGCCTTCAGCACGCTCGCCGTGCCGTGTCCTGCCGGGCCGAGATCGCGGCTGATGCCGTCGATCACGATCTCGAACAGGTCGGGCGCACGTCGCAGCACGCGCATCACGTCGAGCGCCATGACATTGCCGGAACCTTCCCAGATCGCGTTGACTGGCACCTCGCGATAATATCGCGACAGCGGACCCTCCTCGACATAGCCGTTGCCGCCAAGGCACTCCATGCCCTCGTACACCATCGCCGGCGCCGTCTTGCACACCCAGTACTTGACCACCGGTGTCATCGAGCGCGCAAAGGCCGCCTGCTCGCGCTCATCCGCCGCCTCGTCGAAAGCGCGCGCCAGGCGAAACGAGAGCGCCGTCGCGGCAGCCACGTCGAGAGCCAGGTCGGCGAGCACGCGGGTCATCAGCGGCTGGTCGACCAGCTTGTCGCCGAACACGCTGCGGTGGCGCGTGTGATGCACAGCCTCGGCCAGCGCGGCGCGCATGATGCCGGACGTGCCCAGCGCGCAGTCGAGCCGTGTCAGCGTCACCATGTCCATGATGGTCTTGATGCCCTGCCCGGGCTCGCCCACCATTTCGGCCAGCACGCCGGAGAATTCGACCTCGGAAGAGGCGTTCGACCGGTTGCCGAGCTTGTCCTTCAGCCGCTGGAACTCGAGCCCGTTGTTGGCGCCGTCGCTGAGGATGCGCGGAACGAGGAAGCAGGAAAGCCCCTCGTTGGCCTGCGCGAGCATGAGGAAGGCGTCGCACATCGGCGCCGACATGAACCATTTGTGGCCGGTCAGTTCGTAGAGGCCGCCGTTTCCGCGGCGCTCTGCGCGGCTCGTGTTGGCACGCACGTCGGTGCCGCCCTGCTTCTCGGTCATCCCCATGCCGAGCGTCAGGCCGGCCTTCTGCACCGGGGGCTTGTGCGAGGGATCGTATTTGCGGCTGGTGACGCGCGGCGCCCACTCGCGGAAAAGCTTCGGGCTGGTCATCAACGCCGCCAGCGAGGCGTTGGTCATGGTGATCGGACACAAATGCCCGGTCTCCAGTTCCGACATCAGGTAGTAGCGCGCCGCGCGTGCCTGGTGCCGCACGCCCTTCTCGAGATTGCTGTTCTCCCACACCGACGCGTGCAGGCCCATCGTGACCGAGCGGCGCATCAGCGCGTGGTAGGCCGGATGGAACTCCACCTGGTCGATCCGGCGCCCCTGCCGGTCGAAGGTCTTCAGCTTCGGCGTGTCCGCGTTTGCGATCCGCGCGAGATCCTGCGCCTCTGCAGTCCGCACGAAGCGGCCGAGCTGGTCGAGCTCCTTGCGAACGGGTTCGGCGAGATCTTCCGAGAGCTGCATCAGCAGCGGGTCGCCGCGCCAGGCATTGGTGCCCGTCAGCGGCGGCGGCTGGTTCGTTACCTCATGCGTCAAGTCGCGAAACCTCCCCGGATGCTGCGGCGATCTTGCCGCATCCGGATTAACAAATACAGCGGCAACAGCGTCGCGGGCGAGCGACAGGGTACCCGCTGCACGCGTTCGCAAGCACGGCCGCGTCCTTTGAGATCGATCAAATCGCGCCGAAGCCGCTTGTGCTCAACTCGCAAAGAAACTTGCCGGGGAGGCCGCTCGTGCCTGTCGCCGTTTCTCCCGACGCAGTGCCGCCGGTCTTCGCCGGTACTGTCGCTCGACCAGCGGCGCGCGTTGACTATGTGGATGCGTTGCGCGTTTTCCTCACGCTGCTCGTGGTCGGACATCACGCCTGGGAGCCGTATGCCTTCAGCTACATGCCTCCCGAGATCGTGCTGCCGGGTCCGCCGGTGCCGGGCGTCTGGGCCTTCCTTGCCGTGAATGCCGCTTTCTTCATGGGACTGTTCTTCCTCCTGGCAGGCTACTACACACCCGGTTCTCTCGAGCGGAAAGGTCCGGCGCAGTTCGTCTACGACCGCCTCACGAGGATCGGCCTGCCGCTGCTGATGGGTCTGCTCCTGATCGCTCCCCTTCAGGGGTGGATGCGGATGAACCTGTCTCCGGGCCTGCTCAGGATCGGCTACTGGGAATACCTGACGCAGGGTTTCTTCGGCATCGGTGGCAAACCGGACGGCTGGCCCGCCTCGCAATACTGGCCCCAGCTCAACCTGGGCCATCTCTGGTTCCTCCAGCACCTGCTGATCTACGCGATGCTGCACGCGGCCTGGCGCCTGCTCGCCCCGCCTCGTTGGATCGGCGCGACCCGCCCGGCGCCTCCGTCGCACTGGATGATCTTCGGGTATGCCGTCGCGCTTGCCGCAGCAACCATCATCATTCGCATTTGGTATCCCATGAATGATTGGATCGCGCTGCTCGGCTTCATACAGATGGAGCCCGCGCACCTGCCACAATATGCAAGCCTGTTCGTGATCGGATTGGTTGCCAGCCACGGCCGTTGGATCGAGACGATGCCGACCTCGCGCGGTCTCGTCTGGCTGGTCATCGGCGGCGGCCTGGCGGCGTTGCTTTATGTGCTGGCGGGCTTTCGCATCCTCGAGCCCGGCACCCCTGTCGGCGGGGTCGGGGGAATCGACCTGAAGTGGACTCTCTGGGAGGCTTTCACCGCCACCGGGCTGTGCGTCGGGTTGCCGGTCGCCTTCCGCGAACTGGCCCTTGGGGCCGGCAGGGCCTGGCGGATTCTGGCGCGCAACGCCTTTGCGATCTACGTATTCCACTTTCC
>JAEYRU010000032.1 GCA_023435335.1 Pseudomonadota bacterium
AGTAGGGCAGTATGTTGTCTTGCCGCCGAAGCGGCGGACCGCCCGGACGACGGCCTCGAACCGCTGCCGCCCTTGCACTGCCTCCGCCCCGAGGCTACTGCCCTACTGCCCTACTCGATCCCCATCATCTTCCGCAGCGAGGCCCGGTCCGCCTTGCCGCCGGCGAAGTCGTCGAAGGCCTTGCCCGTCACCTCGATGATGTGGTGCGCGATGAACGGCGCGCCCTCGGCCGCGCCTTGGCTCGCGCTCTTGATCGCGCACTCCCATTCCAGCACCGCCCAGCTGTCGTAGCCGTACTGCGCGAGCTTGGAGAAAATGCCGCCGAAGTCGACCTGCCCGTCGCCCAGCGAGCGGAACCGGCCGGCCCGGTTCATCCACCCCTGGTAGCCCGAATAGACCCCCTGCCGCCCGGTCGGGTTGAACTCGGCGTCCTTCACGTGGAAGGCGCAGATGCGCTCGTGGTAGATGTCGATGAAGGCCAGGTAGTCGAGCTGCTGCAGCACGAAGTGCGACGGGTCGTAGTTGATCTGGCAGCGCTTGTGACCGCCCACCGCCTCGAGGAACATCTCGAAGGTCGCCCCGTCGAACACGTCCTCGCCCGGATGGATCTCGTAGCCGACATCCACCCCGTTCTCCTCGTAGACGTCGAGGATCGGCTTCCAGCGCCGGCCGAGCTCCGCAAACGCCTCCTCGATCAGCCCCGCCGGGCGCTGCGGCCACGGATAGAGATACGGGAACGCCAGCGCCCCGGTGAACGACACCGAGGCGCCGAGCCCCATGTCGCGCGAGGCCTTCGCCGCCAGCTTCACCTGCTCGACCGCCCAGGCCTGCCTGGCCTTCGGGTTGCCGTGCACCTTCTGCGGCGCGAACCCGTCGAACTGGCTGTCATAGGCCGGATGCACCGCCACCAGCTGGCCCTGCAGGTGCGTCGAAAGCACCGTCACCTCGACGCCGCCTTCCGCGCACACCCCCTTCACCTCGTCGCAATAATCCTTCGACGAAGCCGCCTTCTGAAGGTCGAACAGGCGCCCGTCCCAGGTCGGGATCTGCACACCCTTGTAGCCAAGGTCCCCCGCCCACTTCGAAATGCTCCCAAGCGAGTTGAACGGAGCATCATCCCCCGCAAACTGCGCAAGGAATATCCCCGGACCCTTGATCGACGATGCCATGAAAGGCTCCTCCCGCTTTCCCCGCCGGCGCTACGCATGCCAGCGGCAAGGCAGCCCGGGCTGCCGGCGCGAGCCGGCTCCTCAATCTGGTAATACCAAATAGCCGTGGGCGGTCAAGGGCGCAAACCTGGACCCTGGGCCAGTCATCGCTAGTGACCGCTCGGGATTTCGCCATTTCTGCCGTGATTTCGACGCCAAATCGGACCAGATAGCGGTTGGCTTGCAGCGTCCCATGGAATGGGCTAGATGAAATCCAAGCGTCCAAATTGGTCTAACCAGTTTGCAGGCGACAAGATGGCGGCCTGACCCGCCGCGCACATGACCGGGAGGACGGGGAGCATGCACCTTTCGACGCACAACTGGATGCGGGCAGAGCCGCTGGAGGTGACGCTCAGGCGCATCAAGAAGTTCGGCTACGAGTCGATCGAGATCTCAGGCGAGCCCGAGCAGTACAAGGTCAAGGAGACCCGCGCCCTGCTGAAGGAGCACGGGATCCGCTGCTGGGGGTCGGTGACCCTCATGCTCGGGGAGCGAAACCTCGCCGCGCGGGACCAGGGGCAGCGCGAACGCTCAGTCCAGTACGTCAAGGACGTGCTCACCATGGTCAGCGAACTCGACGGCGAGATCATCACGCTCGTGCCCGCGACCGTCGGCAAGGTGGTCCCCGACGGCACCGAAGAGGAGGAATGGGGCTGGGTCGTGGACGCGACCCGCGAGTGTTTCGCCCACGCCAGGAAGGTTGGCGTGCGGGTCGCCATCGAGCCGCTCAACCGCTTCGAGACCTACCTGTTCAACCGCGGCGAGCAGGCGCTCGCACTCGCCGACGCGGTTAGCCCGGAATGCGGTGTCTGCCTCGACACCTATCACCTCCACATGGAGGAGTTCGACGTGGAGGAGGCGATCCGCAAGGCCGGAAAGCGACTGTTCGATTTCCACGTCGCCGACAACAACCGTTTCGCGGCGGGGCTCGGCACGATCGACTGGAAGAAGATCGTCGGCGTCCTGAGGGACATCGGCTACGACGGCGCACTGACCAACGAGTTCGTAGCGCCTGTCGATCGGACGCCGGCAAACCGGTATCCGGAGATGGTCGAGCGCAACCCCGTCGATATCTCGCCCGAGCAGCTCAAGTTCATCCAGGACCACGGCTCCAGCCTGCTCACGGAGAAGTTCTACACCGAGCAGATGCGCATCACGGCGGAGACGCTGCTGCCGCTGATCAAATAGCCGTTACGGCCGGGCGAGGCCGCTGCTTCGGCACCGGCGGGTTGGATCGAACATGCGTATCAAGAAAGTCGAGGCGTGGTGGGTGAGAATTCCGATCGAGGCGGAGCGCCAGCACCGCAGCGATTTCGGTCGCCTGCGGACCTTCGATTCGGCGATCCTGCGCATAGAGACCGACGACGGCCTCGTCGGTTGGGGCGAAGGCAAGAACGCGGCCGGCAGCGCCGGCACCTACGGGGCGCTGGTCCACCTGATCAACAGCGAGATCGGGCCGATGCTCGTCGGCCGCGAGGCCGGCGACATTACCGCGATCTGGGAGGCGATCTACAACGGGGTGCGCTGCGATCTGGCCGCCCGCGCCGGCCACGCGATGCCGGAGCTTTCGCGGCGCGGCCTGACGGTGGCGGCGATCTCCGCCGTCGACATCGCGCTCTGGGACATCCTGGGCAAGTCGCTGGGCCAGCCGGTGTGGCAGTTGCTCGGGGGACGCAAGGCCGACCGTCTGCCCGCCTATGCCTCGGGCGGCTGGGCAGATGCGGATTCCATCGGTGAGCAGCTCAGGTCCTATATCGCGCGTGGCGGATTCCGCGCGGTGAAGATGCGGGTGGGAGCGATGGACGGGGCTCCGCATGTGTCGGCGACGCGCGTGAAGGCGGCCCGCGCGGCCCTGGGGCCCGATGTCGACCTGATGGTCGACGCTCACGGAACCTATACCGTGGCGGACGCCAAGCGCTTCGTGCATCTGGTCGCCGATTGCGACCTTGCATGGTTCGAGGAGCCTGTGATCGCCGACGACAAGCGCGGCATGGCGGAGGTTCGCGCCGCCGGAGCGGTGCCGATCGCAGCCGGCGAATCCGAGGCGACGCGCTTCGCATTCCGCGAAATCGCGGTGCTGCGGGCCGCCGACATCCTGCAGCCGGACCCGGCCTTCTGCGGCGGTATCACGGAGACCATGCGCATTGGCGCGCTCGCCAGCGCGTTCAACCTCAGGCTTTCTCCGCATCTGTGGGCGGGTGCGCCTTGTTTCTTCGCCGGGCTGCATGTATGCGCGGCCTCACCGGCGAGCTTCGTCATCGAGTATTCGCTCGGCGCCAACCCGATGATCCACGACCTCGTGGAAGAGGATGTCTCGGCGCGGGACGGCATGATCGAAATCCCCGATCGCCCCGGCCTGGGCTTCACGATCTCCGAGAAGTTCCTGGAGGCGCATGCGCAGAGACCCTGAGCAATGAAGGAAAACAATCTCCTGCCCGACCTCGCAGCCTATCTCTACGCGCAATCGCAGGCGTCGAGCAGCCGGCTGCCCTCGGAGCGGGAGTTGGCCGACCACTTCGCGGTCAGCAGGGGGCAGATACGCGAAGCCCTGGCGATCCTCGAAGCTATGCGCATCGTGGAACGGCGCGCCAAGTCCGGCATCTACCTGACCACCAACGAGGCGAGCGTGGAGGCGATGGCGCTGTTTGCGCGCGCCGGCGTGCCGCTCGATCCGATCCAGATCATCGAGACGGTGGAGCTTCGGAAAATCCACGAAATCAAGGCCGCGGAACTCGCCTGCGCGCGGGCGACGGACGAGAATTTCCAACGCCTCCGGGATATCCTCAAGAGGTCCGAAGAGCGTCTCGCGGCCGGCGAGGGACTGGCGCGCGAGGACCGCGACTTCCATCTCGAGATCGTGCGCGCCACGCAGAACAGCGTCTTCCACAAGGTGTGCAGCGTCTACTACATCATGGGCGAGCAGCGCCTCCCGATCTATTTCGGCGACCTGGAACGCAGCCGCAAATCGCATGCCGAGCACGTGCAGATATTCGAGGCGCTGTTGCGGCGCGACGGCAACCTCGCCCAGGCGCTGATGAGCGCGCATCTGCAGGGCGCCGAAAGCTACTGGAAGGGCCTCATCGGCATGCACGAGGAGGAGGAGGCGCAGGATGCCTCCCCCGCCGGTCTGGTCCGCGCCTAAGGCAGTCCCCGCGTGCCGACGATCTTCTCGACCCATCCGTTGCACGAGCAGGCAGCCGCCATGCTGGAAGGCGCGGGGCGGCTGGTCATAGCAAGCGCGCCCGACAAGGATACGCTGCTTGCCGAGGGGCGCGGGGCCGACATCATCATCGTCCGGGCGCCGCTGCCAGCGGCGCTGTTCGACGATCCGCCGAGGCTGCGGGCCGCGATCCGTCACGGCGCGGGGCTGGACATGATCCCGGTGGAGGCGGCGACGCAGGCAGGCGTGCTCGTGGCAAACGTGCCCGGCGTCAACGCGCGGACCGTGGCGGAGTACGTCATCATGGCATCGACGATGTTGCTGCGGCGCATGCCGGCGGTGGACCGCGACCTGCGCAGGTACGGATGGCAGGCGGGTCGTGCGCATGCCGATCGCGGCAGGGAACTTTCCGGCCGTTGCCTCGGCATCGTCGGCGTGGGCAACATCGGCCGCGCGCTGGCGCAAATCGCACAGGACGGGTTCGGCATGGATGTGATCGCCAGCACGCGGCGTCCGGACGCGCTGCCGGAGGGCGTGCGCGCCGTCTCCCTGGACGCGCTCGCGGAGGAGGCCGACATTGTCGTGCTGTGCTGTCCGCTGACCCCGGAGACACGCGGGCTGGTGAGTCGTAATCGCATCTTCCGGATGCGGCCAGATGCCGTGCTGATCAACGTGTCGCGCGGTCCGGTCGTGGACGAGGATGCGCTGGTGGAGGCGCTGCGCGCGGGCAGGATCGGCGGGGCCGCGCTGGACGTCTTCACGACGCAGCCGCTGCCGGCCGACCACCCGCTCCTGGAACTCGACAATGTGGT
>JAEYRU010000060.1 GCA_023435335.1 Pseudomonadota bacterium
GTCCTGCGCCGCGATAGGCGTCGACCGGCGCAGTATTGGTATAGACCGCCCTGACGTTCGCGTGGATGGCCGGGATGTCGTACTGGCCCGAAAGCAGCGTCGCATACAGATAGGTCGGCACCGAGGAAGAGAAGAGCGACATGTAGGCGCCGAAATTGGCGACGGTGTCGACCTTCAGACCGATGATCCTGTTGTCTGCGTCGAACGCCATCTGCACTTCGCTCACATGGTCGCGGCCATGCGCGTCGGTGAGGAAGCTCTCAGTGCGGTCGGCCACCCATTTGACGGGGACGCCGGTCTTCTTCGAGGCCCACAGGCAGACGATCTCCTCGGGATAGATGAAGATCTTCGAGCCGAAGCCGCCGCCAACGTCTGGCGCGATCACCCGCAGCTTGTTCTCGGGCGCAACATTGTAGAACGCGCTCATGACGAGCCGCGCGACATGCGGGTTCTGCGACGTGGTCCAGCAGGTGTAATGGTCCTCGGCCTTGTCGTAATGGCCGAGAGCGGCACGCGGCTCCATCGCGTTGGGCACGAGCCTGTTGTTGACGATGCGCATGCGTGTCACATGCGCGGCCTGCGCGATCGCCTTGTCGACGGCGGCAGCGTCGCCGATCTCCCAGTCGTAGATGAGGTTGCCCTCGGCTTCCGGATGGAGTTGCGGCGCGCCGGGCGCCAGCGCGGCGACGGCATCGGTGACTGCCGGCTGCTCCTCATAGGTTATCTCCACCGCCTCCGCGGCGTCGCGGGCCTGCCCCTTGGTCTCGGCGACCACGATGACGACCGCGTCCCCGACATAGCGCACGCGATCTACCGCCAGCGGCGACCACGCCCCCATCTTCATCGGACTGCCGTCCTTTGAATGGATCATCCATCCGCAGATGAGGTTGCCGATGCCGTCGCTCTTCAGTTCCTTGCCTGTGAGCACACCGCTGACGCCGGGCATCTCCCGGGCGCGCGATACGTCAATACTGCTGATTTCTGCGTGCGCGTACGGGCTGCGCACGAAGTGCGCATATTTCATCCCCGGTACGACCATGTCCTCCACATAGCGTCCAGCGCCGGTGATGAACCTGCGGTCTTCCTTGCGCGCCACGCGGGCGCCGATACCTTCAATACCCATTGCTCTGGTCCTCCTCCAGAATTTCGGGACGCGGCCGGGCGGCGGCGCAAAGAGGCGGGAGCGGACGGCCCGTTCCGGGCGTCGGGTTTCCCCTGCCGGCTTTACTGCGCGACTTCCCTGCCGCCCTGGTTCGTCACGCGGCCTTTGCCTTGCCTGCCTTCGCCATCGTCTCGGACGCGGCGAGGATCGCCTTCACTATGTTGTGGTAGCCGGTGCAGCGGCAGATGTTCCCCTCGAGCTCGGCGCGGACGGTTTTCTCGTCCAGGCCCTCGGGATGGCGGCGCACCATGTCGACCGCCGACATGATCATGCCCGGGGTGCAGAACCCGCACTGAAGCCCGTGATGCTCCTTGAACGCCGCCTGCATCGGATGCAGGTCGGCGCCGTTCGCCAGGCCCTCGATGGTGACGACCTCGGAACCTGAAGCCTGCACCGCGAGCATGGTGCAGCTCTTCACCGCCTTGCCGTCGACATGAACTACGCAGGCTCCGCATTGCGAGGTGTCGCAGCCGACATGCGTGCCGGTGAGGCCGAGATTCTCACGCAGGAAATGGACAAGAAGCGTACGGTCCTCCACGGATCCGGAAACCTTCCGTCCGTTCACGACCATGGAAACGTCAGACATGAAACCTCCTCCCAATGCGACGGGCGCATCCGGGGGGTGGGTCCGCATCGCGCCTGCCTGAGACCAGATTAGCGAAGAGGCCGAAAGAGTCCATGCCGTTTTCGGGCCGTGCTTGCGCATCGGCCCCGGCGCGCCGAGCGGCTCGGCAACCGGACAAATCTCGCGCTTGCCATTGCCGGGCGTTGCGGCTATCACGCGCACAATTCCTCGCGCCTTGCGGCGCGGCGGGCCGCTTTAGCTCAGTTGGTAGAGCACATCATTCGTAATGATGGGGTCGCGTGTTCGAGTCACGCAAGCGGCACCACCCCCTGCCATCTTGTGTCAGGCCCTGCCAGCGCCATGATCCCGCGTGGCCGTCAATCGTATTCGACCCCCAGGATTTCCAGCTCGATATAAGTGAAATCGCCCCCCGCGAGCTTCCAGACCGCACGGCCCGCGGCAGGGACATTGACGCCGCCGAAGCTGCCTTGCCGCGTGAACGGCGTCTCCCACATCTCGTCGCGCCGCGTTGCGGTGTTGTAGCGTCGGGCCCGGAAGTTCACCGGCCGGCCTTCAGCATCGAAGAACATGGTCGCGGTCGCGCTGCGGCCGTGGTCGGTAAGTGTCACCTCGGCAGAATTCTCGTCAATGCCGCGCCAGGCAACGTTGCTTCCGGCAAATGCCGCCGGGAACCAGACCATCTCGTTCAGGTACCGCATCAGCGAGGCATCGTTCATGGCTACGCTCCCGGCCTCGTCGGCGATGCAGTAGAAGCCGAGGGCCTTCATCAGGATACTGCCTTGGCCTTCGAGATATTCGTCGCGGCCGAGCACTGCCGGAAAAAGGCGCCCCGGGAAGGAAGCCTTCCAGACGAAGGCCGGCGGGTGGGTCGAATAGACCTCGTCGGCGGCTAGTTGCATCCACACTGCTTCGGGGGCCGAGCGGATGCGGCCGCGCTGCGAGAGGCGCACGGTCCGCGGGATAGGCGTTCCCATCACCCCGCTGTAAGCGAGAAATCGTTGCACCGGCGCCGGCAGGGCGGCTACCGTCCCCGGCGTGACGATGTGGCCGCTGTCGCCAGCACCGGCGAGCAAACGTGAGATGTCCGCGTCGATGGCGCGGCTCCAGCGCCAGTGCGCCCAAAGCGTGACCGCAACCGCGACCAGAACAAGCAATAGCGCCCCGGCAATGAGCTTGAACACCCAACATCCCTTGCAGCTGTTTCAGGCCGGGAGATTGGCGGCGCGATCGCTCAGCCGCATTGACCGCGGTCAAGCCAAGGCCGCCGGTTCGCCCGGCGGCCTCTGCATCCTAGCGGCGCCGCGACCTCAGCTATAGGGCGACCAGCATTGCCGGCGCGGACCGTGGTAGGGCTGGAACGTGTTGTCCCAGGCGCGATACGACCGGTAGCGGTTCTGGCACCAGCGCACATGCGCCGACCCCCGTGGAGCCCTGTAGACGCGGCGTTCGTAGTAGCGGGGCTCGTAATAGCCGGGCTCGTAGTAGCGCGGTCCGTAGTAGCGCGGCGCGGCCATCGCCCCGCCAATGATCGCGCCCAGCGCAAAGGCCGCCGGCGGGTACCACCAGCCATCATCATGGCGACGATATCCTTGCCGCCACTCGCGATAGCCGCGATGCCCGTGCAGATAACCCGGAGCGCCGGCACCACCCATTGGGCCGATGTCGTGATTGACCGGGGTAATCGGCGCGACCGGAACCTCGATGGCCGGCACGTATAGCGGCGCCGCGATCGCCATGGACACGCCCGAGACAGCCGTGCCCAAGCCGGCCGCGAGAGCGCAGATCGTCGATAAAAGCGTTTTCGTCTTCATGCACTTGCTCCTCACAGGCCCCGATGGTGACTTTATGAAGTCCAGTCTGAACGGGAAATGAACCATGGAGCACTTCCCGCTGGGTCAAATTTTTAGCCGCAAAGTGCGGCTTTTCAAAGCGGGAGCGCTCCAATATGGTGCCCGCCCAATCGTGGGCGGAAAAGCTTCCACGGGGAAACAAGAAAACGGGAGACTACCATGAAAAGACTTCTCCTCACGGCCAGCATCATTGCGCTTGCTGCCGGGGCATTGCCCGCGTCGGCGGAAACGCTGCGTTGGGCACGCTCGGGCGACGCGCTGACACTCGATCCGCACTCGCAGAACCAGGGCGTGACCCACACCTTTGCCCATCACATCTACGAAACGCTCGTCGACCGCGACGTCGAGGGCACGCTGATCCCGCGCCTCGCCACGGAATGGAACGTCAAGGAAGGCGACCCGACCGTATGGGTGTTCAAGCTGCGCGAGGGCGTGAAGTTCCATGACGGCGCCGACTTCACCGCCGAGGACGTCGTGTTCTCGCTCGACCGCGCGCGCTCCGAAAAGTCCAATATGAAGCAGCTGCACGCTGCCGTGGAGGGCGTCACCGCCGTCGACGACTACACGGTCGAAGTGAAGATGTCCGGCCCGTCGCCGCTCTATCCGAACAACCTCACCAACACCTTCATGATGGACAAGACCTGGACGGAGACCAACAACGCCGTCGAAGTCCAGCAGGCGGGTTCCACCGACGACAACTATGCCGTCCGCAACACCAACGGCACCGGGCCCTACATCCTGGAATCGCGCGATCCGGACGTGCGCTCCGTACTGAAGATCAACGAGAACCATTGGGCCGACGAGAAGCCCGCGGTGACCGAGATCATCTACCTGCCGATCGCCGACAATGCGACCCGCGTCGCGGCCCTGCTTTCGGGCGAGGTCGACCTCGTGCAGGACGTGCCGGTGCAGGACGTCGAGCGCCTGGCCGGAACCGACGGGATCAAGGTCGAGACGGGTCCCGAGAACCGGGTCATCTACTTCGGCTACAAGTTCGGCGATGCGCCGCTCAAGAGCTCGAACGTCACCGACAAGAACCCGTTCAACGATGCCAAGGTGCGCGAGGCAATGCACCTCGCGATTGACCGCAACGCCATCAAGCAGGTGGTGATGCGCGGCCAGTCGATCCCGACCGGCGTGGCAACGCCGCCCTTCGTGAACGGCTGGACGCCCGAGCTGGACGCCTATCCGGAGAAGGCCGACGTGGCGAGGGCCAAGGAGCTGCTGGCCGAGGCTGGCTATCCGGACGGGTTCACCGTCACGCTCGACACGCCGAACAATCGCTACGTCAATGACGAGGCGATCAGCCAGGCGGTCGTCGGCATGCTGGGCCAAATCGGCATCAAGGTGACGCTCGCGTCGCGCCCGATCACCCAGCACTCGCCGCTGATCCAGAATGCCGAGACCGATTTCTATCTGCTCGGCTGGGGCGTTCCGACCTTCGATTCGGCCTACATCTTCAATGACCTGGTCCACACGAAGGAAGGCCACTACGGCGCCTACAATCCGGGTGGATACAGCAACCCGGAACTCGACGCCAAGATCCAGTCGCTGGCGACCGAGGTCGACGTCGAGAAGCGTGACGCCACCATCGCCGAGATCTGGAAGGTCGTGCAGGAAGACCGCGTGCTCCTGCCGATCCATAACCAGGTGCTCGCCTACGCGATGAAGGACAACATCACGCTGGCCGTGCATCCGGAAAACCAGCCCCGGATCTACAACGTCACCTTCGGCGAATAATAGCCGCTGCTAGAAACAGCCCGTCGCGCGAGAGCTTGCGCGGCGGGCTGCTTTCTATAGCCTCCGCTGGCAACCGGTGAATGCTGGGCAGGCCACGCGTCTGCGCGCGGCCTCTTTCGGCATATCCGGGAAGCGCGACTGCCGGGTCGCCGCCAAGGCTACCACTTGGGGACCAAGACCATGCTGGCCTTCATCGTCAGACGACTACTGCAATCTATCGTCGTGATGCTCGTCGTCTCGCTGATATCTTTCATGCTGTTCCGTTACGTGGGCGACCCGGTCGCCTCACTGCTGGGGCAGGATTCACGGCTACAGGATTTCGAGGAACTGCGCGAAAGGCTCGGTCTTAACGAGCCGTTCTACGTCCAGTTCGCAACCTTCATCTCGAACGCGCTGCAGGGCGAGTTCGGAATATCCTACCGCCTGCAGCAGCCGGTAAGCGAACTGATCATCAGCCGCCTGCCCGCTACCATCGAGCTTGCGTTCGCCTCGGCGCTGATAGCCCTGGTGTTCGGCGTCACGCTCGGCGTCTTCTCGGCGCTGCGGCCGCGCAGCTGGACCACCGCATTGGTGATGACCCTGTCGCTTGTCGGGGTATCGCTGCCGACATTCCTGATCGGTATCGGGCTCATCTACGTGTTCGCGGTCGAACTCCAGTGGCTTCCCTCCTTCGGGCGCGGCGCCACCGTGCAGATCGGCTGGTGGCGCACGGGGCTGCTCACGGAATCGGGGCTGAGGTCCCTAATATTGCCGGCAATCACGCTTTCGCTTTTCCAGCTGACGCTCATCATGCGGCTTGTCAGGGCCGAGATGCTGGAGGTGCTAAGGCAGGACTACATCAGGTTCGCCCGTGCACGCGGGCTGTCGCAGCGGGCGATCAATTTCGGCCACGCGCTGAAGAACACGCTGGTGCCAGTGATCACGATCACCGGCCTGCAGCTGGGCTCCGTGATCGCCTTCGCCATCGTCACCGAAACGGTGTTCCAGTGGCCCGGCGTCGGCTCGCTCTTCATCAGTTCGGTGCAGGTCGTCGACGTGCCGGTGATGGCCGCCTACCTGATGTTCATCGCGTTCGTCTTCGTTGTGATCAATCTCATCGTGGACATCCTTTACTACGTGGTCGACCCGCGCCTGCGCGTCGGCAGCGGGAGGTAAGACAATGACCGAACTCTCAGCCATGGCGGAAGCCGCCGACCCCAAGCCGGCCGGGCCGCCGCCGCAGGAGCCGAAAGGCGCCATGCGTCGGGCCCTCGACAGCGACATCTGGCACTCCTTCAAGCGCTCGCCGGTAACCATCGTCGCGGCGATCGTTACCGCCCTGCTGGTGCTTGGCGCGCTGTTCGCGCCGTGGATCGCACCTTATGATCCCTTCAACCCCGCGACTCTGAACCTGATGGACGGGTTCACCAAGCCCGGCGAGACGTCGATGATGGGCAATTACTTCGTGCTCGGTTCGGACAACCAGGGCCGCGACGTCTTCTCCACCATCCTGTACGGCAGCCGGATCTCGCTCTTCGTCGCGGTGCTGGCGACCCTCTTCGCCCTTTCGCTCGGCGTCGCGCTCGGGCTCTCGGCCGGTTATATCGGAGGGGTCTACGACAGCGTGATCATGCGCATAGCCGATATCCAGCTGTCGTTCCCGGCGATCCTGATCGCACTGCTGATCTTCGGCATAGCGCGCGGCATCATACCCCCCAGCCAGCAGGAGAGCGCAGCGGTGTGGGTGCTCATCGTGGCCATCGGCCTGTCGAACTGGGCCCAGTTCGCACGCACGGTGCGCGGCGCGACGATGGTGGAGCGTCAGAAGGACTATGTCGCGGCCGCGCGCATCATGGGGGTGAACCCCTTGCGCATCCTGGTCAGCCACGTACTGCCGAACGTGCTCGGCCCGGTGCTGGTCATCGCCACGATCGGCCTGGCCCTGGCAATCATCGAGGAGGCGACGCTGTCCTTCCTCGGCGTCGGCGTGCCGCCCACGCAACCCTCCCTTGGGACGCTGATCCGCATCGGCCAGCAATTCCTGTTCTCCGGGGAGTGGTGGATCCTCTTCTTCCCCGCCGTGACGCTGGTGCTGCTGGCGCTATCGGTCAACCTGCTGGGCGACTGGCTGCGCGATGCGCTCAATCCGAGGCTGCGCTGATGAGCGAGAAGAAGCAAGAACCGGTGGTTTCGGTCCGCAACCTGACGGTCGACTTTCCGCTGCGGCGCGGCAATTTCCGCGCCGTCGACGACATCTCCTTCGACATCATGCCCGGCGAGGTGCTGGGCGTGGTGGGTGAATCCGGCGCCGGCAAGTCGATGACCGGGTCGGCCATCATCGGCCTGATCGAGCCGCCGGGACGCATTACCAGCGGTGAGATCCTGCTGAACGGCAAGCGCATCGACAACCTGCCCAGCGAGGAGATGGCGAGGCTCCGGGGCAAGCGCATCGGCATGGTGTTCCAGGACCCCCTGACCAGCCTCAACCCGCTGTACACGATCGGCGAGCAGTTGGTTGAGACAATCCGCAGGCATCTGCCGCTCTCGGCCGAGGAAGCAAGGCAGCGGGCCATAGACCTGCTCGCCGAGGCAGGCATCCCCAGCCCTCAGGACCGCATCGCCAGCTACCCGCACCAGTTCTCCGGGGGCATGCGCCAGCGGGTCGTCATCGCCTTGGCGCTTGCAGCCGAGCCCGAGCTCATCATCGCCGACGAGCCGACATCGGCGCTCGACGTATCGGTGCAGGCGCAGATCATCCGGGTGCTGAAGAAGCTGTGCGAGAGCCGGGGCGCAGCGGTCATGCTGATTACCCACGACATGGGCGTGATCGCCGAGACCGCCAACCGGATGATCGTGATGAACAAGGGCAAGATCGTGGAGACCGGCCCTGTGGGCGACGTGATCAAGCGACCGAAGGAGCCCTACACCATCGGTCTGATCAAGGCGATTCCCTCGATCCGTGACGAAACTCGCAGGCACGAGGTGCCCCCGGAGGAGCAGGCTCTCATCCGGGTGGAGAAGCTCAGCCGCGAGTTCGATCTTTCACAGTCCTTCCTCGACCGTATGCTGGGGTCGTCCGATCGCAAGATCGTGAAGGCGGTGAACGACGTTTCGTTCCAGATCCGCAAGGGGTCGACCTACGGCCTCGTCGGTGAGTCCGGCTCCGGCAAGTCAACCTGCGCGCGCATGATGGTGGGGCTCATCCCGCCATCGGGGGGGCGTGTGCTGCTGGAGGGCGACGACATCTGGCAGTCCGGCTCCGCCAAGCGGCGGCAGCGCGTCCAGATGATCTTCCAGGACCCCTACGCCAGCCTCAATCCCCGCTGGCGCGTGCGCGACATCGTGGCCGAGCCGATCCGCGCGCTGGGCCTGGCCGCCAGCCGATCCGAAATCGAGGACCGCGTTGCCGACCTGCTGGAGCGTGTGCGCCTCGATGCCGGAGCTATGCGCAAGTTCCCGCACGAATTCTCCGGCGGCCAGCGCCAGCGCATCGCGATCGCCCGGGCGCTTTCCAGCCAGCCGGAATTCATCGTCTGCGACGAACCGACCTCGGCGCTCGACGTATCCGTGCAGGCGCAGGTGCTCGATCTCATGCGCCAACTGCAGGACGAGTTCGGCCTGACTTACCTGCTCATCAGCCACAATCTAGCCGTCGTGCGGCAGATGGCCGACAATGTGGGTGTCCTGCACAATGGCGTGCTGGTGGAACAAGGGCCGGTCGACGAGATATTCGACAATCCGCGCGCCGACTATACCCGCATGCTGCTCGACGCCGTGCCGGATATCTCCAAGGTACATTGAGTTTTGAGGAGTGACGGAATGGCTAAGCCCGGATGGCACGAGGACGTCTTGAGGTTCTGGTTCGAAGAGCTGACGCCCGAAGACTGGTTCGTCGCCAAGGCCGAGACCGACGACTTGGTGCGTAAACGCTTTGGCGGCTTGCTGGATGAGATGAAGGCATCGCCGCCGCCGGAGATCGACACCGACCCGCGCGCGGCGCTCGCAGCGGTGATCGTCTTCGACCAGTTTCCGCGCAACATCCATCGCCGCCAGCCCGATGCCTTCTCGACGGACGACCTTGCGTTACGCATCGCGCGCGGCGCCATGGACCGCGACTTCGACGCAAACATGAGCAACGTGGAAAGGCAGTTCCTCTACATGCCCTTCCAGCATTCCGAGGTCATGGCCGACCAGGAGCGCTCGGTGGACCTGTTCAAGTCGCTCGACAACGAAGAAGGGCTCAAATACGCCCTCGAGCATCGCGACATCATCGCCCGCTTCGGCCGGTTCCCGCACCGCAACGGCGTGCTCGGGCGGGCCACCACAGAGGCAGAGGCGGAGTTCATGCGCGAGCACAAGGGCTTCGGGCAATAACCGGCTTGCGACAGCTATGAGCTGTCGCCGACGTGCGACTTGCGCTTGC
>JAEYRU010000231.1 GCA_023435335.1 Pseudomonadota bacterium
AACCTTCCCATGTCCCTCGCAGCCCCCAACCTGCATCTGCGCGCCGGCGCAGGGGCGTTGCTGGTGCTGCTCATGACCTCGATCCACCACGTCTATGGCGCGGTGATCTACGACACGCCTTTCCGGCTGCACATCGTGTTCATCGCGGTGCCGGTGGCGACGGTCATCGCCGCGGCGCTCTATGTCGGCGCGACACGCAACGACCGGACCGGGCGCATCGCGACCTGGGTGGGGATCGTCATCATCTTCGCGTTCGCGGTGGCGGCGATCGGGGTCTTCGAGGGCGGCTACAACCACGTGCTGAAGAACCTCGGGTTCCTGGGCGGCGGCGAGGAGGCCGTGCAGGCGCTGATGCCGTCATGGCTCTACGACCCGTCGGCGGTCGAGATACCCAACGACTTCTTCTTCGAGGCGACGGGAGTGGCGCAGTTTCCGCTGGCGATATGGACAGCCGTTCAGACCTGGCGGCTGGCGCGCCAGACGAAGTGAGAGAACGCGGCGCCGGCCTCCGGCCGGCGCCGTCATTCCGGTGCTCAGCGCGACATCAGGGTAGCCGCGGGCATGGAGCGCAACAGCGTGCGCGTGGCGCCACCGAAGAAGAACTGCTTGAGCCAGGGCTGGCTGAACGCGCCCATGACGAGCAGGTCGGCGCCGGTCTCGGCGATGCGGTTCTCGATGATCTCACCGGCGGCGAGTCCGGCCGAGACCTCCGTGGTAAGCGTGACCCTGGCGCCGTGGCGCGACAGCGCCTCCGCGATGTCGGCGCCGGACACGGCGGCATCCTCGGTGGCGCTGGAGCGCGGATCGACGCACAACACCTCGGTCGTTTCTGCCGCGACGATGAAGGGGAGGGCGTCGAAGGCGGCACGGGCGGCTTCCTGCGTCCCGTTCCAGGCAACCAGCACCTTGCGGAAGCGCGGATCAACCTTGCCCGCATAGGGGACGAACATCACCGGGCGGCCGCTCTCGAACAGCAGCGCCTCGCTGTTGGGGGACGAGGAATAAGGCGCGTCCGGATCGGCCTGCTGGACGATGATCATGTCGGCGGCACGCGCGGCCCGCACAGCGAGCAGCGCGGTGTTACCCGAATAACCCTCGGTCGCGTGCCACTCGGCCGAGCCGCCGTCGCGGCGGACGCGCTCTTCGAACGCCTTCTGCAACGTGGCCGAGCGTTCCCGCGCGGCTTCCGCGCCGGCCTGGACGAGTTCCACGTCCGGGAAACCCATCGGAGTAGCCTGCGGCAGCGGGAGCGCTTCGCCATGGAAGCCGATGAGATGCGCGCCGAAGCGCGCGCACAGCGGCAGAGCGGTCTCAAGCACGCGGGCCATATCTTCCTCGGCGTTGAGCACTGCGAGTATCGTCTTGGGTTCCATATTCTCGTCTCCTGGAGCGGTCCGCTCGGTCAATGCAAGCAATGCTGCCGCCGCCGGGCGGCTGCCGCCTTGACGCGGATCAACCGGCGTGGCCGGAAAGGTCGCACGGATTTCGCCATCGCTTCAAGGGCGGGAAGGTGTCCTCGGTGCTGCCTCAGGCGCTTGTCCGGGCGACATCCAACAGCATCGCTTCGACCGCCTGCCTGGCGGCCGCGAGCTTGCCGGCATCGCGCGAACGGATGACGAGTTCGGTCCAGAATGATCCGTCCTGGAATTTCGGGTAGGAGCCGATAATCGTGTCAGGGTGGCTGTTCTGGATTTCACCCAGCGGGCCGCCGATGGTGCCCTCGCCGTAAGGGCAGTGCACCGTCTCCGACAGCAGCCTCACGCCCGTCTTGAGCGTCGGGACCACATTATCGAGCATGGCCTGAAAGATGGCCGGGACACCCGCCATCACATGGACGTTGTCTATGCGGAAGCCGGGGGCGAGCGAGACCGGATTGTCGATGTGTTCGGCGCCGGCCGGCATGCGGGCCATGCGCTTGCGCGCATCGGTGAACTCGATACCGCGCGCGGCATAGTGGGCTTCCAGCAGAGCATAGGCGCGTGCGTCGTAGTCGCAGGGCACGCCGAAGGCGCGGGCGACCGAATCGGCCGTGATGTCGTCATGCGTGGGGCCGATGCCCCCGGTTGTAAACAGGTAGGTATGGGCCGCGCGAAGCGCATTGATGGCGTCGGCTATGGCTTCCTCGTCATCGGCCACGATGCGCACCTCCCTGAGGTCGATGCCGATCGCGGTCATCACGTCGGCGAGATGACCGATATTGCGATCCTTGGTGCGACCCGACAGGATCTCGTCGCCGATGACGAGCATTGCCGCTGTGATCACGTCCGCCATGGCATCTCTCCGCAGAACCGACCGCCGGAGATAGCCCCGGCGGCGCCGATGGGCAATGGCGAGACCGCGCGGCCAGGCCGCAATCGTGATGGAAGCCTGCGCGGCGCGTCATTTTTTCGCCATCCGCCGCTTGGAATCTGGGCTCCGGTCGGGTTATCTCGGCAGGGGCGTTGATTTGGGACCGGGTCGGAGGCCGGGGGATTGCAGGTAAGACTCGCACCACTTTTCGCAGTGTGGCCGCCGCTGGCCCTGCTGAGTTCGTCGCTCGCCGTCTCGAGCATTCCGTTCTTTCCGCTTCCGCTGCGCCTGGCGGGCGTGGCGGGCGTCTGCATCCTGGTGTTCGACATCAAGGCGCGGCTCAGCGATTTCCGGCGCGTCGCCGGCGTGCTGCGCTACGACGCGGCGCTGCTTCCCCGCCATATCGCGCGCTACAAGCGCTCCTGGTGCCAGCGCACCGTCCTGCACTGGGCAGCCTTTTCCGCGCTCGGCCAGAGCGGGCGCGCCTATGTGCGCAGCCAGTACGGGCGCATGGGCTACCGCTGGTTCCACTTCTTTCCCGACAAGACGTTTACCCGCGAGAGCCCGTTTCTCAAGCCGAGCTTCTGGCGCAGCCTCATCGGCGGGACGCCGGAAATCCGCAGCGACGCCCGCGATCCCGCGGAATAGGCGAACGGCCAGAGGAGTGCGATGACGGCCGGCGCCATTCTCCTGACGATCGCCGGCGCGATCATTGCTGCGGTGCTGGCGGTCGCGCTCCATTTCGTGTTCGCGACGCGCCGCATCGCGCGGCAAGCCAGGCTCCTGGTTCCGCCGCCCGGAAAGTTCATCAACATCGACGGTAACCGCATTCACTACGTGGATCGCGGGCAGGGGCCGCCGATCCTGTTCGTGCACGGGCTGGGCGGCACGCAGTTCCACTTCCTGCCTCTGTTCCCAGAACTGGAGAAGGATTTTCGCCTCATCGCGGTCGATCGTCCCGGCTCGGGCTATTCGACGCGGCGCGGGCTGACACCGGCAAGCCCGAAGGAGCAGGCTGAATTCATCGCCCGGTTCATCGACGTGATGGGTCTCGATCGGCCGCTGCTCGTCGGCCATTCGCTCGGCGGCGCGATCTCGCTCGCTACGGCGCTCGACTTTCCGCGGAAGATATCCGGCCTGGCGCTTATTTCGCCGCTGTCGCATCGGGAGGATGGCGTGGCGCCGGAATTCGCGCCGCTGCTTATCCCGTCGCCCTTCCGACGCCGGCTGATCGCCAACACGGTGGCGGTGCCGGCCTCGATCAGGCAGGCGCCGGCAACGCTGGCCTATGTGTTCGGCCCGCAGGAGCCGCCAGCCGACTACGCCATCGCTGGCGGCGCCATGTCGGTGCTGACGCCCGAGCATTTCTTCGCCACTTCCACCGATTTCGTGACCCTCGGCGCGGCAATGGCCGCGCAGCAGGAACGCTACGGCGAGATTGCACTGCCGGTGGGCGTCATCTACGGAACCGCCGATCGCGTGCTGAACTGGGAAAGACACGGCAGGAGCCTTGTGGGGAAGATACGCGACCTCGACTTCGAGCCCCTGGAAGGGATCGGGCACATGCCGCAATATGCGGCGAGGGATCGGGTGGAGGCCTTCGTCCGCCGCATCGCCGCACGGGCATTCGCCGGCCGCTGAGGCGTTTGCAGCACATTCTCCCGCGTGCCAGAATGGCCGCTGACGCAACAGCCGGACGGACGCATGGGCGAAGCAAAACGCAGGCGCGAAACGGGCGAGCGCATCTCATGGTGCCGCTCCTGCACGCTGTGCTGCACGATCCCCGAAATTCTCGGCCTCGACAAGCCGATGTACAAGCCCTGCATTCACCTCGCCGGGCAGGGATGCGGCATCTTCGGCCGCCGGGAGCGGCCGCAGGTCTGCGCCGCGTTCCGCTGCGCGTATCTTGCGGCACGCGAGGACAGTGCGGGCGACCGGCATACGATCCCGCATCCGCTGGAGGCCGGGGCCTATTTCGTGCGCGATCCGGTGCAGAAACAGTTCGTGGTCTTTGTCGACCCCGCCCAGCCTGAGGTATGGAAGAAGAGCGGGCTAGTCGACTACCTGAGGGTGCGGCTGGCGCGCGGATTTGCCGTCGAGATCATCGACCGCGGACGGCGCATGATGATCCAGTCCGCTGCGCTGTTCGAGGAAGTGCTGAAGCTTGACTACGTCGTCTACGCCGATCGCGAGGGCCGGCCGCTGGACTTCGAAAGCTACGCGGAGTTCGGGGCAGCGCCGCACCCGGTGACCGCAGCTTGATGGCGGCGGCGTCTTCAACTAACGCTGCTGCCGTGCGGGCGTGGCGGAACTGGTAGACGCAAGGGACTTAAAATCCCTCGGGCCTTGCCCGTGCGGGTTCGATCCCCGCCGCCCGCACCACTCCCTACCGGGGGCCGCGCACCAGGTCGCGCGGCGAGATCCCGTACTTGCGGCGGAACATGGTGCTGAAATGGGCGGAGCTGTTGAAGCCGTGGTCATAGGCGATCACGGTGACAGAACGGCCGTCTCCGCGCGCGAGCCCGTCATAGGCGAGCTGCAGGCGCCTGTTCCAGATCCATTCCGAGGGGGACATCTCGCAGCCCTCGAACAGGGTGTGCAGGTAGCGAAGCGACATGCCGTTGGCGCTCGCCACCTTTTCCAAGGACAGTTCCGGATCGGTCAGGTGCGCCTCGATCCACTGCTGTACCGACCTTAGGCGGGCCTTCTTCACAGCGCCCTCGGCGGCCGGCATGTCGCCCTCCGAGGTCAGCATCGTGAAGGCCAGCATGTCCATGAGCTGGCTTCCCAGCCCGGAACGTATGCTCTCGTCGAGCTTCGACCCCTCCGCCGCCAGCGTGGCGCAGAACTCCGTCGCGATGCGGCCGAGCCCCTGCGAGGTATTGAGCAGGGCCGAGACCGGGATGCGCTCACGCGGAAAGCGCTGCGCGAACTCGTCGCGCGGGAGCTCCAGGTAGAACGAGCGGACCTCGCCATGGCCGTGCAGCTCGTACTGCTCCGCCGCCGAGAAGATCGCGCCGCGCGCCGCGTTGGACCGGTGGGTCTCACCCCGCTGCACGACGCTTACCTTTCCGGAATGGATGAGCTGAAGGTAGTAGCACTCCTTGTCGAGCTGCGAGATGTGCCGGTTGTTACGCTTGATGCGCTGCTCCGACAGCAGGATGTCGGTGAGGACCACTCCGCCGAACTTCGCCTCGCGAATGAAACCACGATAGCGCTCGGGGTCCGTCGCCTTCACGTCCACGTGGACGTAGACGTCGCAGATGGCGTCGCGCCACGCCGCGTATCGCTCGGACTGCGGATAGTCGTCTGTCGAGAATACGAGGTCCATGGGCTCCTCCCACCCCTGGCCGTGCGTAGACCCCGTCCGGTTCAACCCGGATCTCGGCCTGCGCCGGCGGCTTTTGCCGCACCGTCACACTAGTTCCCACCGCTGCGGGCGTCCAGCCGGCACCACGGCGAGTGCACTCTCACGCAAAAGATATGCATTCCCAATGAAGAGACGAATGGCCGGCGTCGCTATTCCTTGCCGCAATAAAGGCCGCACCGGGAGCGCGGCCGACCGGCGGGAGGGCCGACATGCAATTCTTCGGGAGGCTCAGCCAGGAGCAGATCGTCTTCGGCCTGGCGCTGCTGCTGTGCGTGGCTTTCGCGCTCGCCCTGCCGGGCTTCCTGACCACCAGCAACGTGCTGAACCTCGTGCGCAGCGTTTCCATACTGGGCATCCTTGGCGTTGCGATGGGCCTCGTGGTGATCGGCCGGGGCATCGACCTCTCGCTGGTCGCGCTGATGGCCATATCGGTGGCGTGGACGCTGCACCTCGTGGCCACCGGCATGCCGCTGCCGCAGGCTCTGGCGATCGGGCTGGCCTTCAGCCTGTTCATCGGCGCCGTCAACGGATGGGTGGTCGCCTATGTCGAGATACCGGCCATCTTCGCCACGCTGGCGATGGGCACGCTGGTCTACGGGTTCGGGCGCTACTTCCTGTTCGACCTCGACGTCGTGTACCTGCCGCCGGGGGCCGGCGCGCTTTCCTGGCTCGGCCAGGGCACGCTGTACGGCGTGCCGGTGCCGATCTTCCTCTTCGCCGCGGTGTGCCTGGCCGGCTACCTTTTCCTGCGCTACGCCAAGTCGGGCCGCTACCTGCGCGCCGTCGGCGACAACCTCGCAGCGGCGCGCATCTCCGGCGTTCCAGTGCGGCCAGTCATCGTCCAGCAATACGTGATGGCCGCGCTGATCGGCTACATGGCCGGCATCGTCACCGCCGCCTCGGTGGCGAGCATGAACACGCGGGTGGCGATCTCGACCTATGTCTACGACGTGATCCTGGTCGTCGTACTGGGCGGCATCGGCCTGTCCGGCGGAAAGGGCGGCATCCGCAACGTCATCGTCGGCACGCTCCTCATCGGGGTGCTGCTCAACGGCATGACGATCATGGACATCCAGTACACGGTCCAGAACGTCATCAAGGGCGTCATCCTACTCACCGCGATCGTGATCGACACGATCGTAAACCCCCGCGACGAGCAGACCGCTCAGCAAGGGGACATCTAGCGTCGTTCTCAAGGGAGGAGAAGACATGCGTAAGTTCACGACAGGCCTGCTAGCAGCGGCCATGGTTGCCGGCGCCGGGGCGGCGCTGGCCCAAGGCATCGACGACCCGACCCGCGCCCCGTACTACGACGCCTTCACGGGCAAGCGCGTCGCCTACGTTCCTGTGGCGATGGGCTTCGACCTGACCGAGGGCTGGGCGGCGGGGCTGAAGGAGGCGCTCGAGCCGCTCGGCGTCACCTTCGAAATCCGCGACCCGAACTGGAGCACCGACGCAGGGGCGCAGGCGATCACCTCGCTCATCTCGGAAAAGCCCGACGTGATCGTCGTGCACAACCCGGACGTCCAGTCCTACGCCCGGCTGCTCAAGAGGGCCGAGGACGCAGGGATCTACGTGGTCCAGGTCAACATGCGGTCGAGCTATTCGACCGACGTGTTCGTCGGCGCCGACTATGTCGGCATGGGCGAGCAGATCGGCCAGCGCATGGTCGACAAGTGCTCGCCCGCCAATGGCGGCAGCGGGAAGGTGGCGATCACGCAGGGCGTGCTGACGGCCGCCGCCAGCATCTACCAGATGCAGGGCATCAACAACGTGCTGTCGCAGCATCCCGAGATCCAGCTCGTCTCCAACCAGGCAGCCGACTGGGATTCGACCAAGGCGAAGAACATCGCGGCGACCGTCATCCAGCAGCACCCCGACCTGTGCATGATCACCGGCTTCTGGGACGTGATGGACGTAGGCACCGCGGCGGCGATCAAGGAGTCGGGCAAGGACGTCTACCTGCTGACGCAGGGCGGCGGAAACCGCATGGTCTGCGACGGGCTGGCCAACGGCACCTACTCCGAATCGGTGGTCTATTTCGTACCCGGGCAGGCGCGCGACATGGCAACCATGATCAAGCACCTGCTGCAGCACGGCCAGGCGCCTGGCACCACGAAGACCACGCTGTTCACGCCGCTGAACTTCCTCACGAAGGACAACATGACGGCGGCATCGTGCTGGGATCTTCCGGCCAAGAGCTGACGCATCGCATGCGCGGGCGGCTTGACCGCCCGCGTCCCCATCTTTTCTGACCCGAGCACAGAACAATGGCCGCATCCGACACGCTCGTGCGCTGGCGCTATCGCCTCGTGCCCGACCATCTCCTTGGCGAGATCCTGACGAAGCGCTGGATCGACACGGCGATCCCGCTGCTGATCCTGATCGCAGTCGTCGCCGTGTTCGGTTCACTGATCCCGGGGTTCTTCGGCGCTTCCGCCGTCTCCGACCTGATGCGGCAGTGGGGCGAGTTCAGCCTCATCGTGCTGGCGCTGATGATCGTGATGGTGGCCGGTGGCATCGACCTTTCCGTTGGCTCCACCTTCGCGTTGGGCAACATCGTGGCGCTGGCCCTGCTCAGCGTGGCCGAATGGCCGGTCGCCGGCGTGGTCGCGGCGACGCTGGCCTGCGGCGCGGCGGTGGGGCTGATAAACGGGCTGCTCGTCGGCTACCTGCGCCTGCGCGCCTTCCTCACCACGCTGGTCACGCTGATCATCGTGAGGGCGGTGGTCGACATGCTGCTGCTGAAGCATTCCGTCGCCATCGCGGCCGCGTTCCCGGATTCCGAGCTGTGGTACTATTTCGGTGAAGGCTACCTGTTCGGCGCGCCGTTCAGCGTGGTCGTCGCGCTGACGGTCGCCCTTTGCGCCCACCTGCTGCTCAGCCGTACACGCGCCGGCTGGCATGTGCTGGCGGTGGGCGGCTCGCGGCGTTCCGCGCACAATGTAGGCATTCCGGTCCGGCGGGTGATCTGCCTCACCTACGTCCTGTCCGGCACGCTCGCCGCGCTCGCCGGCGTGCTCTTCGCCTCGCGCCTGGGTGGCGCCGGCGCCGACACCGGCATCGGGCTGGAGATCGCGGCGCTGACCGCCGCCGTACTGGGCGGCAACAGCCTCGGCGGCGGTCGCGGCTCGGCGGCCAAGGCGATCATCGGCTCGATCACCGTGCTGATCATGGTCAACAGCTTCGTCCGCCTCGGCATCGTGCGCGGCGGCAGCTCGCTCCTGCTGGGCATGGTCCTGCTGGCGGCGGTCGCGATCGACGTGCGCTGGCTCAAGAACCGGCAGAAGTTCCTCTCGAAGGTCTATGTCTCACCAACCTACGCCGAACTGCCTCCGGCGCCGGCAACGGAGGGCGATTCCCCCTATGCCCTCAACGACCGGCTGCGTCCGGTCGAGGCGATCGGGCTCGGCCGTATCGACGGGCCGGAAGACGTCATCCTGGACGAGGACGACCACATCTATGTGGGTAACCGGACGGGCGACATCGTCCGCTTCCTGGCTCCCGACTACGAGCGGCAGGAGGTGTTCGCGCATGTCGGCGGGCGGCCGCTAGGCATGGCGTTCGCCAAGGACGGTGCGCTGCTGGTCTGCATCGGCGGCATGGGGCTGTACCGCGTCACCCGAGACCGCCAGATCGAGAAGCTGACCGACGAGACCAACCGCTCCTGGTTCTCCATCATCGACGACTCCCGGCTGCGGCTTGCCGACGACCTGGACATTGCACCGGACGGGCGGGTGTTCTTCAGCGAGGCGACGATCCGCTACGAAATGCACGAATGGCCGGTCGACTGCCTGGAATCGCGCGGCAACGGGCGGATCATCTGTTACGATCCCAGCTCAGGGTCCACGCGCACCGTGCTGAAAAACCTCGTCTTTCCCAACGGCATATGCATGACGCATGACGGGCAGTCGTTCCTGTTCGCCGAGACCTGGGCATGCCGCGTCAGCCGCTACTGGTTCGACGGGCCGAAGAAGGGGACGGTCGAGCGGGTGATCGCGGACCTGCCCGGCTATCCCGACAACATCAACCGAGCCTCCGACGGGACCTACTGGCTGGCGCTGGTGGGCATCCGGACGCCGGCGCTGGACCTCGCGCTCAAGATGCCCGGCTTCCGCCGGCGCATGGCGCGGCGCATCGCCCCCGACGAGTGGATGTTCCCGAACATCAATACCGGTTGCGTGGTGCGCTTCGACGAGAACGGCCGGGTCATCGAGACGCTTTGGGATCTCGGCGGCGAGAGCCACCCGATGATCACCTCCATGCGCGAGCACAAGGGGCATCTCTACATCGGCGGCATCCTCAACAACCGCGTCGGGCGTCTGAAGCTCGAAGACGCCGACTCCGGCTGGACCGCCCGTCAATCCTATTGGGGTCGCACATGATCGGCGGTCTTGCCCATATCTTCGACAATCTCCTCGGGCGGGGAGAGGCGGCGGTCACCGTCCCGCCCCTGGATGGCGCGTTCCGGCCGAACCGCCTGCTGGACGAGGCGGAGCAGCGGATACCGCTCACCGGCATCGATTGCCTGGCCTGGCTCGACGGCAAGCTCGTCGCCTCGGCGGGGCAGGAAACAATGGTTCTGACCCGGGGTAGATGGGCGCGGCGCACGTCCTACGGTTCGACGGTGAACTGCATTGCCCCGGCAGGAGAGGGCGGGCTTGCCGTCGCCCTGTCGGACGGCAGCATCACCATCGAGGGCGGGGAGTTCGACGGTCGGCGCTACGGCACGGCGTCAGGCCTGAGCTGCATCACCGCAGTCGCGATGCACGGTGGGGCGCTCTACGTGGCGAACGGGTCCGCCACTGTCGCCGCGGAGGACTGGCAGCGCGATCTGCTGGAGCGCAATGCGTCCGGCAGCATCTGGCGCATCGACCTTGGCACCGGCAGCGCAAGCCTGCTCGCGGACGGCCTCGCGTGGCCCGCGGGCCTGGTTGCCGACGAAGGCGGCCTGGTATTCGCGGAGGCATGGCGCCACCGCCTCGTGCGTCTCGATGCCGAGAGGCCGGAGCGCAGGGACGTTCTCCATGCCGACCTGCCGGCCTATCCGGGGCGGATTTCGAAGGCCACGGACGGGTATTGGCTGGCGCTCTTTGCCCCGCGCAGCCAGCTTGTCGAGTTCGTGCTGCGCGAGCCCGCATACCGGAAGCGCATGATGGCCGAGGTTCCCGCGCAGTACTGGGTGTCGCCGAAGCTGAGAGCGGGCCGGAGCTTCTACGAGTCCCTGCAGGGCGGCGGGGTGAAGCATCTGGGCCTGCTGAAGCCATGGGCGCCCGCAATGTCGGCCGGACTGTGCGTCAGGCTCGACCGGGCATTCCAGCCGCGCGCCAGCCTTCAAAGCCGTGCCGACGGGGCCACGCACGGCGTGACGAGCGCGGTCGACGATGGGGAAACGCTGTACGTGGCAGCGCGCGGCGACGGGGTGTTGGTCGCGCTTGCGGCGGGCAGGGGAGGTGATTCATGACCCCGGTGGTCGAACTCCGCAGCGCGACGAAGGAATACCGCGGCGTGCCCGCCGTGAAGGACGTCTCGTTCACGCTTCACCGCGGCGAGGTGCATGCGCTGCTCGGCGAGAACGGCGCCGGCAAGTCCACGCTGACGAAGATGATCGCCGGCGTGGTGCGGCCGACCGCCGGGGAGCTGCTCGTCGACGGCGTCAAGGCGGAATTCGACTCCCCGTCGGAAGCGCTGAAGCGCGGCATCGCGATGGTGTACCAGGAAACCAGCCTGGTTCCGTCGCTGACGGTCGCTCAGAACATCTACCTGACCGACCAGAAGCGCTTCCACCGCCTGCGCGGCATCTACATCGCCGGACAGCAGTTCCTTCAGTCGCTCAACTTCCACGTCGACCCCACCGCGATGGTGTCGAGCCTCGGGGCCGGGCAGAAGCAGATGGTGGAGATCGCCCGCGCGGTGCATCACAACGCGCAGGTGATCATCTTCGACGAGCCGACCGCGGCGTTGACCCCGGAAGAGAAGCACCAGTTCTTCGCGCTGGTGGAGCGGCTGAAGCTGCGCGGGGTGTCGATCGTCTTCATCAGCCACGCGCTGGAGGAGGCGCTCTCTATTTCCGACCGGATCACGGTGATGCGCGACGGGCAGCATGTGGTGACAGACGCGACCTCCGCCTTCAACCGCGAGAAGATCGTGAGAGCCATGGTCGGCCGCACGCTGACCGACGAGCTCTACGGCTCGCATCAGGACGGGACGGTGCGGCCCGCCGGGGACAAGGTGCTGAGCGTGCAGAACCTCTCCATGGGCAGCATCGTGCGCAACACGTCCTTCTCGGTCTTCGCGGGCCAGATTACCGGCGTGTTCGGGCTGATAGGGTCGGGGCGCACGGAGGCAGCGAAGGTGGTTGCCGGCATTCTCAAGCGCGACCTTTTCCATGGCGGGCAGGTGCGGCTCAACGGACGGTCGGTGCGCTACCGGGTGCCGCGCCCGGCCGTGCGCGACGGCGTCATCTATGTGACGGAGGACCGCAAGGTTGAAGGGTTCTTCGAAACGATGTCGATCGCCGAGAACATCCATCTGGCCGCGCTGGCCGGCGGGCAGACCAAGTCCGCGACGGTCAGCATGAGAGAGATGCGCGCGATGGCGAAGGAATGGATCGCCGCGCTGAACGTCAGAGCCATCAACTCGGACGCGCGTGTCGTCGAGCTGTCCGGCGGCAACCAGCAGAAGGTGGTCGTCGCCAAGGCTCTGGTGCAGAAGCCGAAGCTCGTCATATTCGACGAGCCGACGCGCGGCGTGGACGTGGGCGCCATCGCCGAGATCCACCAGCTGATCAACCGGCTGGCGGACGAGGGCATCGCGGTCATGGTGATTTCCTCCTACCTGCCGGAAATCCTTCAGCTTTCCGACCGGATACTGGTGTGCCGCCAAGGCCGGATCGTCGAGGAGTTCGAAGGGCATCAGGCTGACGAAGAGACCATCATGTACGCCGCGGTTCACTGATGGCGCGGGTGCTCAAAACGACTCGTCCGGTCATGGACGTGCGGACCATCGAGGACATCGCCGCCATCGAGAGCCGTCCCTATGACGAGTTGGTGACGGCTCACAATCTCTACGACCTGCTCCTGGCGACCGCGGCGCACGTGGGCCAGCAGAAGGCGGTCACGGTGCTGCGTTCGCCGGAGCCGGGCGACATTGGCGTATCGCTGACGCATGCGGAGCTGCTGGCCGAGGTCACGCGCGCCGCAAACCTGTTTAGCGCGCTCGGCCTTGCCCCGGGCAGCGGGGTCGCCGCCTTCCTGTCGCCGACGCTGCCGGAGGTTCCGGCCCTGTTGCTCGGGGCGCAGGTGGCCGGCGTTGCCAGCTCCCTGAACTACCTGCTCACGCGCGACGCGATACTGGACCTTCTCGATGCCGAGAAGGCGACAATCCTCGTTGTGCCTGCCCGCGAGATCGACGAGACCTGCTGGGCGAAGGCGGAAGGGGCGCTGGCGCAAGTGCCCTCGCTCAAAGACGTGCTGGTGATCGGGGGCGAAGGCCCCTTGCCTGACGGATACCGACGGCTGGACGCGGCACTGGAGCGCTGCCGGCCGGACAGGCTGGATTTCGAACCGACGGTCAACCGTGACGCGATCTGCGCCCTGTTCCACACGGGCGGCACGACCGGACGCCCGAAACTCGTCCAGCTGACGCATGGCAACCAGATCCATGCCGCATTCGGCTTCGCACAGGTGTTCGCCTACGACGAGCGCGACACCGTCATCAACGGGTTTCCGTTCTTCCACGTAGGCGGGACCATCACGGTCGGACTGTCCGTGATCGCAGCCGGCGGCCACATAGTGGTTCCGTCGCCGTATGGGTTGCGCTCTCCGGAGGCGGTGGCGAGGCACTGGGACCTGGTCAGGCATTTCCGCGCGACCGTGGTCGGCGGGGTGCCCACTTCCATCGCGGCGCTGACGAACAGCTGGAAGCCTGGCAACGACGTCTCCTGCGTGAGGATGGCGGCGACCGGGGGCGCCGTGCTGCCCAAGGAGATCGGCGCACGCTTCGAGGCGGCGACGGGCATCCGCCTCTACGAGACCTACGGGATGACGGAGACGGCGGCGGCCATCGCCTTCAATCCCGGCCGGGGCACCCCGGTCGCCGGCAGCGTCGGCTTCCGTGCGCCGTACTCACAGACGCGGATCGTGCGTATCGGTGCGTCCGAGATCGAGCTTTGCGGCGCCGGCGAGACCGGGCTCGTGCAGGTGCGCGGACCCCAGGTCTTTCCTGGTTACGTCGACACTGCCCATAATGCCGGGACGCTCGCCGCCGACGGCTGGCTGACCACCGGCGACCTCGGCTATCTGACGGAGGACGAGCGGCTGGTGCTCACCGGTCGCGAGAAGGACCTGATCATCCGCAGCGGCCACAACATCGATCCGGCGGCGATCGAGGATGTCGCCAACCAGTATCCGGGCGTGCAGATCAGCGCCGCGGTCGGCATGCCGGACCAGTATGCCGGAGAAGTGCCTGCGCTGTTCGTGGTGCCCGCGGCCGGCGCCTCGATCGACATCGCGGCGTTAAGTGCGTGGATGGAGGCGAATATCCACGAACCGCCGGCGCGGCCGCGCAGCGTGCTCGTGATCGACGCCCTGCCGGTCACCGCGGTGGGCAAGATATTCAAGCCGACGCTGCGCGACCTGGCGATCGAGGAGAAGGTGCGGCTCGAGGCCGTTCGCATCTGCGGCCCCCAGGTTGACGTGAGTTCGGCCGTCTCGACCGACGCCAACAAGCGCACGCGGGTCGACGTGAAGGTGAGGGGCGCCAGCGCTGCCCAAGCCGCCGAGCTCGACGCGGCGCTCGGACCGCTGCCGCAATCCTATCATGTCGAAGGCTGAACCATGGACGAAGAACCAGTCCTACTCTCCTTCGGCGACGGGATCGCCATCATCACTCTGAACCGGCCGGAGAGCCTGAACGCCGCCTCGGAGGCGATGATGCAGGCCCTGGAGCGGCAGGTGAGGGCGGCGGCGCAACTGCCCGGCCTGCGGGTGGCGATCCTGACCGCGGCGGGGCGGGCATTCTGCGCGGGCGGAGATCTGCTGGAGTTCGAGTGGTCGCTCGCTGCGGGCGGCACGAAGCTGATCGACACCATGCGCTACAACCAGGACGTCATCCAGATGGTGGAGGACATGGCCGTGCCCGTGATCGCGGCGGTCAACGGCGTCGCTGTGGCGGGCGGACTGGAACTGATGCTCGCCTGCGACATCATCCTGGCCGCCGAGGAAGCGTCGATCGGCGATGGCCATTCCAGGTACGGCGTCGTGCCTACCGGTGGCGCGACGGTGCGGCTGATCGAGCGCATCGGCCGCTCGCGGGCGTCGGAGCTGTTCTATACTGCCCGCTTGGTCGAAGCGCGCACGCTGGCTCAATGGGGCCTGGTGAATGAGGTCGTCCCGAAGGCAAGGCTCATGGAGCGTTCAATGGAACTGGCGCTTGAAATCTGCCGACGCAGCCCGGAGACGAACCGCCACATCAAGTCACTGACGGCCAACGCGACGCAGGCGGAAGCACGCGCCGCACAGATCCGCGCCGAGCTCCGCCATTTCGAGCAGCACATGGGCGGCGGCGACCTGGCCGCAGGCCTGGCGGCCTTTCGCACCAAGCAGACACCGGATTTCTAGAGTGCGGACAATATTCGCGTCGCATGGCTGCATTGATTCACTCGCGCCGGCATCGAGCCACTGTGCACAAGGGGAACCACGCCCTTCCCTAAGGATATCGACTAAAGTCTAAATCTCTGCTTCCATGCGCCCGTCCATCGAGGAGGGAATCACATGGGTATCGAAAGCATTGTCGTCTTCATCATCGTGGGTGCCGTCGCCGGGTGGCTGGCGGGGCTGATCGTCAAGGGGGTCGGCTTTGGCCTGCTCGGCAATATCGTCGTGGGCATCGTCGGCGCGTTCATCGCCGGCCTGGTATTCCCGGCAGTAGGTATCTCGCTGGGGCAGGGGGTCATGGCAGCGATCATCCATTCGACCATCGGCGCGGTCATACTCCTGGTGCTGATCGGGCTGGTGAAACGGGCCTAGAGCCCATTCAAACCCGCGCTGCGGCGGGTGTTGATCCAGATCAACACCCGCCGCAGTGCTGCCTCCAATGATGACCCGTCATCAATGGAGGGAATCCCATGCCGACCGATATCGCATTTGTAGTCACTGGCATTGCCGTGGCCTTCGTCTTCTTTGCCGGGATGCTGCTATTCGCCGACATCACGTGGAAGCCCCGGAAATAGCGGAGCCCTACGTCGCGGCCACCCGCCGACTACTCCAGACCGACCTGACGTGGCGGCCGTCCTGGCCGCCCTGTCATCAGTCCGCGCCGCGCGCGATCATCCCCGGGGAGGCGAGGCGCCGCTGGTAGAGGAACACCCCGAGCCCGATGCCAAATCCGGCGATGTCGGACAGCCAGCCGCCCTTGATCATGGCGAGTGCGCCAACAAGCAGGATCAGTCGCAGCACCACGTTGATCGGCCCGAAGAACCACGCCTGCACGGCCGCAGCCAACAGGTAGATGCCGACGCCCGCCGTCACGAACACGTGCAGGATGTCCGTCCAATCGCCCTGCATGAGCAGCGCTTGCGAGTAGAAGAACATGAACGGCACCACAAAGGCGGCGAGGCCGAACTTGAAGCTCTCCACCGAGGTGCGCATCGGATCTGAACCCGCCAGCGCGGCTCCTGCATAGGCCGCCAGCGCGACCGGCGGCGTGATTGCCGACATCACCGCGTAGTAGAACACGAAGAAATGCGCGGTCAGCACCGGTATGCCGAGCGCCACCAGTCCGGGCGCGACCACCGCGGCGGCCACCGCGTAGGCGGCGGTCGTCGGCATGCCCATGCCCAAGATGATCGAAATGCACATCGCGAAGAAGAGGGCCAGCAACTGGTTCTGCTCGGCAATCGTCAGCAGCAGGGTCGAGAAGCGCGCGCCTACGCCTGTCAGCGCGATGACGCCTACGATGATGCCGGCGGCCGCGCAGACGGCGACGAGTTGGAGGGACATGCGCGCGGCGAGGTCCAGCGCCTTGCCGAACGCCACGGGTCCCATGCGGTTGGGCGTCAGCCAACTCACCACAGCCGCGGATATCATCGCCAGCGTGCCGGCGCGGATGACCGAGTAGCCCGCGAACAGCGCGTAGATCAGGATGATGATGGGTATGAAGAGGTAGACCTGTTTCAGCAGTTCCTTGAATACCGGCAATTCCTCCTTCGGCAGCCCCTTCATGCCCAGCCGCGTCGCCTGCAGGTCGACCATGAAATAGACCGAGGCGAAATAGAGGATCGATGGGATGATCGCTGCAATGACGATGTCGGTGTACGGGATGCCGGTCACCTCGGCCATGATGAAGGCGCCGGCGCCCATGATCGGCGGCATGATCTGCCCGCCGGAGGAGGCGGCAGCTTCGATCGCGCCGGCGCTCCGCTTTGGATAGCCGACCTTCTTCATCAGGGGGATGGTGAGCGAGCCGGTAGAGACGACATTGCCGGCCGAGGTGCCGTTGATCATGCCCATCAGGCCGGAGGCGAAGACGGCCACCTTGGCCGGCCCGCCGCGCGCCCGGCCGGCCGCCGCGAAAGCGAAATTGACGAAATAGTCGCCGACCTTCGAGGCCTGAAGGAAAGCGGCGAAGGTGATGAACAGGATGATGTAGGTGGATGACACCGCGATCGGGTCGCCGAGAACGCCCTGGTCGGTGAAGAGATAGGTAAAGAAACGCCGAGCATCGTAGCCTCGATGCGTCAGGAAGCCCGGCAGGTACGGTCCGACGAAGGAGTAGGCGATGAAGATGCCCGCGATCGCCACCAGCGCCAGGCCAGCCACCCGCCGCGTTACCTCGAGAATGAGGATGATGCCGGTGAGGGCGGCGTAGAAATCGCCGGGCTGGGCAAGCGCCGTCCCTGCGCGCAGCCTTATGGGGCCGACGTTGAAAAGTATGTAACCGAGGACGGCGATCGCCGCGATGCCGAGCAGCCAGTCGTTCCATGGCACGCGACCGGGATCGCGCATGGGAAAGAACCAGCCGGCGAAGACCGCCGCCAGTGTCCCGACCAGCAGTGGGATGCCGTAGGTTGAAAAGACGAAGCCGGCGGGCAGGGCGATACCCGCAACCCACCAGCCGCCCCAAGCCCAGGCAATCATGGCTGCGCCGTAGCCGACCCCTGCGACCCCTAGAGCCATCAGCGGCCATTCCAGCGGGTTGCGCGACCTGGCGGCTGCGCCTTCGGCGACGAGGTCGCTGGAGGAATAGACGAGAAAACCCAGGAAGAGCCCGCCGCACAGATGCAGCATGCGGTAGGTCCAGGGTTCAAGCGGGTAAAGGTTCATCACCGCCACATGGAAGGCCGTGTAGATGATGGCCATGGCGGTGATCGCGCGGGCAAGGTTGCCGGCATGAACGCGCTGGTTCGTGGCCAGCGGCTCGTCGTCGACGCCGCTCGCGATGACCGGCGAACCGCCCGCGGCCGCCGGCGTCCTATCCCCCAGATCCGACATCGTCTCCTCCCGTGAAACCGCCGGCAGCGCAGGAGGCGCGGTCTTCCGCGCCTCCACGCTCGTTGATGCGCCTTACTGGCCCTTCAGTTCGTCCGGTATGGCGATGCCCTTTTCCTCGTAGTAGCGCACTGCGCCCGGATGGTACGGAAGGAAGGTGTTCTTGTCGACGTTGTCGGCCACGGTCTCGGCCGCGGTCGCATGGATCGACTTCATCTTGTCGTTGTTCTCCATCACCAGCTTGGTGATCTCATAAGCGAGGCTTTCCGGCATGTCGGAATGCGCGACCGCGAAGTTCCACAACGCAACGGTCTGCTGCGCGTCGGGGAAGCCCTCATAGAGACCGCCCGGCACTTCGAAGCCGGCGAGTTCAGGCCGCTGCGACAAGATTTCCTGCTGCTGCTCGGGCGTGAAGCCGAAGATGTTCACCGGGTTCTCGGCCGCGATCTGTGCGAAAGCCGCGATCGGCACGCCGGCTGCGAAAGCGAAAGCATCGATCAGGCCGTCCTTCACCTGGCCAACGGCGTCGTTCGCGCCGGAGAAGCTGACGTCGGGGCTGACACCCGCGATCTCGAAGAAGCGCGGCCAGTAGGTCGCTGCCGTGCCACCGGCGGGGCCGACAGACACGCGCTTGCCGTCGAGATCGGCCACGTTGGCGATGCCAGACGACTTGAGCGCCACGACCTGGAAGGGCGTCTGGTACATCGGGAACAGGGCGCGCAGGCTCTTGTGCTCGACGCCCGGCGCAAGCTCGCTGGTTCCCGTCCAGGCCTCATAGGCCGGGCCCATCGTCACGAGGCCGACCTGGTGGTCGCCGGTCTCGACCAGGGTGGCATTCTGTACCGGGCCGCCGGTCACTTCAGCGGATGCGTTGATGCCCAGTTCGCTGGAGATCAGGCCGGCAAGTCCGGTCCCATAGATGAAGTAGGTGCCTCCCTGGCTGGCTGTGCCGACCGTCAGGCTGGAGGGCCAGCCCTCACGATCCTGGGCAAAGGCGGGACCGGCAAAGGCGAGCGCCGCGACGTTTAGCGCGGCAATGGCAAGCATACGCATGGTGATTTCCTCCCTGCATGCGGAATGACCTCGAGTCGGTCGCAGATCGCACAGACAGCGCGAACACGACGAACTCACTAGACGTAGTGGCGTCGGGCGGACCGCTTTCAACCGCCGCCGCCAAAAAAGATACAGTGGCAATGCAAATCGCGGCGCAGATGGGTGGAAAAGGTGACAAATGCCGGTCGATGTGTGTCGGATACTGCACATTGCCGGTATCCGCGACCGGCGGAAGCCTCACTCGTGCTTGCCGAGGCCGTATCGCTGCATCTTCTCGTACAGCGTCTTCCGGGAGATGCCGAGCGCTTCATAAACGGGCTTGAGCCCGCCTGCGCTGTTGCGGATGGCGCCCGAGATCACGGATTTTTCGAAGGCGGCGACGCGCTGGGCTAAAGTCATGCCGGGGTGAGTGTCGGGAAGCAGAGCATCCCCGGAGCTTGAATCGAGACCTAGCACGAACCTGTCCGCTGCATTGCGCAATTCACGGACATTTCCCGGCCAGGTCCTATGCGCGAGTCCTGCGAGAACCTCCGGCGGAACTTCCATGCTTTCGCGCCGATAGCGGGCCGAAGCCTCAGCGACGAGCTGCAGGAAGAGGAGCGGGATGTCCTCGCGGCGCTGGTCGAGCGGAGGCATTTTGAGGGTCACGACCGCCAGCCGATAGAGCAGGTCGGCGCGGAATCGTCCGGCCGCCACCTCTGCCTCAAGGTCGACCTTGCTGGTGGCGATGAAACGCACATCAAGCGGCACCGCCTCGTTGGAACCAAGCCGGGTAATCACGCGCTCCTCGATGACGCGAAGCAGCTTCGCCTGCAGGGCGAGCGGCATCGAGCTGATCTCGTCGAGCAGGACGGTGCCGCCCCGCGCATGCTCGAATTTGCCGTAGCGTGGCCGCAGCGCGCCCGCGAATGCGCCCGCCTCGTGGCCAAAGAGCTCGCTCTCGATCAGGGCTTCGGGCAGCGCGGCGCAGTTGATCGCGACCAGCGGTCGAGCGGCGCGGGAGCTGGAGTCATGCAGGGCGCGCGCGGCAACCTCCTTCCCAGTGCCGGTATCGCCTACGATGAGCACGTCGGCATCGGTGGCGGCCAGAGCCCGCAACTGATAGCGCAGGTCGATCATCGCCTGGACGCGGCCGGGCAGACGCGCCTCGATGTCGTCGCGACGGCCAGCCGCCGCGCGCAAGCGACGGTTCTCCAGGATCAGGGAGCGGCGATCGGCTGCTCTTGTCACAACATCGGTCAGGTGCTGCGCCTTGAAGGGCTTTTCTATGAAATCGTAGGCGCCTTCGCGCATGGCGCGCACGGCAAGCTGGACGTCCGCATGGCCGGTGACCAGGATTACCGGAACGTCCGGGTCGATCTCCCGGATGCGGCCCATCAGTGTCATGCCGTCCATTCCGGGCATGCGGATATCGGTAACGACCACACCGCTGAAGCCGTACCCGACCGTTTCCAGAGCCGGCTCGCCTGCGGCGAGGGCAGAAACGTCGAAGCCCGCCAGCTCCAGCGTCTGCGCGGCGGAAATACGCAGATCCTCCTCGTCGTCGACGAGGAGCACGCGCGCCGGCGTCACTCGGCGGCCTCCACCGCGGGCTCAGCGGGGTCCACAGCTCCGTCGAGAATGACCTTGAACAGGGCGCCGCCCTCCGGGTGGTTCTCTATCGTCAGCGTCCCACCGAAATCCTTGACGATGTTATAGGTAATAGACAGTCCGAGGCCCAGGCCCTTTCCGACGCCCTTGGTGGTGAAGAAGGGATCGAATATGCGTTCGGCGACCGAAGCCGGGACGCCGGAGCCGCGGTCGCGCACCGAGAGCGTCACCTTGCCCTGGGAGGAGCGGGCCACAAGATCGATCGTGCGGTCGGGCAACCCATCCACGGCGTCGGCTGCATTGGCGATCAGATTGACCAATACCTGCTGCAGCCGGACTACGCCGGCGGTCACCACGGGCGACGGCTCGCCAAGGTCGATGCGGAGTTCAGCGCCAGCGGCCTTCAGCCGCCAGTCCACGATCTCCAGCGTGTCGCGAACCACCTCGGCCACGGATACCCGGGCCAGCTTCTCGTTGGGCTTGCGTGCGAAATTGCGCAGATGCCGGGCGATGGACGCCATGCGCTCTGTCAGGCTGGATATGCGCAGCATGTTGGCGCGCGCGTCGGGCACGCGACCCCGATCGATCAGGGTCGCGGCATTGTCCGCATAGGTCCGGACCGCCGTCAGCGGCTGGTTGAACTCATGGCTGAGCGCCGCCGCCATCTGCCCGAGCGCGGCGAGCTTGCCGGCCTGGATGAGGTCGGCCTGTGTCTGGCGCAAACGGATTTCCGTGGCAGTGCGTTCGGCAACCTCGGTCGCTAGGCGGCGGTTGGCCTCTGCAAGATCGGCAGTCCGCTCTTCGACACGGTGCTCCAGCTGTTCGCGGGCGCTGCGCTGCAGCTCCATGCGCTCTGCGAGCCGGGCGCGGCGCTGCAGGACGATCGCAGTTGCGAGCATAGCAAGGGCAATCAGCAAGAAGGCGCCTGCCACGCGGACGCGTGCCGAGAGATATAGTGGCGCAGTGTCGAGGAGGACCTTCACGGTCCACTCGGCCTCCGGCATGTGCTCCTCAATCACCAAGTACTCCGACGCCTCCGCGCCGCTTCCGATCGTCATAAGACCGTATCTGTCGCGGTAGACGGAACGCTCGACCGGCAGTTCGCGCAAGGTGGCGTTAGCGTAGCGGCGCGAATTCTCGGTTCGCGCAAGGCGATCAGGCGTTAGGGCCAGCAGGCCTGTGTAGAGCCAGTCCTTGCGGCTGGTCATGAAGACGATGCCCTCGGGATCCGAGATCACGAGCTCGTAGTCGCCGCCCGACCAGGAGGCTTCGATGGGCTCGATATCCACTTTGACGACGACAACTCCGGCGATGCTGTTCTCCAGCCGCACCGGCGAGGCAAAGTAGTAGCCGCGCTTGAGCGAGGTCGTTCCAAGCGCGAAGAAGCGGCCCTGTCCGCCAGCGAGCGCGTCCTGGAAATAGGGCCGGTAAGAAAAGTTCTCGCCGACGAAGCTGGCGGCTCCGTCATGATTGCTGGCGGCAATCGTTTCGCCGTCCGGCATCATCACGTAGATGTCGGACGATTCCAGCTCGGAGTTGATCGCCTTGAGATAGCCGTTGATCGCGGCGCGCCGTTGCGGCGTGGGGTCGGTCACCAGTTCCCTGATGTGGTCGTAATCGGCGATCAGCCGCGGGAGAGACTCATAGCGACGCATGTGGCCGCGCAGAGCCAATACAGCGAGCCGAAGGGTGCTCTGGCCGCGCGCCGAGGCCTCCTCCAGGGCGTTCTGGGTAGCATAGGGGCTGCCGAAGACAAGGATTGCCGCCGTTACCGCGGCGAGAAGCAGCGCCGCCGCAATACGTCCCGCCCTGCCGGACAGCAACTTCGTTCGGCCTTCTCGCGCCAACTCCGGCTCCACGCCATACACGATCGAGCCGGTATTATAGGCGCTGGCGCGATGGCGGCACAATCTTTCGCGCCGGCTGCCGATCGGAACTGGTCAAATCTCCCGCGCCTTGGCACATTCGCCGCGAAAAGGAGTACTTGCATGGCGAAATCGAACGTGGCGGTTGGACCGAAGCCCTGGGTGAAGGTCGCGACGCATCTGGTGGATGTTGCCATGGGGCGCGCTCCGGCCGACCTTGTGGTGCGGAACGGCCGCTGGGTGAACGTGCATTCGGGCGAGATCATCCCCGGAACCGACCTCGCGATCGCGGAGGGGCGGTTCGCCTATTGCGGGCCAGACGCCAGCCATTCAATCGGCAAGGGCACCAAGGTGGTGGACGCCGGCGGCCGCTATCTCGTGCCGGGCCTGTGCGACGGGCACATGCATGTCGAGAGCGGCATGGTGACGGTGACCGAGTTCTGCCGCGCCGTCATCCCGCACGGGACCACGTCGATGTTCATCGATCCGCACGAGATCGCCAACGTTCTGGGGCTCGAGGGCGTCCGGCTGATGCATGACGAGGCAGCAGCGATGCCGATCAACGTCTATGTGCAGATGCCGTCCTGCGTGCCCTCAGCGCCCGGGCTAGAGAACGCCGGCGCGGAGATCACGCCGCCGGACGTGGCGGAGGCGATGAGCTGGCCGCAGATCATCGGGCTGGGCGAGGTGATGAACTTCCCGGGCGTGGCGGCCAACGACCCGACCATGGTCGGCGGCATCAGGGAGACAGTCAGGGCGGGCAAGACCGTCGGCGGCCACTATGCCTCGCCGGATCTGGGGCTGCCGTTCCACGGATACGTCGCCGGCGGCCCCGAGGACGATCACGAGGGCACACGCGCGGAGGACGCCATCGCGCGCGTGCGCCAGGGCATGAAGGCGATGCTGCGGCTCGGCTCGGCCTGGTACGACGTCGCCAGCCAGATCAAGGCGGTGACGGAGTTGGGGCTCGACCCGCGCAATTTCATCCTGTGCACCGACGATAGCCATTCCGGGACGCTGGTGAACGACGGCCACATGGACCGCGTGGTGCGCCACGCCATCGCGCAGGGGCTGAAGCCGGTGACGGCGATCCAGATGGCGACGATCAACACGGCGCAACATTTCCGGCTGGAGCGCGAGCTCGGCTCCATCACGCCGGGCCGGCGGGCCGATTTCCTGCTGGTATCCAATCTCGCGGAACTGACCATCGACGAGGTTTTCGCGCGCGGCGTGCGGCTGGCGCAAGCCGGACGGCTGGGCGCGGACATCCCAGCTTGCGCGTATCCGGCGTCGGCCAAGGACACGGTCAGGCTCGGAAAACGGCTCTCGGCATCGGATTTCGACATCCCGGCTCCTCAGGGGGCGAACGAGGTGCGGGTGCGTGTGATCGGCGTGATCGAGAACCAGGCGCCGACCAAGGCTTTGGAAGCCGATCTCCCGGTGAAGGACGGGATGGTCGAAATGGACCGCCGCAACGATATCTGCCAGATCGCGCTGGTGGAGCGGCATCGCGGAACGGGGGCTGTCACGAATGGCTTCGTATCCGGCTTCGGCTACATGAAGGACTGCGCCATGGCCTCGACCGTGGTGCATGATTCACACCACATGATCGTGGTGGGCACCAACAAGGCAGACATGGCGGCGGCCGCCAACATCCTCGGCAAGGTGGGCGGCGGCGTGGTGATGGTTTCCGGCGGCAAGCAGCTTGCGCTGGTGGAAATGCCGATCGCCGGCCTGATGTCGGACGAGCGGGCCGAAATAGTGGCCGAGAAGGCGGCGATGCTGACCGAGGCGATGCGGCAGATGGGTTGCACGCTCAACAACGCTTACATGCAGCACTCGCTGCTGGCGCTGGTGGTGATCCCCGAACTGCGCATTTCGGACGCGGGCATCATCGACGTCACCAAGTTCGCCAAGGTCGATCTTTTCGTATAGCAGCGGCTACCGGCTCCAGAACACCGGCGTGAAGATCACGAGCACAGCGAGAATCTCCAGGCGCCCCAGCAGCATGGCGAAGGCCAGTATCAGCTTCGCCGTGTCCGGGAGGGCGGAGAAATTGCCGGCCGGCCCGACCACATCGCCGAGCGCGGGTCCGACGTTCGTCAGGTTGGAGAGGGAGGCCGTGATGGAGGTGACAAAATCAAGGCCTGTCGCGGCCAACAGAACCGTGAAGATCGCCCATACGATAAAGAAGGCCGCGATGAAAAGCACGACGGCGCGCTGCGTATCGTCATCCACCGGGCGGTCCCCGTAACGCACCGTCAGCACCGTGTTGGGATAGACCAGCTTGCGTAGGCCGTTGGCGAGCAGTTCGAAGAGGATGAGGAAGCGATATGCCTTGATGGCGCCGGTGGTGGAACCGGAGCAGCCGCCGAGGAAGGTCGCCACGAAAGCGCAGGCGACCACGAAGGGCCCCCACTGGCTGTAGTCGCTGCTGGCGTAGCCAGTCGTGGTGATGAGCGAGGTGAAGTTGAAGGCAGAGTGCGTAAGCGCTTCGAAGAACGGCGTGTCGGAGGTAAGCCGCAGATAGATGGCGACGGCGACGACGAAGGCTGCGAGATATGCGCCGAACACCCGGATCTGTGGATCCGACAGGGCGTCGAGCCGGCCTCGCGCGATAAACAGGATCAGAATCGTAAACGGCAGCGCGCCGATGAACATGAACACGATGCTGATCCACAGCACCGGGAGGTTGGCTGCAAAGTGGCCCATCGAAGCGTCGCGGGTGGAGTACCCGCCGGTCGACACCGTGGTCATCGCATGGTTGATCGCGTCGAATCCGGTCATCCCGGCGGCGGCGTAGAGAATGGTGCAGGCTGCGGTAAGTGCTGAGTATATGACGAGCAGGCTAACTGCATACGTCGAGAACCGGGCGAAGGGGCGCTCGTCCGTGCTCGACGACTCGATGTTGAAATAAGACAGGCTGCCGATGTTCAGCAAAGGCAGCACGAAGATGCCGAAGGCGATGACACCTAGCCCGCCCATCCATTGCAGCAGCGAGCGCCACATCAATATTCCGGGCGGCAGCCCGTCGAGACCTGAAATGACGGTGCCGCCCGTCGTCGTCAGTCCCGAAACCGATTCGAAGAAGGCGTCGGCAATACCCATCTCGAGCGACGAAGCCATGAAGGGTACGGTGCCGACGAGGCAGGTGGTGAGCCAGAGCAGGTTCACCACCAGGAAGCCGAAGCGCACCGAGATCGCCGGCGGGCGCCCCTGGGTGGCCAGGGCCACCGCAAGGCCGAGGCCGCCGGTGAACAGCGAGGAGAAGGCGAAAACCTGCCAGTCGCGGTTGCCGTAGTAGAGATCGACCGCCGCCGGAATCAGCATGGCGAAGGCGAGGTAGATCGCAAAAACCGAAGCGACGTGGATCGCGGCGCGGACAGCGAGGTATTGCACGAAATGGATGCCTCATTTTCGCTCGTGCGGCGCTGCCCGAAGGTCCCCCGCGCGGGCGGAGAGTGGCCTCGCGACAGCGAATATGCAATAGCCGCGGAGGCCGCTCAGGGGCAAGCGGACAGTGGAGGCAGACAGGAGAAGCTACTGATGACGGTGTACATCGTGCTCTTCCGCGGGGTCGGCGGCGCGACGCAGCTTCCGGTCAAGCCGCTGCGCGAAAAGCTGACCGAAGCAGGCTTCGACAAGGTCGCCACCTACATCAACAGCGGTAATGCCGTCCTAAGGAGTCGGTCGGGGCCCGAGAACGTCGCCTCCAAGGTCGCTGAAGTCTGCGCGCGCGAATTCGGCTTCGAGAAGGACGTGCATGTGCGCACTTCGGAAGAATGGCGTAAGCTGATTGCCAACAACCCGTTTCCGAATGCGACCGCAACTCCGAAGTTCCTGCACGCCGCGGTACTCGCGTCGGAGCCGGAAAAGGGAAAAGTCCAATCACTGCGCACCTTTGTGTCCGAGGGTGAAGGTATCGAGATAGTCGGCCACGTTGCCTACCTGCACACTCCGCACGGGTTCGGCACGTCGAAACTGGCTGAGAAATTCGACAAGGGAATCGGCGTCGCCAACACCGCTCGCAACTGGAACACAGTGCTGAAACTGATGGATCTTGCGGAAGCCGCTGGCCACTGACGACACGCTTACAAAGCAACCGCAGGCGCTCGCATTTCCTTAACCAGCCTTTTGGCGGTTCCTTGACCGCGGTTCCGCTGCGGCACATCGTGCGCACTGTTTCATCGAGGGGCCTGATTCATGCTTACACGCCGTATGTTCTGCGGCTGCCTGCCGGCAGCCGTCGCGTCTTTCGCTGCCACCGGGGCCCTTGCCCAGTCGGACCAATGTGCGGTCTACGACCGAGCGCGGCAGCAGCAGGTAAGCCCGGACGAAGCCATCGCAATGCTGAAGGCGGGCAACGAACGTTTTCTCGCCAACGAGATGATAAACTGCGACCTGCTCGCGCAGGTAAAGGCCACCTCGACGGGGCAGGCGCCGTTTGCCGCCGTGGTGGGCTGCATGGATTCCCGGGTGCCGCCCGAACTGGTTTTCGACCAGCGCATCGGCGACATCTTCTGCGCACGCATCGCAGGTAATTTCGTCAACACCGACTTCATCGGCAGCCTCGAATTCGCCACGAGGGTTGCCGGCGCGCGGGCCATCGTTGTGCTAGGCCACTCGGAATGCGGCGCGATCAGGGGCGCCATCGACAATGTGGAGTTGGGGAACCTGACCGCCGCGCTGGCAAATATCCGGCCAGCCGTAGAAGCTACCAAGATCGATGGCGAGCGGAATTCGGCAAATGCGCGGTTCGTGCAGGCGGTTGCCGAAACCAACGCCCGGCTCGCGGCCGAGATGCTGACTTCGCAGAGTCCGATCATGAAGGAGATGGTCGACGCCGGAGACCTCAAGATCGTCTGGGCGATGCACGACATCACCACGGGCCGGGTCGATTTCAGCGCCTGAATGAGTGCAGTATCGCTCGGTCGATTTCGCAGCGCACAAATAAGCGTTTGCATTTCGAGGCGAAGCGGCCCATATGAGCCCTACAAGGCGCATGGGCTGGCTTCGTCCGGCTTTTCCAATGGAACTGGTTGCGTCTGTTTCTCCTTGCACGATCCCTTAGGGTCACAGGGCGAAGAGTCTGCCGCATGATGCGGCGGCACGACAGCGCAGCCAGGCGGCAAATGTCGCCAGCCTCGTCGTTCTCCCAAATCACAGTCGCGCGGGTTGCGCCCCGCAGCGATCGAATGCGGCCTCGCGACGCGGCGCCGCCATGAAAGAGTTTGAAATTGACCAATGAAATCAGCGTGGAGCCGACCGGCTTCGCAAAACTCGGCATCTCCGGCGTGCTTCTCAAGGCCACGCATGGAGCCGGCTTCGCCGACCCCAAGCCGATCCAGGTGCAGGCGATCCCGCCGCACCTGGCCGGCCGCGACATCCTCGGCGTCGCGCAGACCGGCTCGGGCAAGACGGCGGCCTTCTCCCTGCCGATCCTTTCCAAGATCATCGCGCTCGGCACCAGGCGGCAGCCAAGGACGGCGCGCGCGCTCATCCTCGCTCCGACGCGGGAACTCGCTGTGCAGATCGACGAGACGATAAGGGTGCTCGCCAAGGGCGCGCATGTATCGACGGCCCTAGTGCTGGGCGGCGTCTCGCGCGGCAGCCAGGTGCGTAAGATCGCCCCGGGTGTGGACTTCCTGATTGCGACGCCCGGCCGCCTTACCGACCTGGTGCGCGAGCGTGACGTCGACCTGTCTCAGACCACCTGGCTGGTACTCGACGAGGCTGACCGCATGCTCGACATGGGGTTCATCAACGATGTCAGGCGCATAGCCAAGGCAACGCATCCGGCGCGCCAAACGGCGCTGTTTTCCGCCACCATGCCTCCTGAGATCGAGCAACTGGCCAACGGGCTGCTGCGCGATCCCGTTCGCATCGAGGTCGCGCCGCAAGGCACGACCGTCGTCCAGGTGCAGCAGAGCGTGGTGATGGCGCGCACCAAGCAGAAGCGGAAGCTTCTTTCCGACATGCTCGCCGATCCCGCGTTCGAACGGGTTATCGTCTTCGCACGAACCAAGCACGGCGCCGATCGTGTCACGCGTGACCTTGGACGCGACGGCTTCGAGGCCGCGGTCATTCACGGCAACAAGTCGCAGAACGCCCGTCAGGCCGCGCTGAACGGCTTCCGGGACGGAAAGGTGCGGATTTTGGTGGCCACAGACATCGCCGCGCGCGGCATCGATGTTCCCGGCATCACCCATGTCGTGAATTTTGACCTGCCGGACGAGGCGGAGAGTTATGTGCACCGCATCGGCCGCACCGCGCGCAATGGAGCGTCGGGGATCGCGGTTACGCTATGCGACCCGTCCGAGAGTTCCAAGCTTCGGCAGGTCGAGCGGGTCATCCGCATGAAGCTTCCGGTTTCGGCGAGCCACCTCGACCAGCCCGATCCGGTCCCGCAATCGGCGGCTGACAAGCAGATCGCGGCCAATGACGACCGGCGCGATGCCGAGGCCGTGCGACGACAGGGCAAAGGCCCCGGCCGGGGGCGCAGCCAGAAGCCGACCGCCAACCACAAGAGCGGCCCAAGTCGGGGCAAGTTCGATCCCAAGCGGGGCGTGCCTTATGCCGAGCTCAGCCATGCCGACAAGGCAGGCAGCGGCCAGGCTCCGCGCTCGGCCAATGGCGGGGGGTCGAAACCCGACGGGGCGAAGGCGACACCTGGCAAGAAGCGGTTCCGTGACAAGCGCCGTGGCTTCGGCAGCGGCCGCGGGGCGGCGAGAGCGGCCTGATCCCGCCATTTGCCACAGCCACCCCTGACACAATCAGCGGCCCGCGATGCGGGCCGTTGGCACATTGCGCCCCTGCGCTGCTTGGGTTAGTCGCTCGGAAATAGGCGGGGATGCCGCCCAGAAGAAGACGGGAAACGCCTAATGGCCGGTATCGCGGCGCTCGCGCTCGCCTATGTCCTTTCGCAATTCTACCGGTCGTTCCTCGCCGTCCTCACGCCGGCGCTCATCGCGGACCTCGGCGCCGCCAAGACCGAATTGTCGACCGCTTCCGGGGCCTGGTTCGCGGCCTTCGCGCTGATGCAGTTCATCGTCGGCGTCTCGCTCGACCGCTATGGACCCAAATGGACCACGACCGTGCTGCTGGCAGCCGGTGGCGGCGGCGGCGCCTTCCTGTTCGCCATGGCGAGCGAACCATGGATGATCACCGCTGCGATGACGCTGATCGGGATAGGCTGCTCGCCCGTGCTCATGGCGTCCGTATTCATCTTTGCACGCACCTACAGCCCCGCGCGCCTCGCGATTCTCACGTCCTGGCTGGTGGCCTTCGGCTCCGCCGGCAACGTCGTAGGCGCCTCTCCGCTGGCGGCGGCTGCGGAAGCGTTCGGCTGGCGCGAAGTGATCGCCGCCCTTGGCTTCATCACGCTGCTGATCGCCGCCGCCATCGCCCTTTTCGTGCGCGATCCGGAACGGGCCGAAGGACACGCCGGAGCGGGTTTCGCGGGCTATCTCGAACTGTTCAGGATTCGCAATCTCTGGCTGATCGCGCCGCTGCTGGCGCTGAATTATGCTCCGGCAGCCGGCATACGAGGCCTGTGGGCCGGCCCCTACCTGGCGGACGTGCACGGCGCAGACGCGCTGACGATCGGCAACGTCACCCTGTTCATGGCGCTGTCCATGGTAGCCGGCGCCTTCGCCTACGGACCTCTGGACACGTTCTTCGGCACGCGCAAATGGGTGGCCGTCGTGGGCACGGGATTGTGCGTGGTTGTTCTCGCCGTGCTCGCGTTGAACCCGACCGCGAGCCTGGCGACCATCACCGTGCTCTTCGTGCTTATCGGCGTCCTCGGTGCCGGCTATGGGCTGCTCATGGCGCATGGCCGCGCCTTCCTTCCGGCCCACCTGACCGGCCGCGGGGTGACGCTCCTCAATTTCTTCTCGATCGGCGGCGTCGGCGTTGCCCAGTTCGCCACCGGCGCAGTCTATTCGGCGAGCGCGGTGCCCGCCGACCCAGCTGCCGGCTACCAGGCGATCTTCTGGTTCTACGCGGTGGCGCTGGCCGCGGCGATCTTGATCTATCTTTTCATCAAGGACGCCAAACCGGAGCGGCCGGCCGAGGAGATTGGCGCGGCGGCGCGCTAGGCGGCCAGGCGGCGGTCGCCGCTTGTGGCAATGGCGGACGCGCTGGCATGGACGGCTCCATTTGAGACGCTTTGCGCAAAAACGCACCTTGAAAGCGCCAGCCCGCGTTTCTACGGTCTGCGCCGATAAGAAAAGGAACGAAAAATGTATCGTTCGGTGCTCGAAGTCATCGGCAACACGCCGCTCATCCGTCTGAACCGCGCATCCGAGGAGACCGGCTGCGAGATCTACGGTAAGGCCGAATTCATGAATCCGGGCCAGTCGGTGAAGGACCGTGCCGCGCTCTTCATCATTCGCGACGCTGAAAGGCGCGGCCTGCTGCGGCCCGGCGGAGTGATCGTGGAAGGCACGGCCGGCAATACCGGCATTGGGCTCACCGTGGTCGCCAAGGCCCTTGGCTACCGCACGGTCATCGTCATTCCGGATACCCAGAGCCAGGAGAAGAAGGACGCATTGCGCCTCCTCGGCGCGGAACTGATCGAGGTGCCGGCTGTCCCGTACAAAAACCCGAACAACTACGTGAAGGTGTCCGGCCGGCTGGCCGAACAGCTTGCCAAAAGTGAGCCGAACGGCGCGATCTGGGCGAATCAGTTCGACAACGTAGCCAACCGAGACGGGCATGCCGACACAACCGCCCAGGAAATCTGGACGCAGACCGGCGGCAAGGTGGATGGCTTCGTTTCCGCTGTCGGCACCGGCGGCACGCTGGCGGGCGTAGCCGCAGGGCTCAGGGGGCACAGCAAGGACGTCAAGATCGGGCTTGCCGACCCACTGGGCGCCGCCCTCTACAGCTTCTACACGGAAGGTGTGCTGAAGGCCGAGGGGAGTTCCATCACCGAAGGCATCGGGCAGGGGCGGATCACCGCCAACCTCGAGGGCTTCCACCCCGATTTTTCCTACCAGATACCTGACGACGAGGCGCTGCCGATCATCTTCGACCTGGTGCAGGAGGAAGGGATGTGCCTCGGCGGCTCGAGCGGCATCAACATTGCCGGCGCGATCCGGCTGGCGCGGGAACTGGGCCGGGGACATACGATCGTGACGATCCTCTGCGACTACGGCACACGCTACCAGTCCAAGCTCTTCAATCCGCAGTTCCTCCGAGGGAAGAGCCTGCCGGTGCCAGCCTGGATGGAGAGCGAGCCGACGCTCCGCGTGCCATTCGAAGAGGTAGCGTAGGCTGACAATCTGGCCGAGCGGTCTCGCCGGCGGTAGCCTATTGCCTCCCTTCCCGGGATGACCATGATCGCGATCCCGGCCGCTCCAGGCTGGATGGATTCCCGGCCGGAAGTTCGACATGAAGACCGAGGCACTGTTCCGAGAGAACGCGTATCTCACCAACGCCGAGGCGACGGTGCTGGAGGTTAACAATCGCGGCGGCGTCGTGCTTGATCGTACCGTCTTCTACGCCACTTCGGGCGGCCAACCGGGTGACACGGGGTATCTCACCCGGGCGGATGGCTCTCCCATCGAAATCGCGGGGACCGTCACGGGCGAGACAAAGGACGAGATCATCCACATTCCAGCCAATGGCGCGCCGCTGCCCGAACCGGGCGAGCGGGTGGGCCTCGCCATCGACTGGGAGCGTCGCCTGAATCTGATGCGCATGCACACCGCCTGCCACCTGCTGACCGTCGTGTGCCCGTTTCCGATCACGGGGGCATCGGTCGGCGAGGAGGATTCGCGGGTGGATTTCGACGTCCCCGATGCCGCCCTCTCGAAGGAGGACGTCACGGCCCGGCTGATGGAACTCGTCCGCGCCGACCATCCCGTTTCCCATAGATGGATCACCGATGCGGAACTCACGGCCAATCCCGGCCTCGTAAAGTCCAAGAACGTGCGCCCCCCGATGGGCAGTGGCCGCATCCGGCTTGTCCTGATAGGCGAAAAGGGTTCGGTCGACAGCCAGCCATGTGGTGGCACGCATGTGCGCTCGACCGGCGAGGTAGGCGAGATCCACATCCCCAAGATCGAGAACAAGGGGCGCGAGAACCGGCGTTTTCGTATCCGTTTCGGCGCGCTGGCGACGCAGTAAACGAAACCGTTGCCGAATGAGCCTTGCGCGAAATCCACGGAGTTGCGACCTTCTGCAAACGCAGAAGACAGGGGCGTCAGAATGAATGAAAAAAGCCGATTCGTGGTCTCCGCCGACTGGCTGCAGGAAAGGCTCGGTTCGCCCGGCCTGTGCATCATAGATGGCTCCTGGTACCTGCCGCAGCAGGGACGCGACGCGAAAGCGGAGTATGACGCCGCGCACATCCCGGGCGCTGTCCTGTTCGAACAGGATCTGGTGGTCGAGCCAGATTCGGCGCTGCCCCACACGCTGCCTCGTCCCCGGCACTTCGCGCAGTTCGCCAGTTCGATGGGCATCGCGGTCGACGATACGATCGTGGTCTATGACGGGCCCGGTTTCTTCTCGGCGCCGCGCGTCTGGTGGATGTTCCGCGTGATGGGCGCGCAGAAGGTGTTCCTGCTCGACGGCGGATTCGACAACTGGAAACGGGAAGGGCGCCCGGTCACGGCGGAACCCACGAAGATCGCGGGCAGCTATTTCGAACCGCGCTTCGATGCGGATCGCGTCGCTTCATTCGAGGACATGGTGAGAATCGTCGCCGACGGATCGATGCAGGTGGCGGATGCACGGCCGGCCGGACGGTTTACCGGCGCGGACCCCGAGCCGCGCGCCGGCATGCGTTCCGGACATATGCCGGGCGCTCGCAACGTGCCGGCCGTTTCGCTCTCGAAAGACGGAAAGCTCCTTCCTCTCAATGAGTTGCGAGAAAAATTTGAAGAAGCGGGCGTCGATCTCACCAAGCCTGTCGTCACATCCTGCGGCTCGGGCGTGACCGCAGCGGTGATAACGCTGGCTCTGGAGTCGCTCGGTCACAGTGACAACAAGCTCTATGACGGATCCTGGTCGGAGTGGGGCGGCCGCGACGACACGCGTGTCATTACCGGTCCGGCAGACGCATAGGAATGGCCAAGCTCACCGCGCGGATCACGCATCTGGAGATGCACGCGCCGCCGCCGCACCGGGTGCCGGCGCCGAGCGGGCCGAAGCTGGCGCTGATGCGGGCGGAAGCCATACCCCTGCATTTCTACCGTTACCTGTACGAACTGGTCGGGAAGCCGCACCACTGGCTGCTGCGCCGGCACATCTCCGATGCCGAGTTGTCGCAGGCCATTCACGACGAAACCATTGAAATCGAAGTGCTTTACGTCGACGGATGCCCCGCCGGCTTCTTCGAACTCGACCTGACTCCGCTGCCGGAGGCGGTCGAAATCCGCTATTTCGGGCTGATTGCGGACTTCCAGGGCAGGGGACTCTCCAGATTCTTCCTGTCAGCGGCGATCTTCGCGGCGTGGGCGCACGAGCCGCGCAAGGTGACCATCCACACCAACACTCTGGACAGCCCGCGCGCGCTCATCCTCTACCAGAAGCTGGGTTTCGTGCCGGTTGCCTGGTCGGAGGAGCATGTGGAGGCGTGGGTTTAGACACCGCGCTACCTGAACGTGGCATTCATGTCCGCTTCAGGCTCTCTCCTGCAGAACTACGGTCATCGATACGCCTCATGTGCGATGAAAGGACCGACTAGAGATGCTGACCCGACGCACCCTGATTGCTGGACTCGCCGCGACCCTGCTTCTGCCGCAGGCCGCACAAGCTCAGACCACCCCTTCGGCGGAACAGATCCTGCGCCAACTCGAGGCGGCGCCGCGCCAGCGGGTGCGTCCCGAGCAACGCGTGACGATCCCCGAACTGAAGCGCCGGCCCGAACTGCGCCGCATGGCGCCGTCCATCGACATCCAGTCGATCAACTTCGCCTTCGGGTCCGCCGAGATCCCGTATTCCCAGTACCGCAAGGTCGAAAACATTGCAGATGCGATCGACCGGCTTCTGCGCCGCAATCGCCGGGCGAGGGTACTGATCGAGGGCCATACCGACGCCGTGGGCTCGTTTGCATCGAACCAGATCCTGTCGGAGCGCCGCGCTGCCTCGCTCAAGCGCTTGCTCGTGACCGAATTCGGCATCCCTCCGCGGGCGCTGGAGACCGTCGGCTACGGCGAGGAGTTCCTGCTCGTCAACACGCCCTATGAGGATTGGCGCAACCGCCGCGTCACGCTGCGACGGATCGACGAGTTCCTGCGCTAGGAGGCAATCGACCGTTAAGACGAAACGCCTAGTTTCGTGGGCCGCCGCATCATGCGGCGGCCTTTCCCATGGAGGCTTCATGCTCAACCGCCGCGATTTTCTTGCCGCCGGCTCGGCAGCCTGCCTGGCTCCAATGGCGGGCGCGGAGGCGCGCGAGATGCCGGCGCTACGCGATCTGGGTGCGGCCGTCGGAATCGAGGTGGGCAGCGCCTTCTCGCTCGATCCCGATCCCAAATATCGTGCTCTTCTGGCGAAGCACTGCGAAGTGATCACGCCCGAATGGCAGATGAAGCCGCCGCGCATCAAGCGCGACGCCGACAGCGAATACGACTTCAGCGTGGTCGACGAGTTCCTGCGCTTCACGCAGGAGAACGGCCAGAAGCTGCATGGCCATACCCTCTATTGGTCCTACGAGCCGATCGAATGGGCCATCGGCGCGGATTTCGAGGATACCAAGCGGCGGTATGGGCTCTACATCGCGACCGTCATGGGGCGCTATCCGCAGGTCGAGACCTGGGATGTCGCCAACGAACTGATCGACGACGAGACCTTTGGGCTGCGCACCGACTATCTGGTCGGGCAATACGGCCTGGAATTCATCGATTTCTGCTTCCACACCGCGCACCAGATGTCGCCAAAGGCGAAGCTCGCCATCAACGACTACTGGATCGAATGCGCGACGGAGGTCTGCGGGAACAAGCGAAAGGGCGTTCTGGATCTGCTGACGCGCCTCAAGGATCGCGGCACGCCGATCCATGCTCTTGGCATCCAGAGCCATCTCTATTCCCGAATGCCAGTTGCCCCGGACGAGACGCTTGAACTAGTCGAGGTGGCGGCCGATCTCGGCCTGGAGGTGTGGATTTCGGAGCTCGACGTGAACGACACACAGTTTCCCCCCGACGTTGCCGAGCGTGACGCGCTGGTAGCGGATATCTATGCGCGATATCTGAATGCGCTACTGCCGCACCCGGCGGTCACGCGGCTCTGCTTCTGGGGCATCTCCGACTACGACCAGTGGATCGCGCGCGGCGAGCCAAAATGGGAGAAACGTCCGGCGTCGGCCGGTGCGCCGCGGCCCGCGCTGTTCGACGCCGACAACGAGCCCAAGCCGGCATTCTTCGCCGTGGCCGACGCACTGCGGAACGCGCCGAAGCGGTAGTCAGGAATCGGGTGGCCGATCGCTAGTCGGACGGGCAGACCTCTTGGGACAGATCGTCACTTCCAGGAGACTGCAGATGCCGCTCATCCGCTTCCTCGCCATGCCGACCGAAGACGCACGCGCCTACCAGGGCGGCGCCGCGGATGCCTACGGCAATCCGCCCGAGCGGAAGGTCTCGGACGGCTCGGGCGTTCCGTGCCGGCATTGCCTTCAGCACGTCGCGGCCGGCGACGACTATCTGGTTCTGGCATACCGGCCGTTCCCGGCTCTGCAGCCCTACGCCGAGACAGGTCCGATATTCCTGCATGCGCGCGAGTGCGACCGTGCGCCGGAGGGCGACGTGCTGTCGCCGATGTTCCGCGCGACGCCGGACTACATCCTGCGCGGCTACGGAGCCGATGATCGCATCGTCTACGGTACCGGCGGCGTCGTGCCGACACACCAGATCTGCGGCCGCGCCCACGAATTGCTGGAGCGCGAGGACGTGGCCTACGTGCACATGCGCTCTGCCCGGAACAATTGCTACCAACTCAGGATCGAGCGGGCGTAGCACGAAAAAAAGGCCCGCCGGCGGTGCTGCCGGCGGGCTGGTGGTGCTCAGGGGAGGGGTACGCTTACGCGGCGAGCACCGCCTTGGGTTCGACCATTTCGTAGCCCAGGGCATCGGCCACTGCGCGGTTGGTGATGCGGCCCCTGTGCACGTTGAGGCCGTTGCGCAGATGCGGATCGTCGACCAGCGCCTTGAGGCCGCGGTCGGCGAGTTGCAGCCCGTATTGCAGGGTCGCATTGTTGAGTGCCTGGGCCGAGGTGATCGGCACGGCGCCCGGCATGTTGGCGACGCAATAGTGGATGATGCCGTCGACCTCGTAGGTCGGATTGGCATGGGTGGTCGGCCGGGACGTCTCGAAACACCCACCCTGGTCAATCGCAACGTCAACCAGTACCGAGCCCTTCTTCATGCCCGACAGCATCTCACGCGAGACGAGCTTCGGCGCGGCGGCGCCGGGGATCAACACCGCGCCCACGACAACGTCGGCCGAGAAGCATTCCTCTTCGAGCGCCTCCACGGTCGAGTAGCGGGTGTGGACGCGGCCGTTGAAGATATCGTCAAGTTGGCGCAGCCGCGGGATGGACCGGTCGATGATGGTGACGTCGGCACCCAATCCCACCGCCATCGTTGCGGCATTGAGGCCGACCACTCCGCCGCCGATCACCGCGACCTTTGCGGGGAGGACGCCGGGGACGCCGCCGAGCAGGATGCCGCGGCCGCCATTGGCCTTCTGCAGCGCGGTCGCGCCCGCCTGAATGGCGAGGCGGCCGGCAACTTCGGACATCGGCGCCAGCAGCGGCAAGCCCCCGCGATCGTCGGTCACCGTTTCGTAAGCGATGGCAGTTACGCCCGAGGCAAGCAGGCCCTTCGTCTGTTCCGGGTCAGGGGCAAGGTGCAGATATGTGTAGAGGATCTGACCCTCGCGAAGCTGCGCCCACTCATCAGGTTGCGGCTCCTTCACCTTCACGATCATATCCGACTTCTCGAACACCTCGGAGGCGGTCTTCGCGATCTTCGCACCGGCCGCTCGGTAGGCGTTGTCGTCCGCGCCGATTCCTTCGCCAGAGCCGGTTTCGACCAGAACCTCGTGGCCATGGGTAACGTATTCGCGCACCGAGCCCGGCGTGAGGCCGACCCGGTATTCGTGGTTCTTGATTTCCGTGGGGCAGCCGACGCGCATTGTCATTGTTCTCCCTGCAGGTAACGCAGGGTAACAAGAACGGCTTCGAACAGGCTTGCGAACTTGTTTGCGCTGGGCAGCCAACGTCGCTATTTCTTGCGCGTTAACAACAATTCGTCGAAGGGACTGCGAACGATGGCGCTGGACAGGATCGATATCGCGATTCTCGATACGCTGCAGAAGGATGGCCGGATCTCCAACGCCGCCCTCGCCGAGAAGGTGGGCCTGTCGCAGTCCGCCTGCTCTCGCCGCCTCGACAATCTCGAGAAGTCGGGCGTCATCGCCGGCTATCATGCGCGGCTCTCCAACGCGGCGCTCGGCCACAAAATGACAGCGATCGTGCACATCTCGCTGTCTGGGCAATTCGAGAAGACGCTCTCGGATTTCGAGGCGGCGATCAGGCGCTGTCCAAACGTGCTGTCCTGCCATCTGATGTCGGGCGAGTACGACTACATCCTTCGGATCGCGGCCAAGGACCTCGAAGACTACGAGCGCATCCACAAGGAGTGGCTGACCGCCATGCCGCATGTGACTAAGATCAACTCGTCGTTTGCTCTGCGCGAAGTCATTGACCGCACGATGACCGGCATCAGGCCTGACATGGCGTGACAGGTGCCGCCGCTAGAAGGTGATCCTGATGGAAGGCGCGCTGCGTGCGGCCTCGCCGTGATAGACTGCCTCGATGTTGTTGCCGTCCGGATCGAGCAGGAACGCGGCGTAATATCCGGGGTGGTAGGGGCGCTCGCCCGGCGCACCGTTATCCTTGCCGCCCGCAGCCAGTCCGGCTTGGTGGAAGGAATCGACCGTGGCGCGGTCTGCCGCCTGGAAGGCGATGTGATGGTAGCCGGTGAGGCGGCCTTGAACGGCACGGCTGTCGACGCTCGAGACAAAGAACTCGTCAGCCCAGAAATCGTTCTCGCCTGCGCCTCCGAGCGGAATTCCGAGTGCCCGGAATACTGCCTCGTAGAAACGGTGGCTCGCCCTGATGTCGCGGACCACGAGTCCGATATGATCGATCAGTCGGCCGCGCTGCAATTCTTCGGTCATGGTGTTTCCTTTCAGCCTTCGGCGAGAAGCTAGGTTCCGCGCTGTGCTGTCAACGCCTTATCTTGACTGCGCGGCCTTAGCCGACGAAGTTTCATGTCTGCGTCATCAGAAGCTGCTGGACTGCCCCCGACTTCGGAGCGACAGTGATGTCGCCTCCGGGCCAAAGGCAACATCCAGACGGAGAACCCCCAATGAACGCGATGCTTCACCCCATCTCGCGCCGCTCTTTCCTGGCAGGCGCGGCAGCCACCAGCGCGCTCGTCATGCTGCATCCCTTCTCGGCACGCGCGCAGGCCAATCAGGCGCATCTGAGGATCATGGAGACGACGGACCTCCACGTCCACGTGTTCCCGTACGACTACTACGGCGACAAGCCGAACGACACGATGGGGCTTGCGCGGACCGCCTCGATCATCGACCAGATCCGCGCAGAAGCGACCAATTCGCTGCTCGTGGACAATGGCGACTTCCTGCAGGGTAATCCGATGGGCGACTACATCGCCTACGAGCGGGGCATGAAGGAAGGCGACCTGCATCCGATCATCAAGGCGATGAACGTGCTGGGCTACGAGTGCTCCACACTGGGCAATCACGAGTTCAACTACGGCCTGGATTTCATGTTCAACACGATCAACGGGGCGGAATTCCCGGTCGTGTGCGCCAATCTGACGAAAGGCCAGCTAGCAGCCAACGCGCGCGACGACGATCTTTTCGTCAAGCCCTACGTGATCCTCGACAGGAAGCTGAAGGACGGCGCCGGGAACGAGCACCCGATCCGAATTGGCCTCATCGGCTTCGTCCCGCCGCAGATCATGGTCTGGGATTCGCGCCATCTCGTTGGCAAGGCGATGACGCGCGATATCGTGAAGACGGCGGAAGCCTGGGTTCCGCAGATGCGGGAGGAGGGCGCCGAGATCATCATCGCCCTTTCGCATTCCGGCATGGGCTCGCCGGCCTGGGAGGAGAACGCCGAGAACGCCTCGATCGCCCTTGCGGCTGTCGACGGAATTGACGCGATCGTCACCGGGCACAGCCATCTCGATTTCCCGGGACCGAAGTTCGAGGGCGTGGAAGGCGTCGATATCTCCAAGGGCCTGATCTCCGGCAAGCCCGGCGTGATGGGGGGCTTCTGGGGGTCGCACCTCGGCCTCGTGGACCTGCTGCTCGAGCGCGACGGCAACAGCTGGAAGATCGCGAGTTCGACCAGCGAGGCGCGGCCGATCTCGCAGCGCATCGACGGCAAGACGGTCGCCACGGTCGAAAGCAAGCCGGAGGTCGAGGCCTCGGTGAAGGAAGAACACGAGGCCACCCTGGCCTATGTTCGCGCGCCGGTCGGGCAAACGTCGGCCCCGCTGCATTCCTATTTCGCGCTGGTCGCCGACGATCCGTCGGTGCAGATCGTATCGCAGGCGCAGACCTGGTACATCAAGGACATGCTGAACGAGACCGAGCACAAGGACCTGCCGGTGCTTTCGGCGGCGGCGCCCTTCAAGGCCGGCGGACGCGGGGGGCCGGACTACTACACCGACGTACCCGCCGGCGTCGTGGCGATCAAGAACGTAGCCGACCTCTATCTCTATCCGAACACCGTGCAGGCGGTGCTCATAAACGGGGCGCAGGTGAAGGAATGGCTCGAGATGTCGGCCGGCATCTTCAACCAGGTCGAGCCTGGCAAGGCTGATCAGCCGCTGATCAATCCCGACTTCCCATCCTACAACTTCGATGTCATCGACGGCGTGACATACAAGATCGACCTGTCGAAGCCGGCGAAATATAGCCCGAAGGGCGAGGTGCTCAACGCCGATTCGAGCCGCATCGTGGACCTGATGTTCGACGGCAAGCCGATCGACCCGGGACAGAAATTCGTCGTCGCCTCGAACAACTATCGCGCAGGCGGCGGCGGCAATTTCCCGGAGATCAATGCCTCGAAGGTCATCTTCCAGGCGCCGGACACGAACCGCGACGTGATCGTGCGCTATATCGTGGAACAGGGAACGATCAATCCGTCGGCGGATGCCAACTGGAACTTCGCGCCGCTCGAAGGAACGACGGTGCTGTTCGAAACCGGCCCCAAGGGCAAGGATTTCATCGGCGACGTGAAAGGGGTGAAGATCGAGCCCGCGGGCGACGGAGCGGACGGTTTCGCGCGCTACCGTATCATGCTCTGAGCGTCTCTAGCGCAACAAAAAAAAGCCGGCGGCCTTTGGCCGCCGGTTGTTCGTTCAGGCCGGCGAGATCTTTGGCTCGGCAGGCCTAGCGCATTCCCGCGCCGCCCTTGCGGCGCTCCTTCTTGGCGGCCTTGCGGGCAGCATAACGGGCGTCACGCGCGGCTTTCTGCTCAAGCAGCAACGCAACCTGACGCTCGGCTTCCTCCGCCTTCAGCGCCGCGGCCAGCTTCTCTTCCTCGATGGCAGCGAGGCGGGCAGCCTCCGCAGCGCGGGCGGCCTCGGCAGCCTTTTCGGCTTCCTTCGCGCGCTTGGCGGCTTCGCGCTCGGCAATTCGCACCTGGCGTGCCTTGGCAATTTCTTCGCGCTCTGCCCGCCGCTGGGCGAGAGCCTCGTCGTTCGAGATGGTGCGGGCCCGATCCAACATTGCCCGCTTGGCAGCCGCGGCCTCAGCCTGGCGTTCGTGGAAGTCTGGATTTCGGTAGATGCTCATTGATTCTCCGGTGGGGTCGATATGGCTTGGTACGCAAAGGGCGGCGGAAACGCGTCGGATAGTTCCGGTTCGCTTCTCTTTGAATATGGGATGTCAGCTTACCGCCTGAAAGAAGTGGCTCCCCGGGCCGGATTCGAACCAGCGACCAACCGGTTAACAGCCGGTTGCTCTACCGCTGAGCTACCGGGGAACATGGCGGCTTCGCGCGAGCGGTGCCTATAGCAAACAGTTTTCCGCTTTGCCAAGTGGCCGGGGCGAGAAAAGAGCCCTTTCGCACCGCCCAGCCTCGCAATTGGCCTGTCAGGCCATATATGAGCGCTTCGCTCCCGCGTAAGCGCTGCCGGTGCTTCGGTTGAGGCGTGTGGCGCCAAGAGGTATCAAGAAAGAGCATGGACGAGCGCGTGCAAGACGATTTTGCAGACAATCAGCCGCGTGTGCGTATCTTCGGCCGCGCCGTCTGGATGCCGCAGTCGCGCCTGCTGCGGATCGTCTTCGGATTGTTCCTGATCCTTCTCGGCACGCTCGGATTCCTGCCTGTCCTTGGCTTCTGGATGATTCCGCTCGGCTTGCTCGTCCTTTCCTACGATTTTGCATCCGTGCGCCGGGCGCGACGTCGCTTTGACGTGTGGTGGGCGTCCAGACGGCGACGCAGGTAGCTGCCGCCGCATGGCCACAACCCTTCTGCGCCGGGCGGAACCTGTCCGCGCCTGGGGCATTAGACCTGGAGAATCCAGGTACGGAACACGGCATGACCGACTTGAGCGAAAAAGGTCCGGGCCTGCTGAAGGTCGCGGCGAAGATTGCAGCCATTTTCGTGGTGATCGTATCCGTCTTCGCTTTCACAAGGGACGGAGGACTGCGCGAAGCGGCAATCGTCACTTCGCCGGATGAAGTGGCGCAGCCCACCACCGGTGCCGCCAGCCCCCTTTCCGCCGTTGCAGCTCCTGCTGACCCTGTGATCGAGCAGTAAGCGGACACCACATTCCCGATCGGAAAGAGTGCCAGCTTAAGTCGGCGAGCGGCTCCAGACGCGCCGAGCCGCTTGACGAAGGATTCCGGCCCACCTATTGAACCCGCCATGGTGCGTCGGCTGGGCCTCGTGGCGGAGTGGTTACGCAGAGGACTGCAAATCCTTGCACCCCGGTTCGATTCCGGGCGAGGCCTCCATCGCCTTGCACCATTCAGTCCGCGCGCCGCGCGAGGCTCGGGACACAGGTTTCACGGGCGCCTTCGCCGCGCCGCAGCCGGGCATGAAGCAGCATGACATCCGATTTCGCAGAGCGCCGCCTCAAGATGGTCGATGGGCAGTTGCGCACCATCGATGTTAACAACGCCGCCGTCATCGATGCGGTGCTCGAGGTGCAGCGCGAGGAATTCGTGCCGCGCGCCAAGGCTGAGCTTGCCTATATCGATGAGGACATTGAGGTCGCTCAGGCGCGCCCGGGCCATCCGCCGCGCTTTCTGATGGAACCGGGACCGTTCGCCAAGCTGGTCCAGCTGGCCGAAATCCGCCCCGGCGACTTCGTGCTCGATATCGGCTGCGCGACCGGCTATTCCTCCGCAGTGCTGTCGCGCCTGGCCGGTTCCGTGGTCGCGGTGGAATGCGACAGCGAGCTTGCGCAGCTTGCCACCGAAACGCTCTCGCGCCTGGGCTTCGACAATGTTGCGGTCGTCGAGGGGCCGCTTGCCGAAGGTTATCCGGCCGAAGCGCCATATGACGTGATCTTTGTCGGCGGGGCGGTCGATGAGGTTCCGGAGGCGCTTCTGGCGCAGCTTCGCGATGGCGGCCGGCTCGTCACAGTGGTGGGCCAAGGCAACGCCGGCATCGCGCAACTCTTTCTCAAGAGCGGCGGGATCGTAAGCAGCCGGCGAGTCTTCAATGCCGCCGTGCGCCGTCTTCCCGGATTCGAACGCGCCCCCTCTTTCCAGTTCTGAGGCGCGCGGGCAACACTTGCCCCCCGGCCGAGGCCTGGCGCTGCGGATAAGTCCGATTGTTTCCTTGCACAGCCTGACGCCGCCGTGTAGCCATTCTGCGGGGGTGTAGTCCGGCCATCCGGCCGGATCGGGTAAGCTTTGGGTATGCGTTAGCATGTCCGACCAGCGCAGTGAGGTGGGTAGTGTCCCCAATCCGTAAGGGTCTAGCCGGAATCCTGGCTCTTTCCGCCGCTTTCCTGAGTTTCACTCCGGCGTCGGCCGAGACCATTCTCGGGGCGCTCGCCAAGGCCTACAATAACAATTCGAGCCTTAATTCTGCGCGCGCCGGCGTGCGCGTGATCGACGAGGACGTGGCGATCGCCAAGTCCGGTTACCGTCCCGTCATCCGCGGCACATCGAACTGGAACCGCACGCGGCAGGCCGCTGGCGGCGTCAGCGTGGGGATCACCACCGGCTCCTTCGGCGTCGAGATCAGCCAGACGCTCTTTGACGGCTTCCAGACCAGGAACAATGTGCGGGCTGCGGAAGCCCGGGTGCGCGCTTCGAACGAATCGCTGCGCAATACGGAGCAGAACACGCTTTTCGACGCTGCGGCCGCCTACATGGACGTGATTCGCGACCGTGAGATAGCGTCGTTCCGGGAGCGCAATCTCGAGTTCCTGGCCGAGCAGTTGCGTGCGGCCAATTCGCGGCTGGAGGTGGGAGAGGGCACGCGCACCGACGTCGCGCAGGCCGAGGCGAGCCGGCAGGCGGCGATCGCACAGCTTTCGGCGGCGCGAGCCCAGGTCGTCGCCAGCACGGCGCAGTACAGGCAGATTGTGGGAGAGGATCCGGGACGGCTCGACGGCGGTGCGCCACTCGCGCGGCTGATTCCGCGCAGCCTCGAGGAGGGTTTCGCGGTAGCCTTGCGCGAACACCCGGCCATCGTCGCTTCGGAGCACCTGATCGACGCCGCCGGCTTCATGGTGAAGTCGTCCGAGGGCGCGCTGCTGCCGCAGGTCTCGGCCGGTGCCAGCGTGAGCACGAATTTCCGCGACTCGACGGCGCCGTCGCCCGCCAACCCGAACGGCTGGAGCGACCAAGCCAGCATCGGGGCCTCGCTGACGGTTCCGATTTACCAGGGAGGCCGGGTTTCCGCGACAGTGCGCAAGTCCAAGGAATCGCTCGGCCAGGCGCGGATCGACGCTGACGTGAACCGCGACCGCGTGCGTCAGGCGGTTGCCGCAGCCTGGGCCCAGTATGTCGCGTCCCAGGAAGCTGTTTCCGCCAATCGCCAGCTCGTGTCGGCCGCGCGCCTGGCACTGAACGGCGTCAGCGAGGAGCGCAACGTCGGCCAGCGCACGACGCTCGACGTGCTCAATGCCCAGGCCGACGTAACCAATGCGCAGATCAATCTGGCCAGCGCCGAGCGCGACGTCGTGGTGGCAAGCTATGCGATCCTGTCGGCGATGGGGCGGCTGTCGGCCAGCCAGCTCGGGCTCCAGGTGGCATTACACCGACCGGAAGAGCACTACAACGCGGTCAAGGACAAGTGGTTCGGACTGCGGACGCCCGACGGTCGCTGAGCTTCAATCCGAAGGCGCGGGTCAAATGACGCGGCCGCCCGATGTCGGGCGGTTGCTTATTTTGTGCGCAAGAGTGCGGGTGGTGTCCTGGGGGATTCAATCGACGCCGGGTGTCGGGTAGTCTCGGGACATGATTCGGTCTTTTGGCCGGCGAGCGGCGATCGATCAGGGAAGGCGGCGACACCATCATGGCACAGGCAAGCAACGCCCCAGCGCGCGAACCCTCCATGGAGGAGATACTGGCGTCGATCCGGCGCATCATCGAAGACAGCGACACCACGCGCCGGGCTTCCGATGACTTCCGGGATGACGAAGTGCAGGACGCCGAGCCTGCCGAGCAGGGCGATCAGCCTGAGTTCCATGGTCGGGCGGAGGAGCCGACCGTGCCCGAGGTGGAGGCGTTCCGCTCCGAATTCGCCGAGGCCGCCATTGCCGAAGTAACGACGCCTTCCGCGCAGCCGATCGAGCCGATGGGACATGTCAACGGGACGGCATCCCGCGCGAACGGCTTCGATGATCGTCACGACGGCTACGAGCCGGTTTTCGAGGAGGAAGAGGCCCCGCGGGAGACGCGGGCCGAGCCTGTGCGCGAAGCCCCCAGCGCGCCGCGGCAGGAAGTCCATGCGGACGACGCCGGCAGCCGCGGGGCGATCATCTCCGAATACGCGGGACGGCAGGTCGCTGCGGCGTTCGAGGAACTGTCGGAAGCGTTCTCCGCCAGCCGCAAGCGCAGTTACGACGAGATCGCGGAGGAAATGATGCGGCCGATGCTGCAGGACTGGCTCGACAACAACCTTCCCCTGCTTGTCGAGCGCCTGGTGCGCGAGGAGATCGAGCGCGTGGCGCGCGGCGCGACGCGGTAATGCCCGCCCAGCATCGCTGATAGGAAAACGCCGCCCCTGGCGGCGTTTCCGTTTGGGGTGCGCCTTGGCCCGAGATTGACTTAATCCTGCCCTTCCGGTTTACACCGGCGCACGAATTCCCCCGAGATCGCGGAACTTCCCATGTTGGACAAGACCTACGACGCAGCCGCCGTCGAACCCAAGATAGCCAAGCGCTGGGAGGACGCCGACGCTTTTCGGGCGGGCGCCGGGGCAAATCCCGGGGCAGACCCCTTTACCATCGTGATACCGCCGCCGAACGTGACCGGCTCGCTGCACATGGGCCACGCACTCAACAATACGCTGCAGGACATCCTGACGCGCTTCGAACGCATGCGCGGCAAGAACGTGCTGTGGCAGCCCGGCATGGACCATGCCGGCATCGCCACGCAGATGGTCGTCGAGCGGCAACTGGCCGACAGTGGAATTTCGCGCCGCGACCTGGGCCGCGACGAGTTCGTCAACCGCGTGTGGTCCTGGAAGGAACAGTCCGGCGGCTCGATCATCCACCAGTTGAAGCGGCTCGGCGCCTCGGCCGACTGGAGCCGCGAGCGCTTCACCATGGACGAGGGCCTGTCCGAAGCGGTGATCGAGGTCTTTGTCAGCCTCTACCGCGAAGGACTGATCTATCGCGGCAAACGGCTGGTCAACTGGGACCCCAAGTTCGAGACGGCGATATCCGACCTGGAAGTCGAGAATGTCGAGGTCGACGGCCATATGTGGCACTTCAAGTACCCGCTGGCCGGCGGCGCGACCTACGAATACGTCGAGAAGGACGCCGACGGAAACGTCACGCTGCGGGAGACCCGCGACTACATCTCGATCGCGACCACGCGTCCCGAGACAATGCTGGGCGACGGGGCGGTGGCGGTGCATCCCTCCGACGAGCGCTACAAGCCTATCGTCGGCATGCTGTGCGAGATACCGGTCGGGCCGAAGGAGCACCGGCGGCTGATCCCGATCATCACCGACGAGTATCCCGACCCCGACTTCGGGTCCGGCGCGGTGAAGATAACCGGCGCGCATGATTTCAACGATTACGGCGTCGCGGAACGCAACGGCATCCCGATGTATCGTCTGATGGACACGAAAGGCGCCATGCGCGCCGACGGTGAACCCTACGCAGTCGAGGCGGCAAAGGCGGCGGAGATCGTGAAGTCCAGCGATACGCCCGACATGAACACGGTCGATGCGATCAACCTCGTACCCGACCAGTACCGGGGGCTTGACCGGTTCGAGGCGCGCAAGCGCGTCGTCGCCGACATCGAGGCGGAAGGGCTGATGATCGGCGTCGAGGACAAGAAGGTGATGCAGCCCTTCGGCGACAGGTCGCACGTCGTGATCGAGCCCATGCTGACCGACCAGTGGTTCGCGGACGCCAGGACGCTCGCCCAGCCGGCAATCGCTGCCGTGCGTGAGGGCCGCACCAGGTTCGTGCCCAAGACCTGGGAAAAGACCTATTTCGACTGGATGGAGAATATCCAGCCCTGGTGCATCTCACGCCAGTTGTGGTGGGGCCACCAGATCCCCGCCTGGTACGGGCCGGACGGCCATGTCTTCGTGGCGAAGACGGAGAAGGAGGCGCTGGACGACGCGGTCGAATACTATCTGGCGCTCGAAGGGCCATGGAAGGCCTTTGTCGAGGAAAAACTCGAGAACTTCGATCCGGGCTCCATCCTCACCCGGGACGAGGACGTGCTCGACACCTGGTTCTCGTCCGCGCTCTGGCCATTTTCCACGCTCGGCTGGCCGCACGAGACAGCGGAACTGAAGACCTATTACCAGACCGATGTGCTGGTGACCGGCTTCGACATCATCTTCTTCTGGGTTGCCCGGATGATGATGATGGGCCTGCATTTCATGGACGAGGAGCCGTTTCACACGGTCTATGTTCATGCCCTCGTTCGCGACAAGAACGGGCAGAAGATGTCGAAGTCCAAGGGCAACGTCATCGATCCGCTCGACCTGATCGGCGAATATGGGGCGGATGCATTGCGCTTCACGCTCGCGATCATGGCCGCGCAGGGGCGGGACGTGAAGCTCGACCCGGCGCGTATCGCGGGCTACCGCAATTTTGGCACCAAGCTCTGGAACGCCACCCGGTTCGCCGAGATGAATGGCGTCGCGCATGGCGGCAGCCTCGATCCCGCCTCCGCGAAATTGACTGTCAACCGCTGGATCCTCACGGAGCTCAGCCGGGCAGCACAGTCCGTCACCGAAGGAATTGAGAACTTCCGCTTCAACGAGGCCGCAGGGTCGGCCTACCGCTTCGTGTGGAACCTCTTCTGTGACTGGTATGTCGAACTGCTGAAACCGGTTTTCGCCGGTGACGACGAGGCGGCCAAAACCGAGAGCCGTGCCGTGATGGCCCATGTGCTCGACGAGATCTACAAGCTGCTCCACCCCTTCATGCCGTTCATGACCGAGGAATTGTGGGCGCAGACGGCCGAGGGACAAGAGCGTGCTACGCTTCTCTGCCACGCCGGATGGCCTTCGCCGGCCTTCATGGACGCCGACGCGGCGGCGGAGATCAATTGGCTGGTCGACCTAGTGTCCGGCATCCGCTCGGTGCGCTCGGAGATGAACGTTCCGCCCGCGGCGATAGCGCCGCTGATCCTGGTCGGCGCGGAAAGCCGGACGCGTGAGCGCGCCGCCCGCCACGACCCCGCGATCCGGCGTCTCGCCCGCGTGGGCGAGGTGGGCTTTGCCGACCATGCGCCGAAGGGCGCCGCGCAGATCGTCATCGGCGAGGCGACCGCTTGCCTGCCGTTCGGCGATCTGATCGACCTGGGGGCGGAAAAGGCACGGCTTTCCAAGGAGCTGGCGAAGAACGCCGACGAAATCGGACGCATTGAAAAGAAACTCGGCAACGAGAAATTCGTGGCCAACGCGCCTGCCGAGATCGTCGACGCTGAACGCGAGAAGCTGGCGGAGCTTACAGAAGCTCGCGCGCGTATCGAGACTGCGCTGGCCCGCGTACGAGAAGCCTCAAGCTAGGCTTTCATCCCGGCTGGCGTCGCGAACACGCCGGCAACGCCTTGTGTTGATTCGGCAACACTCTTTCAACAACCTCTGCGCTATAGAAGGCGCGGGGGTCGGGATGCCCATTTCCCGCCATAAATACGGCGCACGCCGAAACCGTTCTTGCGCACCAGAAGCGGAAGGACGGCGGTCGTGACGATTGCGGCCTAGGAAGTGCAAGACGGTCGATGTGTGAAATCTCGGCATTGAGGGCAAGCATCATGGTAGCGGCTTTCGCCGCCTTATCGCTTGCTGCGGCCGGTCCTGCCCACGCGCTCGACGAAAGGACCGTGGTCACCAAGCCGGAACGTAGCCCGTGGGCCGTCTTCCGCTTCGGCTTCTCCGCCTACAAGCAGGGACACAAGCAGGAAGCCGTAGAGGCCTATCGCTATGCGGCCGAGAACGGCCAGCTTGGAGCACGCTGGAAGCTTGCGCGCATGTATGCCGAGGGTGACGGCGTGGCGCGTGACGACTACGAAGCCTTCAAGTTCTTCAGCGAGATCGCCCGACAGGACGTCGAACCCGGCACGCCCGAGGAAAGCTACGTATCGGACGCCTTGGTGGCTATCGCGCGTTATGTGAAGACGGGGATACCTGGTACCCCGGTAAAGGCGAACCCGCAGGCCGCGCAGGAGTATTACATGCGCGCAGCCGCCACCTACCGGAATCCGGACGCTCAGTACGAAATGGGCATGATGTTTCTGCAGGGCGAAGGCGTGAAGAAGAATGTCCGCCAGGCGGGACGCTGGCTCCAGCTTGCCGCCGAGAAGGGTCACGCCGCCGCGCAGGCGACGCTAGGCAACCTGCTCTGCGAAAGCGGCAGCGTGGTCGTCGGCCTCGCCATGATGACCGCGGCGCTGGAACGTGCACAGCCGAGCGACCTCGAATGGGTCCGCGATGCGCAGGAAGCCTGCTTCTCACTGGCGAGCGAGGCGGACCGCCGCACGTCGGTCGCGCTCTCGGAAGACATGCTGAAGAAGCCTCTCCACTAGCGAGGCTGCGCGCCGCTGGTGCCCTCAGGCCGCGGCGGGCAGGAAAGCCAGCTCCACCGCCGCCGGTACGTGGTCGGACGGCGTTTCCCACGCCCTGACATGCTTCTCGATCGATGCAGAGACCAGTCGGTCCGCGGCTTCGGGCGAGAGCATCAGATGATCGATGCGGATGCCGTTGTTCTTCTGCCAGGCTCCTGCCTGGTAGTCCCAGAAAGTATAAACGCCGGGACCCTCGTCGACGGCGCGTATCGCATCGGTGAGCCCCATTCCTTCGAGGCGCCAGAACGCTTGCCGGCTTTCCGGTTGGAACAGGGCGTCGTTCACCCAGTTCTCGGGGAACTTCGCGTCGAGCGGCTGAGGGATGACGTTGTAGTCGCCGGCCACCACCATGGGTTCCTCGAGGGTGAGACGGTCGCGGGCCCAGGTCTCGAGCCGGGCCATCCAGCCGAGCTTGTAGGCGAATTTCTCGGTTTCGACGGGATTACCGTTGGGCAGATAAAGAGACACCACCCGCAGCGCGGTCTTCCTGCCGCGCGCGTCACGAACGGAGAACACGCCTTCGATGAACCGCGCCTGCTCATCGGCCTCGTCGCCGGCGAGCCGGCGATTGACCTCGTCGAACCGCAGTTTCGACAGGATGGCGACGCCGTTGAAGCCCTTCTGGCCATGCGTCTCGACATGGTAGCCAAGCGCCTCGATCTCGAGGCGGGGAAAGCCCTCGTCCACCGTCTTGATCTCCTGCAGGCAGACGATGTCGGGCTGGCTTTCCTGGAGCCAATGTACGAGGTTCTCGATGCGGGCGCGGACCCCGTTGATGTTCCAGGTAACGATTTTCATGCAAACCCCGGTGGCCTAGTTACAATGCTGTTGATGGCAAACGTGCAGGCGCCACGCTACGTTTTCATGGCGCTCCTCACCCATCTATCCAGAACGGGCGGGCGTTGAGAAGGGGGCAGACGGGGATGACGGATACGACAGGGGATCTCGAACGCCTGAGCGACCCCGAGTATACGCCTCCTCTGGCCCAGGCGATCCCGCTTGGTATCCAGCACGTCCTTGCGATGTTCGCATCCAATGTCACCCCCGCGATCATCGTCGCCGGCGCGGCTGGCTTCGGGTTCGGGTCCGGGTCACCGGATTTTCCGGACCTCATCTACATGATCCAGATGGCGATGCTGTTTGCGGGCGTCGCAACCCTGTTCCAGACGATTGGCATGGGTCCGGTGGGAAGCCGGCTGCCGATCGTGCAGGGCACGAGTTTCGCCTTCCTGCCGATCATGATCCCCATCGTGGCGGGGCAGGGCGTGGCGGCGATGGGAACCCTGATGGCCGCCATTGTTGCCGGCGGCCTGTTCCATTTCACGCTGGGTGCGTTCATCGGGCGCCTGCGCTTCGCCCTGCCGCCGCTGGTCACCGGCCTCATCGTGCTGATGATCGGCCTGTCGCTGGTTAGGGTCGGCATCCAGTATGCGGCCGGCGGAACCGCGCTCGTCGGCACCGAGGACTACGGCAGCCTGCAGAACTGGGGCATCGCCATCGTCGTCATCGTGGTCACGCTGCTCCTGAAATTCCTCACGAGGGGCATCTGGTCGATCGCCGCCGTACTGGTCGGCCTAATCGCCGGCTACGTCGTCGCACTGGCGCTCGGGAAGGTGGGCTTCGCCAACGTCGCGACGGCCGGCTGGGTCGCCGTTCCGGTGCCGTTCAGATGGGGCTTCGACCTGCAGGCGGCCGCCGTCATCGGCATGTGCTTCATGGCCGTCATTTCGGCGATCGAGACGGTGGGCGACGTGTCGGGCGTGACGCGGGGCGGTGCCGGGCGCGAGGCGACCGATCGCGAGATCTCCGGCGCGACCTATGCGGACGGGCTCGGCACCTTCGTCGCCGGCATATTTGGCGGGCTTCCCAACACCTCGTTCAGCCAGAACGTGGGGCTGGTGTCGATCACCGGCGTGATGAGCCGCCGCGTCGTCACCTACGGCGCGGTCTTCCTGGTCGTCTGCGGCTTCGTTCCGAAGATCGGGGCCGTGATCTCGACCGTTCCTATCACCGTGTTGGGCGGGGGCGTGATCGTCATGTTCGGGATGGTAATCGCGGCCGGCGTCAGCATGCTTTCGCTGGTCGACTGGAACCAGCGCAACATGGTGATTTTTGCCATCGCGATTTCGGTGGGGCTCGGCCTGCAGCTTGAGCCGGACGCCCTGCAGCATCTGCCGGCGACAGTGAAGATCCTGCTGACTTCGGGACTGCTGCCGTCGGCGTTCCTGGCGATCGCCCTGAATCTCATCCTGCCGGGCCGGCCGATCCAACCGGGATGACCGCTGCCCGCCGAAACGAACAGCTGCCTGGAAGCCGGAATCAGCGCCTTGCGCGACGGAGATCGCTGCTCGCGCAGCTGGTTCGGCTGCCGTTCAGATGGAGAACGACGTGCCGCATCCGCAGGAAGCGACCGCGTTGGGATTCCTGATCTGGAAGGACTGGCCCATCAGGTCGTCGACGAAGTCGATCACAGAACCGCCCATATAGACCAGCGAGATATCGTCGATGAGCACGGTCGCGCCGTCACGTTCGATGGCGACATCGTCCTCGTTGCGCTCCGAGACCAGATCGAAGGTGTAGGAGAACCCGGAACATCCGCCACCCTCGACGGCGACACGCAAGGCGGTCTTGCCGGGCTCCTTAGCAACGATCTGCAAAATGCGCTTGGCAGCCGCTTCGCTCAATTCGACCGGTTTCATCGCAGTCTTGGCGTCCGCGCCCATTGCCGTCACCTTGCCTTCGCGTTCGCACAATAGGTATGAAGCGTCGGGGACCAAGTCAACCTGAAGCCCGACGGCGGCGGGTTCGGAAAGCAGCATGAGCTCAGGGAACGACCTTTCCGGCATCGGTTTCGGCTACCGGCCCCGCGCGGTCTATGCGACCGACCCCGCCAGGAGCAGGGGCCGCTTCTATCCCGAGGTCGAGAGCCCGACGCGCACGCCTTTCCAGCGGGACCGTGACCGCATCATCCACTCGACGGCGTTCCGGAGGCTGAAGCACAAAACGCAGGTATTCATCGCGCATGAGGGGGACCATTTCCGCGAGCGGCTCACGCATTCGATCGAGGTGGCTCAGATCGGCCGCGCGTTGTCGCGCGCGCTGGCGTGCGACGAGGATCTCGCCGAGGCCGTTGCCCTGGTCCACGATTTCGGCCACACGCCCTTTGGCCATACCGGCGAGGACGCCCTGAACGAGAAGATGGCGCCGTGGGGCGGGTTCGATCATAACGCGCAGGCGCTGCGGGTCGTGACGCGCCTCGAGAGCCGCTATGCCGAGTTCGAGGGGCTGAACCTCACCTGGGAAACCCTCGAAGGGCTAGTAAAGCACAATGGACCGCTGACGGATGCGAAGGGCAATGGGCTGAACGGGGCGATCCCGCAGCAGGTGCGTGATTTCAACGAACTCTACGACCTTGAGCTTTGGCGCTTCGCTGGCATCGAGGCCCAATGCGCCGCAATCGCCGATGACATCGCCTACAATGCCCACGACATAGACGACGGCTTGCGCGCGGGACTGCTGACCCTCGACATGATGGGGGAGGTGCCTTTGACGGCGGGTATCCTTGCCCATGTGCGCGAGCGTTATCCGCGATTGGATCCCGCGCGGACTGCGCACGAACTCGTGCGCAGGCAGATCACCCTCATGGTGGAGGACGTGATCGTTACGGCGCGGCAGCGACTGGACGAGATCAAGCCGCGTAGTGTGGAGGATGTCCACGATGCCGGCCGCGCCATTGTCGGTTTCTCCCCCGCCATGGCGGCATCGGAAAAGGAACTGAAGGCGTTCCTCTATAAGCGTCTCTACCGCAATCCGACTGTGATGGCCGTCCGCGCCAAGGTTGACCACGTGGTCCGCGACCTTTTCGACGCCTACATGGCCGATCCGCGCGCCATGCCGGATGGTTGGCGCGAGGGACTGGACCGGGCCGAGGAGCGCGTCAGGGCCCGGCACGTAGCCGATTTCCTGGCCGGCATGACGGACACATACGCGCTCAAGGAGCATGCCCGGCTGTTTGACCGGAGCACCGAATTGGGCTAGGGCCGGGCCAATTCTGGCGCCGGGCCGGCGCCCCTTCTCGGATGCCTGACATGAACATCTTCGCCGATTTCAGCAATCGGATCAAAAGCATTGTCGAAACACTCGACTTGACCGACGCTTCCGGCGCGCGGCCGGATCTGGCCCGCATCACTGTCGAGCCGCCGCGGGACGCCAGCCACGGCGATATCGCCTGCAACGCGGCGATGGTTCTTGCGAAAGCTGTCGGCAAGTCCCCGCGCGCGCTTGCCGAGGAACTGGCGGTCGAACTGCGCAGGGATGAGGATGTGGCGGCAGTCGAGGTCGCGGGACCGGGTTTCGTCAATCTGCGCCTTTCAGACCATTTCTGGCACACGCTGTTGCGCGACGTGCTGGCGGAAGGTGCGGATTACGGCCGCTCGTCGATCGGCAGCGGGTGCAAGGTAAACGTGGAATACGTGTCCGCGAACCCGACCGGGCCGATGCATGTCGGCCATTGCCGCGGCGCCGTGGTGGGCGATGCGCTCGCCAACCTCCTTGCCTTCGCCGGGTACGAGGTAACCAAGGAATACTACATCAACGATGCCGGCGTGCAGATCGACGCGCTCGCTCGCTCGGTGCTGTACCGCTATCGCGAGGCGCTGGGCGAGGAGACGGGCGAGCTGCCTGCCGGGCTCTACCCGGGCGACTACCTCGTGCCGGTCGGGCAGGCGCTTGCGAAGGAGTTCGGCGTCTCGCTCAACCAGATGCCGGAAGCCGAGGCGCTGGAGATCGCAAAGAACCGGTCCATCGACGCGATGATGGCGATGATCCGCGAGGATCTGGCCGCGCTCAACGTGCACCACGACGTGTTCTTCTCCGAACGCACGCTGCACGCCGACAACGCGGCGTTGATCCGCTCGGCGATCAACGACCTGACCATGAAGGGCTACATATACAAGGGCAAGCTGCCGCCGCCGAAGGGGCAGCTTCCGGAGGACTGGGAAGACCGCGAGCAGACGCTGTTCCGCTCTACCGAGGTCGGCGACGACATCGACCGGCCGCTGGTCAAGTCCGACGGCGCCTACACCTATTTCGCCGCCGACGTGGCCTACATGAGGGACAAGTACGCACGCGGATTCCAGGAACTTATCTTCGTGCTCGGCGCCGACCATGGCGGCTACGTCAAGCGCATGGAAGCGCTGGCGAAGGCGATCTCAGGCGGCGACCTGAAGCTCACCATCCTGCTTTGCCAGCTGGTTCGGCTGTTGCGCAACGGCGAGCCGGTCAAGATGTCTAAGCGGGCGGGGGAGTTCGTCACGCTCCGCGAAGTCGTCGACGAAGTCGGCCGCGACGCGATCCGCTTCATGATGCTCTATCGCAAGAACGGCGAGGCCCTCGATTTCGACTTCGCAAAGGTGACGGAGCAGTCGAAGGACAATCCGGTCTTCTATGTGCAATACGCGTCGGCGCGCAGCCACTCCGTATTCCGCCAGGCGAAGGAGCAGCTTGGCATCTCCGGGCCAATTCCGCGCCGTGAACTGCAGGCAGCGGTCGCGCGCCTGACGGACGAAGGCGAGGTCGCGCTGATACGCAAGCTCGCCGAGTATCCTCGGCTGATCGAGCAGGCGGCGCTGTCGCAGGAGCCGCACAGGCTCGCATTTTACCTGCACGATCTGGCGAGCGCTTTCCACGCCCAGTGGAACCGGGGCACCGAGACAGCCGACTTACGGTTTGTTAAGGTTAACGACCCAGAATTGACTTATGCCAGACTCGGGCTGGTGCAGGCGGTCTCGGACGTACTGACGTCCGGCCTGGCGATCGTGGGAGCCGAGGCACCTTCGGAAATGCGCTAGGTTCGCGGAACGTTCTGTCACCTTTTGCCCACAATGCGCTGGTAGGGCCGATTTCAACGTGACGTCGCCGGCGTCCGACCCAGTGTGAGTGTGGGGACCAAGCATGGCAGACAGCAATCTCCTCAAGCGGGGTGACCCGCGTCCGTTCGACGACAACGACCCCTTCGCGGAACTGACGCGGATCATGGGCAGCGAGCCGCAGCCCGCGGGCGAGGCGTTCTCGGATGACGACGATTTCGGCATCGACCTTGAGAAGGAACTGCTGGGAGATGTTGACGCTCCGGTAGCCGGCGCGGGTCCAGAAATATCAGAAGAAGTAATTGGATCGCCGGCTGAGGATTACCCGGCCGAGACAGAGGTCCCAGTGGAATACGCGGCCGACCTCGCTGGGGAGGGGGCAACGTCGGAGGCACAGTTCGCTGACTCTCACGCGACCGATTTCGCCGAACTGGATTGGCAGGACGATGCCCCCGATCTGACTCTGACCGACAGGCCGGGTTACGAAACTCCGGCATCCGGCCGGCACCCTGAACCGGTGGTAGAGAGCGCCGATCCAGCGACCGGCTCGCGCGATGAAACTGGCGATCTCGGTTTGGCCGATGTCGACATGGATTTCGGCGATCTGGATTTCTCCGAGGACGATGAGTCGGTCGAGCCTGAAGAGGCGCCGATCACTATGCCGACCGCTTACGAGCCTGTTCCCACCGCGCTTGCGGCCGAACAAGACGTGCCGGAATGGGAACCGGCCATCGAAGACGAGCCCAGCCTCGAGGACGAACTCGGAATGCTCCTTTCCGGCGACGGCGCACAATCTGGCGAACCGCTTGGTGAAGCCGAAGAGGACTGGCGTTATGAGGAAGCGCCCGAAACCGATACCGAGGTTGTGCCGCATATCGCGCTCGGGCGAGCTAATTATGCGTCCGCAGACGAAAACCACCAGGCTGAACAACTGAATGCTCAACGAGCAGACGCTGCCGAGTCCGACAGCCGCTGGAGCGACGAGCTTACCTGGGAAGAGCCTTCGGTCTCCGAATGGGAGCCGGAAGAGGAATCCGATCCGCTGCCGCAATCCCAGCCGGATCCATTTGCCGTATTCTCTACCATCGCACCTCAGGCGGTGCATGCGCAGGCCGCAGTGGCTACGCCGCAGCCTTTCGAGGCAGCCGACGACATGGAGACGGTCGAGATTGCGGAGGCGGCGGCGCCACTGCAGGATGACCTGGATCTTCCGGAGCCGGACATGGGCGACCAACCGCCCGCAATGTTCGACGATTACGACGCCGAGTTCGCACAGGTGTTCGGCGACATGGGCGAAACTGCATCCGCCGTGCCGGCGGAGGCCGACAGCCGCGACGCACCGGAAGCCGACGAAGATCTGTTTGCAGAAACGGTCGATTTCGACGTCCCCGCGAGCGGCGCTGCAGGTGTGGAGTATCCTCCATCCTGGCACAATGCCGGGCAGCACTATGCGGATTTTGAACACGGCCGGGTCGACGCCGAGGCGCTCGAGCGCGAGATCGATGTCGCGACTTATGGGTCTACTGTAGCCGCTCCTGCGGCCCGACGCCGCAACAACGGCATGCTCGTCGCTGGCGCGGTCCTGGCGGTGGCGATTGTCGGTGGACTGGGCGCCTTTGCGCTGTCCTTTGGCGGCGGCAGCGGCGACGACGCGCCGGCAGTTGTGCAGGCTGATGGCGAGCCGCTCAAGGTCAAGCCGGAGAATCCCGGCGGAACCACCGTGCCCAATCAGGACAGCCAGGCCTATGAGCGCGTGGCCGGCAACGCGGCGGCTGCCGGTGCCTCGCAGGAGCGTCTCGTGACCACTGCCGAGGAGCCGGTGAACCTCGCCGCTCGCGTCCAGCCCGAGAGCGCTGCCGCGGACAACGCTTTGCCTGGCGTCGACGAGGATCTGACGGATCTGGATGCGGCAGACGGCGGTGTCGCCGGAAAGTCCGAGGAGCGGATCGAGGCCCAGCAGCCGGAAGTGGCCGGTATCGGCGCATCCGAAGACCTGGCCGCTGTGCAACCGCGCCGGGTGCGCACGATGATCGTTCGCCCTGACGGCACGCTCGTGCCGCGCGAGGATCCCGCGCCGAGTGCGCCGCCATCCACAGCAGGACCGATTGCAGCGCAGCCGCAGGAAAGCCTGCTTCAGCCAGTGCCGCCGAGCGGAACCCAGCAGGCTTCGGCTGCTGCCGTGGAGGCTGTCGCCCAGCCGGCGGCGCAGGCCATTCGCGAGGTGTCGACCCAGCTTCAGGCAACTCCGGCGGCAGCACCGGCAGAACCCGCGCCGGCCGTCGCCGCAGCTGCCTCCACCGACACCACCCCGGCCTCTGGCCCGATCGTACCGGAGCGCCCTGTAGAGACGCAACGGTCTCAGCCACAAGCCCAGCAACAGCAGGTCGCGCAGGCTGCCGCTCCGGCCCGCACGCAGCCAGCGGCCCCGCAACCGCAGGCGGCCGCCGGCGAGTGGTCGATGCAGATCGCGTCGCAGCCTACTGCCGACGGCGCGCAGGCGACCTATCAGGACCTCGCGCGCCGGTACGGCGGCATTATCGGCGGCCATGGTGTCAACATCGTGCGCGCCGACATTCCGGGGAAGGGAACCTATTATCGGGTGCGGATCCCCTCCGACACACGCGCCGAGGCGATTTCGCTTTGCGAAAAATACAAGGCGGCGGGCGGAAGCTGTTTCGTGTCGAAATAGCGATCCGAGGGAACAAGGCACAGGCCGTCGCGGCAATCGCGGCGGCCTTTTTCATTGGTTGGACCCGGATTCCCTATTTCGCAGTCTCGCTCTAAGCTGGATGTTATGACCGAATCAAAAGCCATGATCGTGGGAGTGGGCGCCCAGGCACTGAGCGCGGAGGAGGCTACATTCATCCGCAGCGAGCGCCCATGGGGCTTCATCCTGTTCGCACGCAATGTCGGCGAGGCGCAGCAGATCCGCGATCTAGTGGCGGAGATGCGCGATTGCGCCGGCCGCCCCGATGCTCCGGTCTTCATCGATCAGGAGGGGGGGCGGGTGCAGCGCCTGAGGCCGCCGCTGGCGCCGAACTATCCGCCGGCGGCCGATATCGGCGCGCTGTACGGCATGGACCGTGAGGCCGGCCTGCGCGCGGCCTGGCTGATGTCACGGCTGCACGCCTTCGATCTCTCCGGGCTCGGCATAACGGCTGACTGTCTGCCGGTGCTCGACGTGCCGGTCGATGGCGCGCATGACGTAATCGGAAACCGTGCGTACGGCCGCGACCCGGAGACTGTGGCGCTTCTCGGCCGCGCAGCGGCGGAAGGCCTGCTTGCGGGTGGCGTATTGCCGGTCATCAAGCACATTCCCGGGCACGGCCGCGCCTTTGCCGACAGCCACCTCGCGCTGCCGATCGTGGACGCCCATCGCGACGAGCTCGACCGCCACGATTTCGCTCCCTTCAGGGCGCTGGCAGACATGCCGATGGCGATGACGGCGCACGTCATCTACACCGCCATCGACCCGCAACTGCCGGCAACGACGTCGCGCCGGGTGATCCACGAGATCATCCGCGAAGAAATCGGGTTCGACGGGCTGCTCATGAGCGACGACGTCTCCATGCGCGCACTTTCTGGGGATTTCGCCGGCCGCACCGATGCAATCTTCGCTGCGGGATGCGATGTCGTGCTTCACTGTAACGGCGTCATGAACGAGATGCGCGCTGTAGCGGAACGTACGCCGGTACTCGCCGGTAAGGCTCACGAACGCGCGGACCGGGCAATGGGCCACCGAAAACGACCGGATTCGGGAGACGAGAAACTCTTGCGCGGCGAGTTCGCGGAGCTGATGGGCGGCGCCAGCATCGCCGTCTGAACGAGGAAGGCCGAAAGTCTTGGCTGAAGCAGCCGAAAAGAAACTTCCGCCGACGCCTATGGACAAGCTGTGGGCAGAGGACGAGCGCGCGACCGGCGAGCCTTCGCTGGTCGTCGACGTGGACGGGTTCGAGGGCCCTCTCGACCTGCTGCTGCATCTCGCCCGGAACCAGAAGGTCGACCTGGCGCGCATCTCGGTGCTGGCGCTGGTCGAGCAGTATCTGGTTTTTGTGGAGCGTGCGCGGGCATTGCGCCTGGAACTCGCCGCGGATTACCTGGTGATGGCCGCATGGCTTGCCTATCTGAAGTCCAAGCTGCTGATCCCTAAGCAGGAGAACGAGGAAGGCGAGAGCGGCGAGGAATTGGCTGCCATCCTGCAGTTCCGCCTGAAGCGGCTCGAGGCGATGCGCGATGCTGCCGCGCGGCTCGTCAACCGCAACCGGCTCGGCCGCGACGTATTCGCGCGCGGCATGCCAGAAATGGTAATCGTCGACCGCAAGAACGAGTATTCCGGGACACTCTACGACCTCCTGACTTCCTACGCAGCAATCCGGCAGCGGCAGGCGATCACGAATGTGCAGATCGCCAAGCGGGGTGTGTGGTCGCTGAAGGAGGCGCGCGAGATGCTGACGCGCATGATCGGGCGCTTCACCGACTGGACGGCGCTCGACCAGTTCCTGCTCCACTATCTCGCACTGCCTGGCGAGCGCGCGACCGCGCTGGCCAGTTCCTTCGCCGCCACGCTGGAGCTGGTGCGCGAGGGGCACATGGAGGTACGGCAGCACGAGGCCTTCGCGCCTCTCTACATGCGCAATCGCGCGCACAGGCAACCCGCCGAGGTAGAACCATGACTGAAGGCGCAAATCCCGCAGTCCTGCCCTTCGTGGACGAGGAAGACGACGCATTCGCGTCCGACAACCCCGCGGTCCGCCTGCATATGGCCGAAGCCGTGCGGATGGCCGAAGCGATTGTGTTCGCATCGGCAGAGCCGGTCAGCGACAAGCAGCTCAGGCAGCGGCTTCCGGACGGGCTGGATGTGGCGGCGATCATGGCCGAGCTGCGCCAGATCTACGAGAGGCGCGGCGTGAACCTCGTGCGCGTGGGCGACGCCTGGGCCTTCCGCACTGCCGGCGACCTGGCTTTCCTGATGAGCAGAGACTCGATCCAGCAGAAGAAGCTGTCGAGGCCGGCACTCGAAATGCTCGCCATCATCGCCTACCACCAGCCGGTAACCCGCGCCGAGATCGAGGAAATCAGGGGCGTCGAGACGTCCAAGGGCACAATAGACACCCTCATGGAGACGGGCTGGGTCCGCATGCGAGGGCGCCGGCGCTCGCCCGGCCGTCCCGTCACCTATGGCACGACGGAGGCTTTCCTCGACCATTTCGGGCTCGAGGAGCTGCGTGACCTGCCGGGTATGGATGAACTGAAGGGCGCCGGCCTGCTGTCCACGCGGATGCCGTCCAATTTCTCCGTCCCGCTGCCGCCGGCCGACGGCGAGATGCTGACCGAAGACGAGGATCCGCTCACCGATATCGACCTCGAGGAACTCGGGCTGTTGACACCCCGCGCGCAGGATGATTGACGAGTTCCCCTTGGCTGCAGGCCATCGCCTGCGGCGCTGACAGGGAACGTTGATGACCGACAGGGCACAGAATGCGGCGCGCGTGACCGCAGGCGTGACCTTTGCCGCGCGGCTTTCCTTCGAGGATATCCATCATCGCTTCTCGCCGGATGCAGTGACGCTCCGCGGCGTCACACTGTCGGCCGAGCCGGGAGAAGTGCTCTGCCTGCTGGGGCCGTCCGGCTCGGGCAAGACCACGCTGCTCAGGATCGCCGCCGGCATCGAGGCGCAGACATCGGGACGCGTACTGCTCAATGAGCGCGAAATCGCCGGCCCGTCCGTCTTCCTGCCCCCCGAGAAACGCTCTGTCGGCCTGGTCTTCCAGGATTTCGCACTGTTTCCGCACCTCACGATCCTCGAGAACGTCCGTTTCGGCCTCACCGCGCTGTCGCGCGAGGAGGCGCAGCGCGAGGCGCTGATCTCGCTGCAGCGGGTAGGGCTGGAGGACTACGCGAACGCCTATCCGCACGTGCTGTCGGGCGGCGAGCAGCAACGTGTGGCGCTCGCCCGCGCCATGGCGCCGCGGCCGGCGGTGCTTCTGATGGACGAGCCCTTTTCCGGCCTCGATTCCAGGTTAAAGGACAGCGTACGGGCGGAGACGCTCGACCTTCTGCGCCACAGCCGCGCGACCGCGATCGTGGTGACCCACGATGCGGAGGAGGCGATGCGGCTGGGCGACCGTATTGCATTGCTGCGCGGCGGGGCGCTTGTGCAGGTAGGAACCGCCGAGGAGCTCTATAACAGGCCGGCCAATCTGTTCGCGGCGGCCTTCTTTTCGGAGCTCAACGTGTTTTCGACGATCGCCTCCGGCGGTACCGCGGAAACGCCCGTCGGGCGCGTCGGGGCGCCGGGATTTGCGGACGGCACGCCGGTTTCGGTGGCCCTCAGGCTCTCCGGGTTCGACGTGTCGGAAAGCCAAGGCGAAATCCAGGCCCGGGTGCTGTCGCGGCGGTTTCTCGGGGTGGTGGAACTGCTCGAACTGGCGGTTCCCGGTACCGAGACGCCGGTACGGGCACGCGTGCGCTGCGGCGCATTGTCCGCCGGCAGGCGCGACATATGGCTCACCACGCGCCGGCAGGACCTGCTTGTATTTGAAAGACGCGACGAAAACGCATAAATCAATCGAGACGAACTCCAAAGAGAGACACGATCATGGGTAGTTTTTCCATCTGGCACTGGCTGATCGTTCTGGTCGTCGTGCTGCTGCTCTTCGGCCGGGGCAAGATTCCCGAGCTGATGGGCGACATGGCGAAGGGCATCAAGAGCTTCAAGAAGGGCATGTCCGATGAGGACGAGACGCCCAGCGCCAAGACCGTTGAGCATCGCGCGGACGAGCCGGTCAAGACGCCCAAGCAGAAGGCGCGCGAGACCTGATTCTCGCGGCTGGCGCGCGTCCGGCCTGTCGCCTGAGCGGAAGCACAAGCCATGTTTGATCTCGGCTGGACCGAAATGCTGGTGATCGCGATCGTCCTGATCGTGGTGGTCGGACCGAAAGATTTGCCGCGCATGCTGCGCACTTTCGGCCGCACCACGTCCAAGATGCGCGCGATGGCAGGCGATTTCCGCAAGCAGTTCGACGAAGCACTGAAGGAGGCGGAACTCGACGAGGTGAGGAATCTCGCCAGCGACGTGCGCAAGCTTAATCCGACTGCTGACATCAAGAAGGCGCTCAACCCGATGCAGAAGGCTGCCGAGGACGTGCGCGCCGGCATCGACGCAGCCATGAAGCCGGCGGCGAAGACGGAAGCCACTCCGGCCGAACCCGCCAAGGCCGGCGCTGCTGCCATGCCCGGTGAAGCGGCGAAGACGGCAGCCGCATCCTTGAAGAACGGCCACGACACCTCGGCGCAGCCTCCTGCGGTCAAGCCTGCCGCCAGGACGGCGAAGCCGGCCGCATCGACCCCCGCGAAGAAGAAGGCCGCCCCCAAGGCGGGCACGAAGGAGTGAGCGCCGAAGACGAAGACATCGACTCCTCGTCGGCGCCCCTTATGGAGCACCTGATCGAGTTGCGCCGCCGCCTGATGTGGGCGATCGGCGGCTTCTTCGTCGCGTTTCTCGTCTGCTTCTTCTTCGCCAAGCAGTTGTTCATCCTGCTGGTGATCCCGTTCCAGTGGGCGACGGAATGGGCAGGACTCGACCCGACCAAGGTCGATCTCATCTACACCGCCCCGCAGGAATTCTTCTTCACCCAGATCAAGCTGGGCGCCTTCGGCGGTCTTGTGCTCGCCTTTCCGCTGATCGCCGCGCAGATATACAAGTTCGTCGCGCCTGGGCTTTACCGAAATGAGCGCGCCGCGTTCCGGCCGTTCCTCGTCGCCACGCCGATCCTGTTCCTGATCGGGGCCGCGCTTGTCTATTTCTTCTTCACCCCGATGGTCATGTGGTTCTTCCTGTCGATGCAGCAGGTCGGACCCGACAACGAGATTCAGATATCGCTGTTGCCGCGCGTGTCGGAGTATCTCGGCCTCATCATGACGCTGATCTTCTCCTTTGGGCTGGTTTTCCAGCTTCCGGTGGTAACGACGCTGATGGCGCGCGTCGGTCTGCTGACCTCGGCGGGGCTGGCAGACAAGCGCAAGTACGCCATCGTGATCGCCTTCGTGGTTGCTGCGGTGCTGACCCCGCCCGATCCCATCAGCCAGCTTGGCTTGGCGCTGCCCACCATCCTGCTCTACGAGGTCTCAATCTGGCTAGCCCGCCGCGTCGAGCGCAACCGCGCCGCTGCCGAGGCGAAGAAGCAGCGCGAGGAAGAAGCGGTCGCGCCGACCGCGGGAGAGGGCAGCTCGGCGGCCGCCGAGTAGGCTCGCCGCCTTCCATTTGATTTGCCGCTCTTGCGCCGTTAGCGGTTGCGGTTTACCCGTCAGCCCGCCCAAAACGGAACGGTTGGCCATGCTCGACATCAGATGGATTCGCGAAAACCCGCAGGCTCTGGTGGAGGCGCTGGAGAAGCGCCCCTCCTATGCAGGTGCGGCGCAATCCACCGTTGACGAGATCCTCGCCAGGGACGAGGCGCGGCGCGCGCACCTGACCAGGCTGCAGGACGCGCAGGCCCGCCAGAACGCCGCCTCGAAGGAGATCGGCAAGGCGATGGGCCAGAAGGATCTCGCCCTCGCCGAGAAACTGAAGGCGGAAGTCGCCGAACTGAAGAGCTTCGTACAGCAGGGCGAGGCGACCGAGCGCGATCTCGACAAGGCCCTGAACGATGCCCTCGCGGTCCTACCCAATGTGCCGCTGGACGAGGTGCCGGTCGGCAGGGACGAGCGCGACAATGTCGAGGTGCGCCAATTCGGCGAACCGCGCCGGATCGACGCGGCGAAAGAGCATTACGAGATCGGCGAAACGCTCGGCATGATGGATTTCGAGGCCGCGGCGAAGATGTCGGGAGCGCGCTTCACCGTGCTTTCGGGCCAACTCGCCCGTCTCGAGCGTGCGCTGGGGCAGTTCATGCTCGACCTGCATACGACCGAGCACGGCTACACCGAAATGCAGGTGCCGCTGCTGGTCAATGACGATGCGGCCTACGGCACCGATAAGCTGCCGAAATTCGCCGCTGACCTGTTCCGCACAACCGACGGCCGCTGGCTCATTCCCACCGCCGAAGTCCCGCTCACCTTTTCAGCCGCCTGGCAGATCACGGACCAAGCCAGGCTGCCCATCAGGTTGACCGCTCTGACCGCCTGCTTCCGCTCCGAGGCCGGCTCGGCGGGGCGCGACACGCGCGGCATGCTGCGCCAGCACCAGTTCTACAAGGTCGAACTGGTCTCGATCACTGACCAGGAAAGCTCGCAGGCCGAGCACGAGCGCATGACGGCCTGCGCCGAGGAAGTGCTAAAGCGCCTGGAACTGCCGTTCCGAACGGTGACGCTGTGCACCGGCGACATGGGCTTCGGCGCGCGCAAGACCTACGACATCGAGGTCTGGCTGCCCGGCCAGAACGCCTATCGCGAGATTTCGTCCTGCTCGGTCTGCGGCGATTTCCAGGCGCGGCGCATGGATGCGCGCTACCGCGCCGAGGGCGAGAAGCAGACGAAGTTCGTGCACACGCTCAACGGCTCGGGCGTCGCCGTCGGCCGGGCGCTTATCGCGGTGATGGAGAACTACCAGAACGCGGACGGCTCGGTCACGATTCCGGACGTGCTGCGGCCGTATATGGGCGGGCTGGAGAAGATCGGCGGCTGATGCGCATCCTGCTCACCAATGATGACGGCATCCATGCCGAGGGGCTGGCCGCGCTGGAGCGTATCGCGCGCGAACTAAGCGACGACGTGTGGGTGGTGGCGCCGGAGACCGACCAGTCGGGGCTGGCGCATTCGCTCACGCTGTCGGAACCGCTGCGGCTGCGCAGGATGGATGACCGTCACTATGCTCTGCGCGGCACGCCGACGGATTGTGTCATCATGGGCGTGCGCAAGCTCCTGCCGGAGCCGCCGGACCTCATCCTGTCGGGCGTGAACTCCGGCGCCAACCTTGCCGACGACGTCACCTATTCGGGCACGGTGGCCGGTGCGATGGAAGGGACGCTGCTTGGCATCCGCTCGTTCGCGCTCAGCCAGGCCTACAACATATCCGAAGAGGGCAGGGTGGTTCCGTGGGAAGTGGCGGAGACGCACGCGCCGGAACTGCTCAGGAAGCTGGTGCAGACGGAACTCCCGCGCGGCGTCCTGCTCAACATCAACTTCCCGCGCTGCATGCCCGAGAAGGTGAAGGGCGTCACCGTCTCCAGCCAGGGCAAGATGGTGCACAGCCTGGGGATCGACGAGCGGCGGGATGGGCGCGGCTTCCCCTACTTCTGGCTCACATTCGGGCGCGAACCGCCGGAGGCGCTGCCCGGTACGGACATCACGGCCGTGCGCGAGGACCGGATTTCGGTGACGCCACTTCATCTCGACCTGACCGCATATGAGGTCAAGGAACGGCTGATGAAGGCGCTTGCATGACGGGGGCGCTTGCATGACGGGGGCGGGGATGTCGGGGAACGGCGACGATCGCGAGGGCTTTGCTGCATTCATTCTGCGCATGAGGGCGAAGGGCATCGGGGACCAGGCGCTGTTCTCAGCCATCGAGGCGACGCCGCGGCGCGCCTTCGTGCCGGGTCAGTGGCGCGACGCCGCCTGGCTCAACCGGATGGTTCCTATCGCCTGCGGCGAAGCGATCGAGGGCATCGACCTGCAGGCGCAGGTGATCGCGGCGCTGGCGCCGGAGCCCGGCCACCGGGTGCTGGAGATCGGCACCGGCAGCGGCTTCACTGCGGCCGTTATTGCCCGACTGTCGGCGCGGGTGCTCTCGCTGGACAGGTACCGCACACTCGTCGGCGAGGCGGAGCAAAGGGCGTCGGCGCTCGGCATCTCCAACATCATACTGCGCCAGGCCGATGGCTCGAGCGGGGTTCCGGCCGAGGGCCCGTTCGATCGTATCGTGGTGTGGGCTTCGTTCGAGAGCCTCCCGCGCAATTTCGTCGACCAGCTCGCCAGCGGCGGAGTGATGGTGGCGCCGATCGGCCCGGCCGAGGGTGTGCAGCAGCTAGCCAGGCTGTCGAAACTCGGCAGCCGCTTCGAGCGCGAGGATATCGGCGACGTCCGGCTGCAACCGCTGGCGCGGGGCGTCGCCGCCGCCCTTTGAGCCGCCAACCTGCGCGTCGGCCCCTCGAACCGGTAATATTTTAGGCAAAAGCCTGGGATTTAACTCCGCAGTAAGATTAACGCGCTCTAATCCGTCCATTGTTCCGAGTGGGTGCGGGTAGAGTGTCATGCGAGTCCCGATACTGACGCAAAGAGTGCGCTTCCTGGCGCGCAGTGCAGCAATCGTAGCGATTGCAGGCGCCGCAGCGGGGTGCAGTTCCAATGTGATGCGCTTCCAGGACGGGCTCTTCACGAGTTCGACCTCGCGCCAGACCACCATGCAGGCGGCCGCGCCGCAGCAGCATGCACAAACGCAGGCCTATCCCGCCAACGTCGACTCCACCTATACGGGTTCGGTCAATCGCCAGGCCGTCCAGCCGGCAAACGTAGCGTCCCGACCGCAGCGCAGCGGGCATCCCGTGCCGTCCGCCAATGTCGGCCTGCAGCCGGGCATGCAGCAGGTGCCTCCGGTAGCCGTGGCGCAGCCGACGCAGCCGTTTCCGACGATGACGGCAGCGGGCCCCGTTACTCGCCAACAGATGCCGGCACCCACCGTAGCCGCAGCAACGCCGGTCGGCATCGACCGCACGCCAACCGGATCGGTGGCTGCAAAGCCGCAGCCGGCCGCGCAGCGCGGAGCGGATGGGTGGTCGAGCGCCAACGGAACGCCGGTGACGCTGCGCGAGGGTGAGACCGTACACAGCCTGTCGAAACGCTACGGCGTGCCGGTGGAAGCGATCGTCCGCACGAACGGCCTGAAGAGTGCCAGCGCCGTGCAAGCCGGCCAGAAGATCGTCATCCCTACCTATTCGCGCGGCGAAGCACCCGCCGACCGGACGCCAGGCAACCAGCCGGCGGAGCGGCTGGCGGTGTTGCCGCAGGTGCCGCGGGCATCCGACAAGCAGGCGGGCCAGCAGGCGAATGCCACGCCGGCGAAGGCCGCGCCGACCGCCGGATCGGTCTATACGGTTCAAGCTGGCGATACGCTTTCAGCCATTGCCCAGCGCCTGGGGACGACCACCAACGCGATCAAGCAGGCGAACAACCTCGACGGCGGCATCATCCGGATTGGCCAGAAGCTCACGGTTCCCGGCGTAAGCGCGCAGAACGTGACGGCTGCCAAGCTGCCTGCCCAGCTCGATCCGATCGTCACCGGCACTACTCCAAAGACAGAGAAGGCGACCGACGGCGCCCGGATCAATACCTACACGCCTCCCGCAAGGGCCGAGAAGGTTATCGAGGAAAGCGTGGAGCAGGCCGCGGCGGCGCCCGATGCCACGGGGATCGGGCGGATGCGTTGGCCGGTGCGAGGCAGGGTGGTTTCGGCTTTCGGCGCGCAGAGCGGCGGCAAGCGGAACGACGGCCTTGATATTGCGGTGCCGGAAGGCACATCCGTCAAGGCTGCTGAGAACGGCATCGTCATCTACGCAGGAGATGGCCTGAAGGACTTCGGCAATACGGTTCTGGTGCGCCACGAAGACGGATTGGTGACGGTCTACGGCCATGCAAGCGAGATCAAGGTGTCGCGCGGCGAGACAGTCCGGCGCGGGCAGGAAATCGCGCGGTCGGGCATCAGCGGCAACGCCGACACGCCGAAGCTGCACTTCGAGGTGCGCAAGAATTCGACTCCGGTCGATCCCGGCAAATACCTCGAATAGGCTCACAGAAGAAGAAAACGCGGCCCGTCGGACCTCCAGTCCGGGCATTGAAATTCCCGCCCCCTCCCGGGCGGGATTTTTTATGCATCGAGCCGCTGGCCAAGCCGACCGGCGAGATCCTGGATGAACTGCCACGCTACGCGGCCCGACCGGCTGCCGCGTGTTGTTGCCCACTCCAGCGCCTCGGCGCGCAAGGTGTCGGGATCCGTATTCAACCCGAAGTGTCGAACATAGCCGTCGATCATGTCCAGGTATTCGTCCTGCGAGCATTTGTGGAAGCCGAGCCACAGCCCGAACCGGTCCGACAGGGAGACTTTCTCCTCCACCGCCTCCGAGGGATTGATAGCTGTCGAGCGCTCGTTTTCGATCATGTCGCGCGGCAGCAGGTGCCGCCGATTTGAGGTGGCGTAGAATATGACGTTGTCGGGTCGGCCTTCCACACCGCCTTCGAGGGCCGCTTTCAGGGACTTGTAGGAGGTGTCGTCCTGATCAAACGAAAGGTCGTCGCAAAAGAGTACGAAGCGGTGCCTGGCCTGCTTCAGCACAGCCATGAGCCGGGGCAGGGAGCCGATGTCTTCGCGATGGATCTCCACCAACTTGAGCCGCGGCGCCTGATCGCGGCGATCCGCGTTGATCTTCGCATGGGCGGCCTTCACCAGAGACGACTTGCCCATACCCCGAGCACCCCACAGCAACACGTTGTTGGCCGGCAAGCCCGAGGCGAAACGCTCCGTATTGTCCACCAGTATGTCGCGCACCCGGTCGATCCCCTTGATCAGCGAAAGGTCGATCCGGTTGACGCGTAGCACCGGCTCGAGCCTGCCGGTTTCGGGCGTCCAGACGAAACAGTCCGCCGCGTCAAGATCGTATTCCGGCGCCGGAGCCGGACCGAGCCGCTCTAACGCGGCCACGATTCGGTCGAGCTTTCGGTTGAGCGCGTCGATGGACTCTTCGGTCATCCTGTCCTTCCAGGGCCGTGTCTGGCAGAGACGTGGCTGTAGCATGGCCGAAACCACCCGAAAAGCAGGGCGCAACCGGGGTCTGCTTGGTTGCATTGGTGGCGTGAGCGACTATATTCGCGCCGAATTTCAAAGCGGCCGGCTTGGGCCAGCATCATCTCTCTCAGGAGTACATCATGTTTGTCACCCCGGCATACGCGCAGACCGGCGCAGGCGCTCCGGACATGCTCGTCAGCATCCTGCCCTTCGTCCTCATCTTCGTGGTGATGTACTTCCTCATTATCCGGCCGCAGCGTACGCAGATGAAGAAGCGCGGCGAGATGCTCGCGGCGATCCGCCGCGGCGATTCCGTGGTAACCGGCGGCGGCCTGCTCGGCAAGGTGACCAAGGTCATCGACGACAATGAGCTCGAGATCGACCTCGGAGGCGGCGTGAAGGTGACGGCGCTGCGCTCCACCATTGCCGACGTGCGCGTCAAGGGCGAACCGGTCGCCAACCAGAACGCCAAGAAATAACCGTATTCGGGGCGGTACCCATCTGCTCCACAACGGACGAGGCATATGCTTTATTTTTCGCGTTGGAAGACGGTTTCCATCTGGCTGGTGGTGCTGGCCGGGGTACTTTTCGCCTCGCCCAACATGCTGCCGCAGTCAACGCTGAATGCGCTGCCCAACTGGTTTCCCAAGCAGCCGATGACGCTTGGCCTCGATCTGCAGGGTGGTTCTCACATCCTGCTGCAGATCGACCGTCAGGACCTCGTCGACGACAGGCTGGAAGTGGTGCGCGACGACATCCGCACCACGCTGCGCAATGCGCGCATCGGCTACACGGGGTTGTCCGGCAGCGGGCAATCGGTGCAGGTGCGCATCCGTGACGCGGACACCGTGGATGCAGCGCGGACCGCACTCCAGAGCCTGACCCAGCCGATATCCTCGGGGCTATTCGGCACGGGTTCGGTGACCGAACTGTCGGTGAGCGAGCCGGAGCCTGGTCTTTTTCGCTACACCCTGACGCAGGAAGGCATAAACTACCGGGTCAATTCGGCGCTTGGCCAGTCGATCGAGGTGGTATCGCGCCGCGTCAACGAGCTTGGGACGACCGAGCCGATCATCCAGCGGCAGGGCGACGACCGCATACTCGTCCAGGTACCCGGCCTGCAGGATCCGCAGCGACTCAAGGACATCCTCGGTCAGACGGCCAAGCTTACCTTCCAGATGGTCGATCAGTCGACGCCGGTGCAGGAGGCGATCGAGACGCGCCCGCCGGCGGGCACGACCATTATGTACTCGACCGACGATCCGCCGACGCCCTACCTGATCGAAAACCGGGTCATCGTGTCTGGCGAGAACCTCGTCGACGCGCAGGCGACCTTCGACCAGCGCACGAACGAACCGGTTGTCTCCTTCCGTTTCGACAACCAGGGCGCCACGCGCTTCGGGCAGGCGACGCAACAGAACGTCGGACGGCTCTTCGCCATCATACTCGACGACGAGGTGATCTCGGCGCCGCAGATCCGCGAGCCGATTCTCGGCGGCACTGGCCAGATCTCAGGCAGCTTCACGGTCCAGAGCGCCAATGACCTCGCTGTCCTTTTGCGCGCCGGCGCGCTACCTGCCGATCTAACCATCATCGAAGAACGCACCGTCGGCCCGAGCCTCGGCGCCGACTCGATCGAGGCCGGCCAGATCGCCGCGATTATCGCCGCGGTATCCGTCGTCTTCTTCATGCTGGTCGCCTACGGCACCCTCGGCGTCATCGCCAATATCGCGCTGGCGGCGAATGTGGGCCTCATCATCGCGATCCTGTCGGTGCTCGGCGCGACGCTGACGCTGCCAGGCATCGCCGGCATCGTTCTGACGATCGGCATGGCGGTGGACTCGAACGTCATCATCTTCGAGCGCGTACGCGAGGAGCGGCGCAACGGCCGCTCCATCGTGCAATCGCTCGACGCCGGCTTCCGCAACGCGACATCCACTATCGTCGACGCGAACGTGACGACGCTGATCGCCGCCGTGATCCTGTTCTACATGGGGTCAGGGCCGGTGCGTGGCTTCGCGGTCACGCTCGCCATCGGTATCGTCACCACCGTCTTCACGGCCTTCACGCTGACGCGGTGGCTGATTGCGTTCTGGCTTCGGCGCACGCGACCGACCGAGATGCCGCGCGGCCTCGTCACATTCATTCCCGAAGGGACGACGATCTCCTTCATGTCGGTAAGGCGCTTCGCCTTCACGCTTTCGGCGCTGGCCTCGATCGCGACCGTCGTCCTGTTCATGACCATGAACATGAACTACGGCATCGATTTCCGCGGCGGCTCGCTGATCGAGGTGCAGGCGAAGAGCGAGGCGGCCGATGTCGGCGACGTGCGGCAGCGATTGACCGCGCTCAATCTCGGCGAAGTCCAGGTGCAGGAGTTCGGCAGCCCGCGCGAACTGCTGATCCGCATCGGCAGCCAGGAGGGTGGCGACAATGCCGAGCAGTCGGCGATCAATCTCGTCCAGCAGGAGCTCTCTGCGGACTACGATTTCCGCCGCACGGAGGTGGTCGGGCCGACGGTCTCGTCCGAACTCGCGCAGGCCGGCGTGATTGCGGTCGCAGCCTCGCTGCTGGCGATGCTGATCTACATCTGGTTGCGCTTCGAGTGGCAGTTCGCTGTGGGCGCGATTCTGGCGACGCTGCACGACGTCATCATGATGATCGGTTTCTACGTGATCGTAGGGCTGGAATTCAACCTGACCAGTATCGCGGCTGTGCTGACCATAGTCGGCTATTCGATCAACGACACGGTCGTGGTGTATGACCGCGTCCGCGAGAATCTTCGACGATACAAGAAGATGCCGATCACCGAACTGCTCGACCTTTCGCTCAACCAGACGCTGTCGCGCACGATCCTCACCGGCGTGACGACGCTGCTTGCCCTGTCCGGCCTCTATCTGTTCGGCGGCGAGGTGATCTCCTCGTTCACGCTGGCGATGATCTTCGGCATCCTGATAGGCACGTACTCGTCTGTCTTCGTGGCGGGTCCGCTGCTGATCCTGTTCAAGCTCCGCTCTGACACATTCCAGGCGGAGGGCGACAAGGAGACGGAAGACAAGACGCCGGCCCAGGCCTCCAAGGCCTGACGGCGGCGAGATGGCCGCAGGCATACAGATCCGCAAGGCGCATTTCCCTGGGCGCGCGCCGATCGACGCTTACGGGGAGGGCGGCTTCCGCTTCGCGGACATGTCTCATCGCGGACCGATTCTCTGCCTGCCGTCCGGTATCTACGGTTGGGCGCCCGCGGACCCGGATGCGCTCGCGCTGGACGATTTCAGCAAGGTCCTGGCCGAGGCCGCCGAGATCGAGATACTGCTGGTCGGGACCGGCAGGGAGATCAGGCGCCTCCCGCAATCCTTGCGCGAGGCGCTGAGCGCTGCGCGGATTTCAGCCGATGCGATGTCCACGGGCGCCGCGGCGCGCACCTTCAACGTGCTTCTCGCGGAAGACCGCGCAGTGGCGGCGGCGCTGGTCGCGGTCGACTGACATGGACGCCGCGGCTCACGTGGCGGAGCTGGTGCGCACCGCCGACCCGGACCGCTATCTTGCAACGCTATATGCCCCTGAAGACAGGCGTCGCGGCCTGTTCGCGCTTTATGGTTTCAACGCCGAGATATCGTCGGTGCGCGACCGCGTGCGCGAGCCGATGGCTGGCGAGATCAGGCTGCAATGGTGGCGCGATACAATTGCGGCAGCGGCGGAGCAGCCCACCGGGAACCCGGTCGCGGATGAATTGTGCGCCGCCATGGTGCGCCACCAGCTTCCCCGCAAGGCGTTCGACGACATGCTCTCGGCGCGCATCTTCGATCTCTACGACGATCCGATGCCCGACCGCGCCACGCTGGAGGGCTATTGCGGCGAGACGGCTTCGGCGCTCATCCAGCTCGCCTCACTGGTCCTCGATCCCGCGGCCGCGCCCCGCCGGGCAGAGGTCGCCGGTCATGCCGGCTGCGCCGTGGCGCTGACCGGGATGCTGCGCATGCTGCCGATCCACATATCCCGTGGCCAGTGCTACGTGCCGCGGGACCTGCTGGCGGCCGCTGGCCTCACCGCGGAGGAGTTCGTATCCGCAGAGGCGGGCGAGGGGCACCGGCGTGCGGTCGCGGCCATGACAGCGCTTGCATCGGAGCACTACGAGACTTTCCGGCGCGGCGCTCGCGATTTGACGACGTCCCTGCGGCCGGCATATCTGCCGATCGCCCTCGTCCCGCGCTACCTGGACAGGATCGCTCGAGCGGACCCCCTGAAGCAATTCGTCGCGATCTCCGCGCTCGGCCGGCATGGCGCTATATTCCGCAGGGCGTTGGCGGGGTGGGGTTGACCGGGCCTCGCGGGACCTTGGCGTCAGCCGTCCGGACCGGCCGCCGCGAGAGACTGGTCGATCCGCGGTCCCCACACCGCCAAGGACTGGCCGGACGAGGTCCTCACCAGCGTGTCGTAGAAATCGAGGCTCTGCCGCAGGCTCTGCTGGTTTTCGCATTGACGGAAGATGCCGATCGCGTAGCTCACGCAGCGGACGCTTTCGCCAGGCAGGCTGCCGACGGCCCAGTCGTTGACGATCCCATCGGGACCGACCCGGAAATAGGCCAGTCTGTAGGACGTACTCACGGTCTTGCGCTTGGAGATGATGCCGAAGTCTACGGTCGACTCTCCGGTCTGTACATTGTCGATGTGGCGGTAGACGCGATTGCCGTCGGCGAGGTCGAAGCTGCCGATCATCGGCCCGTAGGCGGTGCGGCCGGCGAGGCCTTCCAGCGTGGTGGGATTGAGCGACGCCACGTCTGCATAGGGCTTGCCCATAGCGTAGCGCATGTAGTTGCGGTTGGCTGCGTTGAGCAGGCTCTCCGGCGGGGTGGTGCAGCCTGCCACCAGCAGTGCCGCCGCCACCAGGGCTATGAAGCGTCGCATGATTTCCCCCTGTCCCTTGGCGGGAGATAACCTAGGGGAATAGCCCCGGCGGGTAAACCGGCCGCCGGTCTACTCTGCCGCCTCGGCTCGGGGCTCAACGCCAAGCCACGCGCGGCAGTCGGTCCGCGCACGCTGCGTTATCGCCAGCTTTCTCGCGATGGTCTTCTCCTTGCCGCGCATGCGCTTGCCGTCGGTTGTCGGCGCTTCGACCGGAGGGAACAGGCCGAAATTCACATTCATCGGCTGGAAGGAGCGCTTTCCGGGTTCGTCATCGGAAACGATGTGGCCCCCGGTGATGTGGTTCAGCAGCGCCCCGAAGGCGGTGGTCGCCGGCGGCAGGGCGGGTGTGCGGCCGAGCCGTTCGGCGGCCGCGAAACGCCCGGCAAGCAGCCCGACCGCGGCACTTTCCACATAGCCCTCGCAACCGGTGATCTGGCCGGCGAAGCGCAGTCCGGGCCGCCCCTTGAGTTGCAGCGAGGGATCGAGCAGCACCGGCGAGTTAATGTAGGTATTGCGGTGCAACCCGCCGAGCCGCGCGAACTCGGCATTCTCCAGGCCGGGTATCATGCGGAAGATGCGCGTCTGCTCGCCGTGCTTCAGCTTGGTCTGGAACCCGACCATGTTGTAGAGGGTGCCGAGCGCGTTGTCCTGGCGAAGCTGCACCACCGCATACGGCTTCACGGCCGGGTTGTGGGCGTTGGTGAGGCCCATCGGCTTCATCGGCCCGTGGCGGAGCGTCTCGACCCCGCGTTCGGCCATCACCTCGATCGGTAGGCAGCCGTCGAAATAGGGCGTGCCTTCCCATTCCTTGAACTCGGTCTTGCCGCCCTCTATCACCGCCTGCACGAAGGCAAAGTACTGGTCCTTGTCCATCGGGCAGTTGATGTAGTCCTTGCCGGTGCCGCCCGGCCCGACCTTGTCGTAACGCGACTGGAACCAGGCGACGTCGAGGTCTATCGAATCGAAGTGCACGATCGGCGCGATGGCGTCGAAGAAGGCCAGCGCGTCGGCGCCGGTGGCCTTCGCGATCGCCTCGGCCAGCGCCGGCGCGGTGAGCGGGCCGGTGGCGATGATAGCCTGGTCCCACTCGGCCGGCGGAAGCCCTGTCACTTCTCCGCGTTCGATGGTGACAAGCGGATGAGCCTGCAGCCGTTCGGTGACCGCAGCCGCGAATCCGTCACGGTCGACGGCGAGCGCGCCGCCGGCCGGCACCTGGTTGCTGTCGCCCGATGCCATGATGAGCGAGCCCGCCATGCGCATCTCGGCATGCAGCAGCCCGACCGCGTTGGTGTCGGCGTCGTCGGAACGGAACGAATTGGAGCAGACGAGTTCGGC
>JAEYRU010000272.1 GCA_023435335.1 Pseudomonadota bacterium
CAGGTCGTTTCGGTACTCGGGCCGATGGACGACGAAACCATAGCCGAGATCATGCAATCGGGCGCATCGTTCGAGGAACTTCAGGAAGCCTGGGCATGGGCCAACGGCGACGAGGCGCTGATGGGCCAGGGACGTCCGCTACCGGGCACCCGTGTCGGCACGCTCATCGAACTCCTCGAACCGGAAGACGACGAGGACTAGTTTCCGGCCCGCCTCAGCCGCCCTGTCCCATCTTGCCGGGGTTCATCAGGCCGTTGGGGTCGAGCGCCGCCTTGATGCGCTTCATGACGTCGACCGCCTCGCCATGCTCCCTGCGCATGAATTTGAGCTTGGCGGTGCCGATGCCGTGTTCGCCGCTGACGGTGCCGCCGACCTCCAGCGCCCGCTCGACCATGCGGTCGGCCAGGCGATCGGCCTCCGCGATCTCGGCCTCGTCGTTCGGGTCGATGATGAAGGCTGTGTGAAAGTTGCCATCGCCGACGTGGCCGATGATCTGGCCTACGATCGGAGAAGCTTCGATGTCCTGCCGAGCGGCCACGATGCTCTCGGCAAGCCGCGAGATCGGCACGCAGATGTCGCCGGTGTATAGTTCGCAGCCCGGCCGCGACGCCTTGGTCGCCCAGTAGATGTCGTGCCGCGCCTGCCAGAGCTTCGCGCGCTCGTCTGCGTCGGTGGACCAGCGGAAACGTTCTCCACCATGGTCGGCGCAGATCTCCTCCACGATCCTCGACTGCTCCTCTACCCAGGCGGGCGTGCCGTGGAATTCGAAGAAGAGCGTCGGCGTCACCTCGAGGTCGAGCTTCGAGTAGGCGTTGGCATTGGCGATCGCCACCTCGTCCAGGAACTCCACCCGCGCGACCGGGATGCCGTACTGCATGGTGGCGATGACCGCTTCGACCGCGCTGCGCGCATCCGGGAACGCGCACACCGCCGACGAAACCATTTCGGGGATCGGGTGCAGCCTGACCGTGAGTTCGGTGATGATGCCTAGCGTGCCTTCTGCGCCCACGAACAGGTGCGTCAGGTCGTAGCCGGTGGAGGACTTGCGCGCGCGCGAGCCGGTGCGGATCACGGTGCCGTCCGGGGTGACGACGCGCAGCGCCATGACGTTCTCGCGCATCGTGCCGTAACGCACCGCGGTCGTGCCGCTGCCGCGGGTGGAAGCCATACCGCCCAGCGAGGCGTCGGCACCGGGGTCGACCGGGAACATCAGGCCGGTATCGCGCAACTCCGTGTTGAGCTGCTTGCGCGTCACCCCCGGCTGCACCACAGCCAGCAGGTCCTCCGGCCGCACCTCGACGAGGCGGTTCATCTCGCGGGTGCTCACGCAGATGCCACCATGGACCGGGATCGTATGCCCTTCCATGGACGAGCCGGCGCCGTATGGGATGACCGGCACGCCGTGTGCGGCGCAAGCCTTCACGATCGCCTGCACCTCGGCTTCGCTTTCGGGGAAGGCGACCGCGTCGGGCAGCACCGGCGGCAGGCGCGACATGTCGCGGCTGTGATGCTCGCGCACCGAACCGGACGTCACCAGGCGGTCGCCCAGCAGCGGCTTCAGGGCCTCGATGAGGCGCGCCGCCGCGTCAGACATAATGCGCAACCTTGCCGCCCTGCTTCACGCTCTGCGCCGTGCGGGTCGGGTGCCTGGAGGACGCCAGCTCCTTGCTCGTAATGAATTCCAGCAGCGCCGGGACGCCGTTCTTCGTCTGCTCGATGCCGCGGCGGATGGCGGGCACGATCTGCGCCGGATCGGTGATGCGCTCGCCATAGCCACCCAGTGCCTTCGCGAACTCGGCATAGTTGCCGGAGATGTCGGTCGCCCGGTATTTCTCGGTCGAGACGCCCATGATCGGCAGTTCCATCGCCATCGAGAAGTTGTTGAGCAGGATGGACAGGATGGGAATGCGCTCGCGCACGGCCGTCTCGAAGTCCATCCCGGTAAAGCCGATCGCCGCGTCGCCCCACACATTTATGCAGAGCTTGTCGGGACAGGCGAGCTTGGCGCCCATGGCGAGGCCGAGACCATAGCCGAGCTGGGTCGACTTGCCCCAGCCGATATAGCTGAGCGGCTCGACCGACTTCCAGAACGGCGTGAGCTGGTCGCGCGGGCTGCCGGCGTCGTGGGTGATGATCGTATTGGCGACGTCCACCGTATGCTGCAGGTCCCACAACACACGGTAGGGCGTCATGGGGGCCTCGTTCGACGTCAGCTTCGGCAGCCATTCCTTCATCCAGGCCGCGCGCACCTGCGCGATCTCGTCGGTGGCCCATGTCCAGTCGCGGCGGCGCTCCCCCCGCCGCGCCAGTTCGGCGAGTATCGCGTCGAGCGTCAACGCCGCGTCGCCCAGCAGCGCGATATCCGCCTCGTAGTCCTTGTTCACGTGGTCGGGATCGAGCGTGGCGTGGATCACCTTCTTGCCGCGCGGCATCTGTACCCCGAAGGAGGTCTCGGTGAAGGAACAGCCGATACCGAAGACCACGTCGGACTCATCTAGGAAATGACGGACCGTCAGCGGGATCGCCGCGCCGCCCGACCCCAGTGCGAGCGCATGGTTCTCCGGAAACGCGCTTTTGCCTTCCAGGCTGGTGCAGACGGGGATGGCCAGCCACTCCGCAAGCT
>JAEYRU010000273.1 GCA_023435335.1 Pseudomonadota bacterium
TCGGTGATGCCGAACCCGCCCGCCGCGTTCTCGCCGTTGACGATGACGAAGTCGAGCCGCAGGTCGGATATCAGGCCCGGCAGCCGCTCCCAGACGGCCGTACGCCCGGTGCGGCCGACCATGTCGCCGAGGAACAGTATTCGCATGCCGCCTCCTAGCCCGCCGCGCCGAGGCGGCGCAAGCCGCTTTCCGTTAGTATCTCGGGCAGCACGACGTCGTGCGGCTCATCGGGCACGAGATCGACCTCCTGGCAGTCGAAGGCGATGCCAATCAGGCGCGGCGCGCGCGCGGCCGCCTGCAGCTTCTCGATCGCGCGGTCGTAGTAGCCGCCGCCATAGCCGATGCGGTGCCCGCGTGCATCGAACGCTGCCAGCGGCACCAGCATCAGCGAAGGCTCCAGCAGCGTTGCATCGGGACCGGGGCCGGCAGTGCCGAACCCCATCTCGACCAGATCGGCACCGCGAACGAGTTCGCGGAAGACGATGGTGGTCCGGTCGAGGATCGCCGGCAGGGCAAGCCGCGCGCCTTTTTCGCGCAGCGCGAACATCAGCGGCCTGACATCGATCTCGGAGCGGATGGGCCAGAAACCGGAGACCACGGTGCCGGGCGCGATATCGATTTCGGCGGCCGCGCCGGCCAATCTCAGCGACGCCTCGATGCGCCAGCGCGGGTCGAGGCCGTCGCGCCGTGCCAACGCTTCGGCGCGCAGTGTCTTCTTGATATTTGCGGAATCGGCGGACATGCGCTCCTCTTTGGAGCAGCGCGCCGGAAAAGACCAGATCGGGAGCGGACTGGAGGCTAGTGACGATCCACGACGACCGATGGAGAGGTCTGATCCCGGGTGCCTACAAAGTAGGTGGGCGCCGTGTGACCCAACCCACGGGCCAGGCCAGGGACAGCTCCCTAAGGATCAGTAAGGCCCCGGGGATAATTTACTCCTGTCGGGAAGCGCAGACCGTCATGGACCAATATAGGCCGAAGCCGCCTTTTGCGCCAGTGGGGCGCCATGCGGGCTTGCGCGCGGCAAGGGTGGTCCCTAGGGTCCGCCGCGAGAAATTGTTCAGGGATGAACCGAATGCGTTTCGAAGGAACGGCGGCCTATGTCGCCGACAAGGATCTGATGGTGGCCGTCAACGCGGCGATCGCGCTGGAGCGGCCCCTGCTGGTCAAGGGCGAACCGGGTACCGGCAAGACCGAGCTCGCCCGCCAGGTGGCTGCAGCGCTGGGCCTCGACCTGATCGAGTGGCATGTGAAGTCGACCACAAGGGCGCAGCAGGGGCTCTACGAATACGACGCCGTCTCGCGCCTGCGCGACAGCCAGTTGGGCGACGAGCGCTTCAACGACATCCGCAACTACATCAAGCGTGGCAAGCTGTGGGAGGCTTTCACCGCGGGGCGCAAGGTCGTCCTGCTGATCGACGAGATCGACAAGGCCGACATCGAGTTCCCCAACGACCTGCTGCAGGAGCTCGACCGCATGGAGTTCCATGTCTACGAGACGGGCGAGACCATTCGCGCCGTCAACCGGCCGATCGTCATCATCACGTCCAACAACGAGAAGGAGCTTCCGGACGCCTTCCTGCGCCGCTGCTTCTTCCACTACATCCGCTTTCCCGACGCCGATACGCTCGCCAGGATCGTCGAGGTGCACTACCCCGGCATCAAGCAGAAGCTGGTGCGCGCCGCGCTGACCCAGTTCTACGAAGTGCGCGACGTGCCGGGCCTGAAGAAGAAGCCGTCGACCTCGGAGGCGCTGGACTGGATCAGGCTGCTCGTGGCCGACGACGTCGAGCCCGAGGACCTGCGCGCCGATCCGAAGAACGCGCTGCCTAAGCTGCACGGAGCCCTGCTCAAGAACGAGCAGGACGTCCACCTGTTCGAGCGGCTGGCCTTCATGGCGCGGCGGCAGGGATAGCCGCGGACGCCGCTCGTCCGGTCAGTGCAACACCAGTTCGCCGCTGACGTTGCGCCACTCGTTTGGCGCGATCAGGTGCCGGTGGGTGTAACTGACCGAGTGCAGCGGCCCGTCGAGCTTCTGCTGCCAGAAATCGAGGAACCTGAAGAGCGCCGGGAATTTCGGCGCGAGGTCGAAATGCTGCCATAGGAACATCTGCAGCAGGTGCGGATGGTCCGGCATATGGTAGTGGATCTGCGCTGTCGTCAGGCCGTAGCCCTTCAGCATCAGCTCGGTTTCAGCGTGGTCTCTCATGCTTCCATTTCCCTCGGCACGGCTCCTCCTGGAGGATAATCTGCATCGGGAAACGTTAACCGTCTACTGAAAGTTCCTGGGATTACCATTGAAAATCAATGTGTTGGCAGCCAGCGGCACTGATTGCTAACAGACCCCGCGGGTACCTGCCCTCGCCGGCGCGGCACGCTGTCGCGCCGAACCGAACGTCTAATATTGTGGCCGCCGGCCAAATGATAATAATGCCCCGAACCGCGCCGACCGGCGCGCGTGCGGCGGAGCTTTGACGCCTCACGGGGTATGCAGGGAGGGAACATGTCCGACGTTCACGTCCACAAGGTCAAGCCGGCCTGGAAGAAAGACGCGCTGATCGACAGCGAAACCTACCGGAAGTGGTACCGGGAGAGCGTGAAGAACCCCGACCGTTTCTGGGGCAAGCACGGCAAGCGCATCGACTGGTTCAAGCCTTACACCAAGGTGAAGAACACCAGCTTTACGGGCAAGGTCTCGATCAAGTGGTTCGAGGACGGCGTCACCAATGTTTCCCACAACTGCATCGACCGCCACCTGAAGAAGCGCGGCGACCAGACCGCGATCATCTGGGAAGGCGACAATCCCTACGACGACCGCAAGGTCACCTACAACGAGCTCTACGACCGCGTCTGCCGCCTCGCCAACGTGCTCAAGAAGCACGGCGTCAAGAAAGGCGACCGCGTCACCATCTACATGCCCATGATACCGGAGGCGGCGTTCGCCATGCTCGCCTGCGCGCGCATCGGGGCAGTCCACTCGGTGGTGTTCGGCGGCTTCTCGCCGGATTCGCTCGCCGGCCGCATCGTCGACTGCGAATCCACCTTCGTGATCACCGCCGACGAGGGCCTGCGCGGCGGCAAGCCGATCCCGCTGAAGGCGAACACCGACAGGGCGATCGCCATCGCCGGGCGCGACGGGGTCATCGTCAAAAAGGTGCTCGTGGTGCGCCGCACCGCCGGCAAGATCGACTGGTTCGACGGGCGCGACCTCTGGTACCACGACGAGATCGCCGCCGCGAAACCCGACTGCAAGCCTGAGAAGATGAAGGCGGAGGACCCGCTGTTCATCCTCTATACCTCCGGTTCGACCGGCAAGCCGAAGGGCGTGCTGCACACCACCGGCGGCTACCTCGTCTACGCCTCGATGACCCACCAGTACGTCTTCGACTACCGCGACGGGGACGTCTACTGGTGCACGGCCGATGTCGGCTGGGTGACCGGCCACAGCTACATCGTCTACGGGCCGCTCGCCAATGGCGCGCAGACGCTGATGTTCGAGGGCGTGCCCAACTATCCGTCCCCTTCCCGCTTCTGGGAGGTGATCGACAAGCACCAGGTCAACATCTTCTACACCGCGCCGACCGCCATCCGCGCGCTCATGGGCGCCGGCGACGACCATGTGAAGAAGTCCTCGCGCAAGAGCCTGCGCGTGCTGGGCTCGGTCGGCGAGCCGATCAATCCGGAAGCCTGGGAGTGGTACTACAAGGTGGTCGGCGAATCGCGCAGCCCGATCGTCGACACCTGGTGGCAGACCGAGACCGGCGGCATCCTGATCACGCCGCTGCCCGGCGCCATCGACCTGAAGGCGGGCTCCGCCACGCTGCCCTTCTTCGGCGTACAGCCGCAGCTCGTGGACAATGACGGGAACGTGATCGAGGGCGCGGCCGACGGCAACCTCTGCATCATCGACTCCTGGCCGGGCCAGATGCGCACCGTGTACGGCGACCACGAACGCTTCGTGCAGACCTATTTCTCCACCTACAAGGGGAAGTACTTCACCGGCGACGGCTGCCGGCGCGACGCGGACGGCTATTACTGGATCACCGGACGCGTCGACGACGTCATCAACGTCTCCGGCCACCGCATGGGTACCGCCGAGGTCGAATCCGCCCTCGTCTCGCATGACAAGGTCTCCGAGGCCGCCGTGGTGGGATATCCGCACGACCTCAAGGGGCAGGGCATCTATTGCTACGTCACGCTGATGGCGGGCGAGGAGGGAAGCGACGAACTGCGCAAGGAGCTCATCGCCCATGTGCGCCGCGAAATCGGGCCGATCGCATCGCCCGACAAGATCCAGTTCGCGCCGGGCCTGCCGAAGACCCGCTCGGGCAAGATCATGCGCCGCATCCTGCGCAAGATCGCCGAGGACGATTTCGGCGCGCTGGGCGACACCTCGACGCTGGCAGACCCTGCCGTCGTCGACGACCTCGTGAACAACAGGCAGAACAAGAAGAAATAGACTATGTCGGTAAGGCGCGCGTCTCCCCGTCCTTGGGGAGATGCCGCCTCCCGAACTCGGCGCGGGGAAAGCTGGAAACCTTAGCCATGGACGTCACCTCGCTTCTCATCTTCGCCGGCGCGCTGATCGTGGCGGCCGGCTCGCCAGGACCGAGCATCGCGGCCCTCGTCGCCCGCGTGCTGACCCGCGGCGTCCGCGACGTGCTGCCATTCCTGGCGGCGATGTGGATCGGCGAGGCGATATGGCTCTCGCTCGCGGTTTTCGGCCTGGCCGTGGTGGCGCAGACCTTCCACCTCGCCTTCGTCGCCATCAAGTGGGCCGGCATCGCCTATCTCCTGTGGCTCGCCTGGAAGATGTGGACCGCCCCGGTTGCCGCCGCCGACGCCGCGCTGCCGGCGCGCGATTCGTCGTGGAAGCTCTTCCTCGCCGGAATGGCGGTGACGCTCGGCAACCCCAAGATCATGGTCTTCTACCTGGCCCTGCTTCCGACCATCGTCGACCTGCAGTCCGTCACCCTGCTAGGCTGGGCCGAACTGACCGCCACCATGGCCCTGGTGCTCGTCGCCGTCGATCTCGGCTGGGCTTTCGCGGCAGGCGGTGCGAGGCGACTGCTGAGGAGCCCGCGCGCAGTCCGTTTCGCCAACCGCGCCAGCGCCACCGCGATGGCTGGTGCCGCCGCGGCGATAGCGGCGCGGTAGGGCTCAGCAGCCTATCTCTTCCCTGATCCGGTCCACTTCCGCCTTGCTGCGGCACACGTTTTCGCAGGGAATGCCGTCATTGTCGCCGTCGGCGCGTCTGTAGCCAGAGCACCATAGGATCACCGCCTCCCGGCACGAACCGACCTGCTTGCAGGTGCGCGCCCGCTGCGCCAGAAGCGGTTCTGCGCGGCTGATCGGCGCCGTCGGCTCAGGCGGTGCTTGTGGCGAGGGCGCTGCGACGGCTTGTACCGGCAGCATCAGCGCAATCGCCAGAATCCATATCGTCTTACAGGTCATTGCCCCCTTACCCGCCGCCGCAGACCGGTCGCCGTGCCGCCGTTTGCCGCAACGTCAGCTTGCCAAACCTGCAAACCAACCCCATCATGAGCATGTGTTCAACGAAACGAAAGGAGGTGATCCGATGTCGAGTGGTTTCAACCGTTGCGTGGCCTCGGCGGATCGTCCTTTCGGGAAGCAGTCTTCCTGACAGGCGCGTGACGCGCGG
>JAEYRU010000300.1 GCA_023435335.1 Pseudomonadota bacterium
ATGTCCCTGTTCATCCCCTACCTTCTTCTTGCGTGCCCGCCGCGGCGAGCGAAATGAAACGTAAAAGGGAGGCTCCACGGGTGTGGGTTTTCATGAAGCCTCTAACTGCTGCCCGAACCGCCGCAGAGGCCCTCGCGCCGAGATAGGCGCGCCGCCACAGCCGCAGTCGGACGTCGAGCCCGATCGGATCGCAAGAGGCCAGTTCGCGTAGAGAATTCGGCCGTGAACGCGGATCATCGTAATTTCGCATGAGCCCTCCGATGGCGGCATCCCGGATCGGTTTGGACCGGCGGGATGCGACATGCAGCAAGGATGGCCGCCGATTCTTTGGGAATTGTTGGGAAACCCGATTCCGCCGCGGAAGGGAGGCGACCGCCTTCGTCCCGGCCCGCTGCCTGAACCGCAAGCCGGTCAGTTGGCCCTGGCAAGCTGACGATCAGTACGCCCGCATGCGGCGTCGCCCACGCACAATCTGATTCTCAAACAATCGTGCAACAATCGCAGCCTAACCGGTCCTCCGTGCCGCACCGCACGCTTCGTGCGAAGCGCGGCGGGAGGATGCCATGGAACCACAGTCCCTTCACCGTCTCCCCGGCGGGTCGATCGACTACGATTTCTACCGCCGCCGTGCGGCTGACATCCGGGCGGACAGCTTCTCATCGCTCATCAGCGGCCGCGCCGCTCCCGCGCTTGCCCTGGCGACAATCATTCTGGTCCTGATCCTGATGTTCACGGGCCGCGCACCGGCCGGCGAAGCGGCGGCGCCGCACTCGTCGGACAGGGCGACGGACCGGGCGGTGGTTCTGCCCGGAACCGAATACCAGCTGGATCTCGGATCATCGTCCGGATCGGAGATGTCCTCGTTGCGGCGCGATCGCCTCTTGAAGGCCATCGCCGGATGGCTGGCGTACGAATTCGATCGTCGTCCGCTCAAGACCTTGCCGGAGGTTGCTTTCGTTTCGCCCCAACGCATGGCCGGACTGCGCTTCCGGGATGTGCCATCGGATCATTCCGGGGGCGAGGGCTCCGAAGTCCTCGCTGTCTATGACGACGAGGCAAGGACCATCTACCTGCCGAACGGCTGGACGGGGCGAACGCCGGCCGAACTCTCGGTGCTGGTCCACGAGATGGTCCATCATCTGCAGAATGAGGCCGAGGAGAAATTCGACTGTCCCGAAGCACGTGAGAAGCAGGCATACGAGGCACAGCAGAAGTGGCTGATGCTGTTCGGGAGCGATCTGACGGTGGCCTTCGAAATGGACCCCATGACGGTGCTGGTCCGGACGAACTGTTTCTACTGACCAGCGGGGGACGTTTCTTGTGCGGCGCCGGAGTCCGGGCGCGCCGGCGCCTCAGCCGAACCGGTCGAGCAGCCCGGGATGCGTTGCGGCTACCTCGTCCGGCACCGCCGCCGTTCCGAAACGTCTGACCACGAGCGTGAGGGGCGTCAGAATGCTGTTCGCCCTGTGCTCCGGGTCGCTGAAGAGCCTCGCGGAGACATAATTGTTCATCTTCAGCAAGGCAGCCGCCTTCTCGCGTGCAAGCAATCGCACGACTGCCTTCGCCCGGATCGACAATCGGTCGGGGTCGGCGAACATCGGCTCGTAGAAGAACAAGGCCGCGCCCGAAACGCGATACAGTTGCCGTTTGGCCTCTGCCAGGCCCTCGAAGTCGGCCACCGCTCGCAACGCCTGCATCTTGATCGTGAGGGTGTAGAGATGCGCTTTCGAACCTCGTTCAACCAGGTTCAGCGCCTGATCGATGCAGCGCAAAGCAGCCTCCGTTTCGCCCGCGAATGCGCGCAGTTGGCCGACGATCGAGAGCGAGCCCGCCGCCGAGACCGTCGACTTGTACGCCTCCTCCGCCAGATCCCGCGCGAGCGAAGCATATCCGCGGTCCAGGAAATGCAGGAGCTTCGCGGCCATTATGGCGTATTCCGGCTGGGACTGGACATGCGGCAACGCGGCAAGAACCAGCGACTCGATGTCGTCCTCGTCCTGGGCCCGGTCGTCGATTCCGTTCTGGAACAGGACATGGCCGAAGCTGACGTACTTCGAGTGTATCTGCGTGGCGTACATGATCTTGAGGGCGGCATCCTCGGGGTTGTCCTTCAGCAGCCCTCTCAACCGTTCCTCGTTCTCCTTCCAGGCCGCAACATATCTGGCCGTGTGAATCGCCTCGAGCTTCTGCAGGCGCTGGTCGTTGTCTGCCAGGGTGCCATGCTCGTGGTCCGGTTGTGCCGACGCCAGATGCATCAGCACCGGCAGCGGTATGTCGGTTCCGGTCTCCGCCGCAAGCATACGCCAGATTCGCTCCAGAAGTTGTCTGGCAAGCTCGGCGGCGGATCGAACCGCGTCGGCAGGCTGGCCCCCGGGCAGCGCCACGCGGTGGATGGCAAGTATGCGCCCTGAGCGGAACTCGCGCGCCGTGGCGACGCAGTTCACCAACCCGCCTTCATCGAAGAACGTCAGCCCTATCGAAAGGGTGGGAACCCTGTCCCTGAATTCAGCCGCCGGCGGACAGTCCGGCAGCAGCACCGCGCGCTGCTCGGGCGGCAGATCGGCCCGCAGCGACCCGAGCAGATCGGCCGCGAACCTCTCCGCCAGGCCCCTGCTGTCCGCCAGATTGTCGAGTCCCCTGAGCGGCCCCACGATGAGATATGCATCGGCGTCATCGGCTCCGATGCCGGGGCCGCGCCCGATCCACACGTAGCCCTCGCCGTAGCGCGTGGCAATGTAGCGCGGGTTGCGTGCATTGTCCGCAAGCTTCTGGCGCAACCGGTTGACGAGGAAGTCGATGTTGCGGTCGTTCTTGTCCGAGCCTTGACCGGCAAGCGCATCGAGAATCTGGTCGCGGGTGAAGACGCGGTTCGGATGTTGCGTCAGCCTCGCGAGTATCACCTTCTCGGAACGCGTGAAGACAACCCGATGGCCGTTTGCGTCCTCGGCGAACGAGCAGTCGGGCGACAGCCTGAAGCCGGCACGGTCTTCGCTCATCGCCTTGTCATCCCTCTGCCCGGAGCCGACACTATCAAAATGCCGGCGGCAGTCCATTACGTTGCGGCACTTTCACCTGTTGGCCGGCCGAGATAGCCGCGTCCGGACCGCCAGCGCAGTGGCCTGGACAGTCAGACGAGCTTGACCCGATATAAAGACTTCTTTATATGGTTATTCCGACAACTCTCTTCGAAAGTGCCGGACATGCAGAACCGCCTCGAAGCATTGCTTGCGCGCAGGGACGTCCTCCTGGCCGACGGTGCGACCGGAACGAACCTCTTCGCGATGGGCCTCGAGTCCGGCGAAGCGCCTGAATTGTGGAACGCGAGCGCGCCGGAGAAGGTGCGGGCGCTTCACAAGGGTTTCGTCGACGCCGGCGCCGACATCATCCTGACGAATTCATTCGGCGGCACCCGCCACCGCCTCAAGCTGCACGACGCGCAGGATCGCGTATTCGAACTGAACCTGAAAGCGGCCCTTATCGCGCGCGCGGTGGCCGACGAATCCGGCCGTGACGTGGTCGTGGCCGGCTCGGTCGGCCCGACCGGAGAGTTGCTGATCCCGCTCGGCGCCATGAGCTACGACGAAGCCGTCGACGCCTTCGTCCGCCAGATCCAGGGCCTGAAGGCCGGAGGCGCGGACGTCGCCTGGATCGAGACGATGTCGTCGCCGGAGGAGATCCGCGCCGCCGCGGAGGCTGCCATTCGCGTCGGCCTCCCTTACGTCTTCACAGCGTCATTCGATACCGCCGGCCGCACCATGATGGGACTGGCTCCGAAGGATATTCACACGGTTGCGGATGGCCTTTCGCAGGCGCCGGTAGGCGTTGGAGCAAATTGCGGCGTAGGCGCCTCCGACATCCTCTCCTCGCTGCTCGACATGAGCAGCGGCCACGAGGACGCCACGCTGATCGTGAAGGCAAACTGCGGGATCCCCGAGTTCCGCGGCTCGGAAATCCACTATTCCGGCACGCCGGAACTGATGGCCGACTACGTGCGTCTCGCGGTGGACAGCGGCGCACGCATCGTCGGCGGCTGCTGCGGCACCGCCTGCGAGCATCTGGGCGCGATGCGGGAGGCGCTCGACGCTCACCGCAAGGGCCCCCGTCCCAGCGTAGAGGAGGTGGTCAGCCGCATCGGTCCGATGCGCAACAAGACTGCCGCCGAGAGCGGCGCCGGCTCGGGCGAAGGCGCGGCGCGCCGGGAACGCCGCCGCGCACGCGCCTGACATTCGGCGGAAGCGGTCTGTACGACCGCCTCCGCCGCGGTTTCACAGATCCTCGAGGTCGCGGCGCGCCTTCTTGATGATCTCGCGCGCCCTCTCCGACTGCTCCGACGTCCAGCCGCCGCTGCGCAGCTTCGAATGGACCGCCCACCGCAGCGCGCGGAACTCCTCGCCGATCGCCACGCCGCCCATGCGGCCTGCCACGTGGGCGATCTGCGCGTTGATGCGGTCGAGTTCCGCCCGGTTCTCTTCGAGATACGCCCTGCCCTGCTCCGTGATCCTGTGCAGGCGCTTGTTGCCGTCCGCCTCGGAGGCGACCAGATCGGCCTCTTCCAGCATCTGCAGCATGGGATAGATGGCGCCCGGGCTCGGGCTGTATGCCCCGTGGAACTTCGCCTCGATCGCCTTGATGATGTCATAGCCGTGACGCGGCTCCTCCGCGATTAAGCCGAGCACGACAAGCCGCAGCGCGCCTGGATCGAACGTGCGCGGCCCGCGCCCGCCGAAAGGCCCGCCGCGATGGCGCCCGAACGGCCCGCCCCGACCATGAGGCCTCCCCCCGCCGCCGCCTTCGTGTCCGCTCATGCGCCAGTGCGCGCCGCAATTCATCTGGTGTCCTTTGCCAAACATGAAAAACTCCTGTCTCTCTCGTGAACGATATGTCTGATGAAAGATATATCTTATCGACGATATATCTTTTCAAGAGAGAATGCGCAGAGAAAAATCGGAAAGGGAGCGCTCATGCGGTACCGCCCACACGGCCTCCGCGACTCGTCCGGACGGCCGGTTCGCCCCGACGGCTTCGCCAGTTCTTAATCTATTTGCGCGATGATGTTCTTCACCAGCGACTGGGGGCGAAGTGCTGCCCTGGGGGCCAGGTCGCAAGGAGAAGAGACATGCACGGTACGGTGCAAGTGCGTTTGCCGGGACGCCAGATCGCGGCGCTCCCGCATGCCTATTTGATGTTGGTCCTCCTCAGCCTGGCCAACATGTTCAACTTCATGGACCGGGTCCTGTTTTCCGTCCTGCTTGAACCCATCAAGGTGGAACTGGCTCTCAACGACAGCCAGATGGGCCTGCTCGGCGGAATTGCGTTCGGCATTTCCTACGGCGTTGCAAGCCTCTTCATGGGACGCCTCGCCGACACCCGGAACCGCGTGACGGTGCTGACTTCGGCCCTGGCGTTCTGGAGCGCGGCCTCGGCGCTGAGCGGACAGGCGATGAGCTTCGCACAGATGTTCGCCGCGCGCGGCGCAGTCGGCATCGGCGTGTCAGCCTGCCCGCCCACCGCGCATTCGCTGATCGGCGACTACTTTCCGCCCGAGCGCCGCTCGCTGGCGCTGGCAATCTTCACCGCCATCGGCACCAGCGGAACGATCGTTGGCCTCGTCCTTGGCGGTCTGGCACTGGAGGCCTTCGGCTGGCGCGGCGCCTTCATCGCGTTCGGAGTTGCGGGCGTGGTGTTCGCACCGGTCGCGTGGCTTATCCTGCGCGAGCCCGAGCGCGGAACGTTCGAGCACGCCGGCGAAGTTGCGCTCGGGTGGGGCGAGTCGCTCCGGCTCCTGCTGTCGCGCCCCACGGTGCGCAGCCTGCTCATCGCCATGCCGCTGGTCATGTCGTTCGGGGGGATCGCCACCTGGGTTCCGCCCTATCTGCAGCGCTCGCTCAACATTTCGGCGGCTGACGTAGGCGCATATGGCGGCCTCAGCCTGGGCCTCGGCCTCGTTCTCGGAACGCTGGGGGGCGGACTGATCGTGAACGCGTTGCGCAAGCATGATCCGTTATGGGAGTTCCGCTGGCCTGCGGTGGCCACCGCGGCCGCGGTCCTGCTCCTCGTCCCGTTCGCATTCGTGCAGAGCGAAGCGCTGAGCTACATACTGCTGTTCCTGGCCTTCTTCGCGGCGGGCACGAGCTTCGGACCCGCGCTCGCCTGCATGCTCGTGGTGGCCGAACCGCGGCTGCGCGGCTCGATGGTCTCACTCAACGTGCTGGCCACCGCGCTGGTATCCTACGGCGTCACGCCCGCGCTGATCGGCTTCGTCAGCGATCTCCTGATCCGCTTCGGCTTCGGCGAAGCCGACGGCGAATCGCTGCGCTATGCCCTGCTCTGCTCGCTGGTTCTGCCGACGCTCGCGGTCGTGTTCTTCCTTCGCGCCAGCCGCACTGCGCGGAAGGACACCGTTCTCTAGAGCCGCCCCGCGCATCCCACGAACCGGGCCTGATGATAGGCTCGCACCTCGGATGGATAGCGGTAGGGCTCACCGTAGGGGCAGGCGTTGCGTGCCCCGCAGCCTTCCGTCATGCAGATCTCACCGCGGTCTGACTTGAGGTAGCTGACGCACGCCTCATACGCGAAGCCTGCCACGGAATATGCATCGACAGGACAGGCGGAAAGGCATGGTTTTCCGTGACATAGGTCGCAAAGATGAACCGGTGGTTCGACCGGTGCAAAAGGCCATTCCGCATCGAACAGCAGCGCTCCGCGATAGGCATGCCAAAGCCCGTACTGCGGATGCATGAGGATGCCGAGCGGCGACGGCTTGAGCCCCTCGGCACGCATCGCCCATTGCTGGAACGGCAGGAACGGCTTTTCGAACGGGAACACCGCCCGCGCCCCGAAGCGCCGTGCGACCTCGCCGATGGCTTCGCGCGACCAGGTGTCGAGCGGATCGGAGGCAGCCTGGGATTGATCGTCGTTCCAGCGTTGGAGGTGCGGCCAGATCGAGGCGCCGGCCTGCCCGACGAGCAAAGCGGCACGCGCAGGCGCTCCGGTCGGACCGGACGGAGCGTCCTCCAGCGTTTCGAACGAAAATCCGCCGCGCAGGATCAACCCATGCTTCGCCAGTGCGGCCGCAATCTTGCCCGGATCGATGGTGGCCCCGGTCGAAAGCGGCGTCATCACCGCTCGGCCAGCGTCTCGGCGAACAGTGTCAGCAGCCGCTTCCAGTGCCGCTCCGCGCCGGCTTCGCTGAACACGCGGTGGTCCGGGACCGCCCAGCCGTGTTCCATCCCGACATAGTTCTCCAGCACATAGTCGACCTCGGCCTCGGCAAAGGACTGGGCCAGCCGCGCCGCCTGTTCCGGTGGAAAGCTGCGGTCGACGCCTGCCGCGCCCACATAGACGCGCGCCTTTATCTTCGCGGCTCGCAGGTGCGGACTGTCCTCGGCGTCGCTGGCGAGATTACCGCCGTGGAAACTCGCCGCAGCTACGATGCGATCCGGGTAGGCGGCCGCGGCGTTGAGCGCCCTCGCCCCGCCCATGCAATAGCCGACGGCGCCGACCTTGCCGTTCGCGCCATGCGATGCCAGCGCATCGAGAAACGCGCCGGTGTCCGCGATTGTCATCGCCTGCGTGGTCGCACCCAACATCTGGCGCAGTTGCGCGCCGGTCCTCTCGTCGGCGAAGGCGGTCTTGGCATCGAACGGCCCGTAATCACCGAAACGATAGAAGAGATCAGGCACCAACACTGCATAACCTTCGCCCGCGAGCCGCTCCGCCATCTGGTCGAGCGCCGGGCGCGGACCGAATGCATCCATGTAGAGGATGACGCCGGCCGCACCCGGATTCGCGTCCGGCACCACCAGCGTGGCCGACGCCACGCCATCGGCCGTCTCGATCCGGATCTGCTGCCGCTTCATCCTGTCGCCTCCACGCAAGCCGGCCGCAACCTATACCGATCCTTCGGCAAGCCTCAATCCGTCTGGCGCATGGCGCTGCGCCAGACTTCCTTGTGGATGATGTCGGCCACTTTAGCCCGGCCTGAAGCGGGCTCCCTTCACGTGAAGGCGTCGGGCATGGACTCCTTCTTCTTCGCCACGAACGCCTTCAGCGCATCTTCGAGCCCGGGATCCATGTAAGGCGCCTCGTAGGTGTCCAGCCAGCGGCGCGCGAGTTCGTTGGCGCGCTGCGGCGCGGTCTTCTCGCCTTCGGCCAGCCACTGCTCGTAGGAATTGTTGTCGGCGATCGACGAACGGTAGAAGGCGGTCTGGAAGTTGGCCTGCGTGTGCGCGCAGCCGAGATAGTGGCTTCCCGGGCCGACCTCGCGGATCGCGTCCATCGCCTGACCGTTCTCGGAGAGGTCGACACCCTCCGCCAGCTTCTGGCTCATGCCGAGCTGGTCGACGTCCATCATGAACTTCTCGTAGCAGGAGGCGAGCCCGCCCTCGAGCCAGCCGGCCGCGTGCAGCACGAAATTGGTGCCGGCAAGCAGGGTCGAGTTCAGCGTGTTGGCGCTCTCGTAGGCCGCCTGTGCGTCCGGGATCTTCGAGGCGCAGAGGGACCCGCCGGTGCGGAACGGCAGGTTGAGCCGCCGCGCCAGCTGAGCTGCCCCGTATGACACAAGCGACGGCTCCGGCGTGCCGAAGGTCGGCGCGCCGGACTGCATGGAAATCGAGGAGGCGAAGGTGCCGAACAACACCGGCGCGCCGGGCCGGACGAGCTGCGTGAAGGCCGCGCCCGCCAACACTTCCGCGAGCACCTGCGTCAGGGTGCCGCCGACCGTCACCGGGCTCATCGCGCCGGCGAGTATGAACGGCGTGATGATCGTCGCCTGGTTGTTTCGGGCATAGACCTTCGCCGCGCCCAGCATCGTGCCGTCGAAGACCATCGGCGAGTTGGCGTTGATCAGGTTGATGACGACGGTGTTCTCGTCGACGAACTTCTCGCCGAAGAGGATCTTGCACATCTCCACCGTGTCTTCCGCGCGCTCCGGCGCCGTGACCGAGCCCATGAAGGGCTTGTCGGAGTACTTCATGTGCGCGAACACCATGTCGAGGTGCCGCTTGTTGACCGGCACATCCACCGGCTCGCATACGGTGCCGCCCGAATGGTGGATCGATGGCGCCATGTAGGCGAGTTTCACGAAGTTGCGGAAATCCTCGATCGCGGCGTAGCGGCGGTTTCCATCCAAGTCGCGCACGAAGGGCGGGCCGTAGACGGGCGCAAAGACCGTCGCATCGCCGCCGATCTGCACCGAGCGCTCGGGATTGCGCGCATGCTGCGTGAAAACCGAAGGCGCGGTCTTCAAAAGCTGCCGGCAAAGCCCTTTCGGGAAATGCACCCGCTCCCCGCGCACGTCCGCACCTGCTTCCTTCCAGAGAGCCAGCGCTTCGGCGTCGTCCCGGAACTCGATGCCGATTTCCTCGAGCACCGTGTCGGCATTGGCCTCGATCAGCGCCAGGCCTTCTTCGTCCAGAACCTCGAAGACGTTGATCCGGCGCCGTATGTAGGTGAGCGACTGGCCCGGTCCGCCGCCCGAGCGCGCTGCCCGTCGTGCCGCAGCCCCGCCGCGTTCTCCGCGGCCGCCGCGTCTGCTTCCGCTCTGGGCTACGGCCGGCCCGTCGGCCAAATCGTCTTCCATGACCGTCATCCTCGCACCTCAACTGGCCTTTCTAGCGGTATTCTGGCCAGTTTCTAGCCCAGCGCGGGCTTTGAAACGGCCCGCGCGCGCCAGAGGGTGTCGCAATGAAGATACTTGAAAGAGGCTGCTTCCGACCGAGACCGAATGCCAGCTTCCCGGGTCCTGCTGCACCGGACGTCGGCTATGGCCGCGTGAACCGGTATTTCTGTTGGTTGTCGCCGGCGGCAAGGGTGAAACCGCCAACGCCGCCGCTCATGGCAGCCTCGAATTGCACGAGACCGAACGGCTCCGGCCCCATGTTCTCGGCGACAGCCGCAAAACGGCCCTCCGGTAGCAGAGTGACGTCGAAGGCCTGCCCGCCCCGGTCGGCGAGCTTCAGCTTCGCGCCGGTGGCCGAGATCTCGAGCAGAAGACCGCCGCCGTCTTCCATGACCTTCGCCTCGCCGAAGCTGTCATTGACGTAGTCTCCGGCGAGCGGCCCCAGAGTTGTGGGCGGCTGCGGTGCGACAGCGGCCGCCGACCTCGCTGTCGCGACGGCCGCGAGAACAGCCTTCAGCTTGTTCGCGGCGTGATCCACCTCCGCATTGCCCAGCAGCCGGTCGAGCAACCATTCGCCAACAGCATCGGGCAGGCCGATATTGGCCTCGTTGGTGAGCACTATGACGCCCACATCCCGGTCAGGCACCATTCCGATGTAGGCGCCATAGGACAGCGTGCCCCCATTGTGCCAGACGATGCGGCCATTCGGAGTATCCTGGATCACCCAGCCCATGGCATAGGCCACCCGGTCCGTGATGCCTATGCGCGGCGTCTTCGTCACCGCCAGGTTCTCGGCTGACACGAGGCGCTTGCCCTCGAACATGCCGCCGGCAAGATGCAGGCGAACCCAGCGCGCCAAATCCTCCACAGTCGAGTTGATCGCGCCGGCGGCACCGAACCCATAAGGGAAGATCGGAGTGAAGGGGACCTCCACCGTCCCCTCTGGCGTCCAGCGATGGCCCCAGCTGCGGTTGACGGCCGCTTCGATCGCATCGGCCGTCACCGAAGAGTCGCGCATGCCGAGCGGATCGAAGATCTCCTTCTGCAGGACCGTGTTCCAATCGGCTTCGCCGAATTGCCGGGCGACGATGCGCTGCGCCAGCATGTGCGTCACGTTCGTGTAGGCGAAAGTCGAGCGGAAGCTGGATACCGGCTCGGCGAAGCGCATGGCGCGCACCATGCCTGCCTGATCAACACCCAGCATGCCCAGGATATCATTGGCATAGGGCAGGAGGCCGGACCGCTGCGCGAGCAGGTCGAACACGCGGAACCCGCTGGTCACCCACGAATCCCTCATCTGGAAATCCGGATCCAGATCGACCACGCGGGCGTCCCATTCGAGCCGCCCGCGGTCGGCGGCGATCGCCATGGTGGTCGCCAGGAATGCCTTGGTGGTCGAACCGATCTGGAACACCGTTCCCTGGTCCACCGGATCGCCGCCCTTGCGGCCCACACCGTAACCCTTGGCAAAGTGCAGGGTGTCACCAGTGACGATGCCCAGCACCAGTCCGGGATTGTCGAAGGACTTCATGGCGGCGTCGACATAGGCGTCGAGAGTGCCTCCAAGTTCGCCGATGCGGCGCTCCATCTCCTCGTCTGCGCGCGCGATCTGGGCCATGCCCATGATCAGAAGCAGCATCGTCGAGAGCAGGACCGACAGCCAGCGCGCACGGCGTGGCGCGGCGGAAATCGCATGAGGGCCCATGGAATACACCTCCTGCCCGGCCGCATACTTCGCGAAAAGGCGGCGAGGCTGCAGACTCCCGCTTCATTTGCGCGTTGGCAAGGTGCGCTACGTCCTCGTCCACTCGGAAAATGCCGTGATGGTTAGGGAAGCCTAACAACGGCACGGGCGGTCGCTTTCCTTTTGCGGTGCGTCGCAAATCGGCTATGGCAAGTATGTCCGCCAAGACTATGTGTTGGTGGCTGAAGCCCCTGCTGGCCCCGACTGGAGCTTTCTAGATGTCCGACGACGAAATCATTCTCTCCGAACTCCCCGACGACGAGCTCGTGCTGCAGATGCACGACGACCTCTATGACGGGCTGAAGGAGGAGATCGTGGAAGGCACGAATATACTCCTTTCCCGTGGCTGGGCTCCCTACAGGGTGCTCACGGAGGCGCTTGTCGAAGGCATGCGCATCGTCGGCGAGGATTTTCGCGACGGCATTCTGTTCGTGCCCGAAGTGCTGCTTTCGGCCAACGCGATGAAGGCCGGGATGGCGATCCTGCGCCCGCTGCTGGTGGAAACCGGCGCGCCCAAGCAGGGCAAGATGGTGATCGGCACCGTCAAGGGCGATATCCACGATATCGGCAAGAACCTCGTCGGCATGATGATGGAGGGTGCCGGGTTCGACGTGATCGACCTCGGGATCAACAATGCTGTCGAGAACTACCTCAATGCCATTGAGGAGCATAAGCCGGACATCATCGGCATGTCGGCGCTCCTGACCACGACGATGCCCTACATGAAGGTCGTCATCGATACGCTCAAGGAGAAAGGCATCCGCGACGATCTCGTCGTGCTCGTCGGCGGCGCGCCGCTCAACGAGGAATTCGGCAAGGCCGTGGGAGCCGACGCCTATTGCCGCGATGCCGCCGTGGCGGTCGAGACCGCGAAGGATTTCATGAAGCGCAAGCACAACCAGATGGCAGGCGCCTGACCTCGCTGACGGTGGTGCGCGCCTGGACTTTGCTGTAGGCAGTGATCCCGACCCGGCCGGCTGGCCGGGTCTTTCGTTTCGACAGCCGGGCGGGCATGCAGTCAGCAATGGATGATCTTCTTCCAAAGGGATCCGCGGAGCGACGCGCCGCGATCCTGATACTGGCGTTCCTGGTGCTGCGGCTGGCGCTCTCCGCGGTTTTTCCGCTGATCGCCGACGAAGCCTATGCGGTCGTCGTCTCGCGCCAACCCGCACTTTCCTATTTCGACCATCCTCCGCTGGCGTTTGGGTTTGCCCGACTTTTCGCCTGGCTTTTCGGCACCGAGGCTGCGTTCGTCGTGCGGCTGCCGCATGTGGTGATGGGGTCAGGCTCCGCCTGGCTGCTCTTTCTCGTCACCCGTCGCGCCTTCGGCGCTGAAGCCGGTTTCTGGGCCGCCGCCTGGTATTCGGTCGCCCCCTTCTTCTTCATATCGGGCGGCCATTTCGTCGTACCTGACGGCCCGCTCGCCTTCTTCACGCTCCTGACGCTGTGGCTGGTGCTGCCGGACCTTATCGAGGATCGCCGGCCCGAAACGAGACGCTGGCTCCTGGCCGGACTGACGCTCGGCGCGGCGCTGCTGTCGAAATACACCGCGGTATTGTTCGGTGTAGCCGCTTTTCTGTTGCTTTTGTGGCTGCCTCGCGGCCGTAGGGCGTTGGCAAGCCCCGGCCCGTGGATTGCACTGGCCATCGCCGCCGCGTGTCTCGCGCCGGTGCTGGTATGGAACGTCACGCATGACTGGGCATCCTTCGGCTTCCAGTCGGGACGGGCCTTCGGCGGCATGGTGAATCCGGCCAATTTCCTTGCCGTGCAGGCGGGACAGGCGGCCTTCCTGCTGCCCTGGACTTGGGCTTTGGCCCTGATCGCGATCGCGCGCGGCATCCTTCGCCCGCATGTGGATGCCGAGCGGATTTTCGCGGTCCTGGCCGTGCTTCCAGTCCTGGTGTTCGGCGCAACGTCGTTCTTCGGTTCCGAAATCCTGCCGCATTGGGCGATGCCGGGCTTCCTCTTCGCGTTCCCGCTGGTCGGAGCCTGGTCCGCCCGCATGCTGGAGCGCATGCCGCGCGCCGTACCGCGCCTGCTTGCGGGTTCAGCCGTCGCGGTTCCGCTCGTCGCGCTGCTCGCCGTAATTCAGACGAACCATGCGCTGCTCACGCGGGCGCTTGGCCTGTCGTCGCCGGGCTTCGACTGGACGATCCTGTCCTGGGATGCGCTCACCGAGGATTTCGCCGATCGGGGCATCCTGGCCGACGGCCAGTCCTATCTCGTTCCCTCGAGCTGGATCACCGGCGGAAAGGCCGGCCATGCGCTCGGACCGACCCTGCCGATAGCCCCTCCCCCGAAGGATCCGCGGCATTTCGCCTTCATGGAAGACCCAAGGACCCAGGGGCGTACGCGCGGCTATGCCGTTGCCGCCGCGTGGCCGGGTCAAGGAGAGACGGCGCTCCGCCAGCTCGAGCAACTCATTGCCGAAACCTACAGGCCCAACGGCGAACCCTGGGCGCTAATCCAGCAGGTGGGCGGCCGGCCTGCCTTCGAGATCGTGGTTGTGCCCGTGGAGTATCGCTAGACGTCGCGCCAGGTCACGAGCTTCGTCACCGCATAATTGAACACGGAGCTCATCAGCGCGCCCGCCAGACCAGCGAGCATCGTCCGCTCGTCGAATTGATAGATCCACACCGCCACGCTGATGTTCGCGACGGCGCCGAGGCTGCACACCAGATAAAAGGTGACGAGCCCGTAGAGGATGCGCCACCCTTTCAGCCGCTTGTGCGCGAAGGTGAGCCAGTTGTTTAGCAGGAAGTTGGTGGTCATGGCGATCAGGGTCGCGCCAAGCTGCGCCCAGACGAATGAGACGAGCAGTATCTCCGCAAGTCCGTAGAGGGCGACGAGGTGCACGAAGATGCCGCTGAACCCCACTAGCGAGAACATGAGGAACTGCACCGGCAGCAGCCCCCCGGACAGGCGCGACAGCAGCAGCCCGAGGAACTGCATTGTCACGACTACGCCGAGCTTGCTTTCGCCATGCTCGCGTTTGCGGAAGGTGAACGGAACCTCCTCCACGCGCGCCTCGGGTCCCAGCCGCGAAAGGATGTCGAAGAGTATCTTGAAGCCCTCGCGCGACACCGAACCAGCCAGGCGGTCCGCCATGTCCCGCCTGATCATGAAGAAGCCGCTCATCGGGTCGCTGACTTTCTGCGCCATCAGGAACTGCGATAGTGTCGTGGCCAGCTCGCTGCCCCGGGCGCGCGTGCGCGAAAAGCCCTCTCCCGACGTTCCGCCATCGGCATAGCGCGTGCCGATGACGACGTCGGCACCGGCCTCAAGCTTCGCCAGCATCGCCGGCAGAATCGTCTCGTCGTGTTGGCCGTCGGCATCCATCACCACCACGACAGGCGCCGATGCCGCCATCATGCCCTCGATGCAGGCGCCCGACAGGCCGCGCCGCCCTACCCGCCGGATGCATCGCACATGCGGCTTCTCGGCGGTGATACGCCGCGCGGCAGCCGCGGTGCCGTCAGGGCTGTCGTCGTCCACCACGATGATCTCGTGTGCGACGCCGGGCAGCGCTTCGCCGATGCGCTCGACCATCAGCGGTATGTTCGCCGCTTCATTGAAGGTCGGGAGCACGATCGTCAGTTGCGGGGATTTCATGCGGGCCGCTTCTTGCCAAATGAGAGAAGGCGCGTTTAAGGGATTTCGGCGCACAGATAAAGGCCGCTGCCCCCGGCGTCGCCGCGACAAAACCGCAGCCACCGAAGTGTCGTCGTCCGCCCGCATCTGTCGCAAATCTCGCATCGCCCCGGTGCGCCTGCTATATGGTGGGGCAATGGAACGGCCTGCGACAACCGACGACCGGGCACGCGCGAATGCGCACAAGGTGCTCGTCATCGCGTGCGGGATGATCGCACGCGAGGTGCTTACGGTGCGCGAAAAGCTGGGTCTCGACCATCTGGAGCTGACCTGCCTGCCGGCGGAGTTCCACTACAGGCCGGACCGCATCGCCCCCGCAATGGATAAGGCGATCGAGGCGGCGCGCGCCGAAGGATACGGCTCGATCTTCGTGGGTTATGCCGATTGCGGCACCGGCGGCGAACTCGATCGGGTGTGCGAGAGGCACGGTGTCGAACGCATCGCCGGACCGCACTGCTTCGCCTTCTACCAGGGCATGTCGGATTTCGAGCGCATGGGCGACGCCGACATGACCTCGTTCTACATGACCGATTTCCTCTGCCGCCAGTTCGAGGCCTTCTTCATCAAGCCGCTCGGGCTCGACCGCCATCCGGAACTCGCGCAAGACTTCTTCGGCAACTACGAAAAGCTGGTCTATCTTGCCCAGACCGACGCTCCCGAGCTGGAGAAGGTGGCAATCAGGGCAGCGGCCATGCTTGGCCTCGCCTACGAGAAGCGCCGCACCGGCTACGGCGACCTGACCGCAGCGCTGGCAGGAGCGGCAGCGCCGACGGCCTGACGCGAACGGTTGCATCGCCTGCCTCGCGCGCTAGGTCGACCCTACCGAAACCGATACCGGCGAGGCAATCATGAGAGAGATCGTTGCGACAGCGTTCTGGCGCAGGCTGGACACGGAGGGGCACGACGCCTGCCGGCTGATCCGCAATCCCGACGGCTGGCGGCTTTCGGGCAGCGCTGTCTTCGATCACCAGGGCAAGGCGTGCGTGCTTGCCTATGCAGTCGATTGCGACACGGCATGGCGCACCCTCTCGGCGACCGTACGTGGTTCTGTCGGACGCGCGGAACTGGCGCTCGACATGGAAAGGACGACGGAGGGAAACTGGATGCTCAACGGCGACGAACAGCCCGAGGCGCGAGGTTGCATCGACCTCGACCTCGGCTTCACGCCGGCCACGAACCTGCTCGCCGTCCGCCGGCTCGCCCTGCGCGACGGCGTCGAGACCCCTGCCCGCGCAGCCTATTATCTGGAGTTCTCATCGAAGCTCGGCCTGCTGGAACAGGTCTATCGCCGCATCGCCGCCGACAAGCTTCGATATCGCGCGCCGGCGCACGGCTACGACGCGACCCTGACAGTCTCGGAGATCGGCTTCGTCACCGACTATCCGGGCCTGTGGTCCGGTCGCGTGGAGAAAGCGTAGCTGTTCACGAAGCCGGGCGCGATGCACTATCTCCCGGCCGCCCGGGAGAGGAATGCCATGCGTCTAACCATCATTCTTGCACCCCTCCTTCTTTTCCCGCGGATCGCGTGGGCAACCGGCGAGATCGAGAGCCTGATCACCGACTCTGACCGTGCCCGCCTGGCGGCGTTCGATACGGCTCGGGAAGAGGCACTCGTGGAGGCGCGCAGGGAGGGTGCCTCGACCGACCTGGCCGCCCTCGAGGAGATGCTGGCGCGGCCGCTGCTCTCGTTCTCCGACTTCGATATGATCGGGGACTGGCAGTGCCGTACGATCAAGCTCGGCGGCCCTGCCCCGTTGGTGATCTATTCCTGGTTCAGGTGCCGTGTCATCGACGACGGCTCCGGCTGGAGACTCGAGAAGACCTCCGGCTCGCAGCGCACCGTCGGACGTTTCTTCACCGAGAGCGACACCGCGCTCACCTATCTGGGTTCGTTCTACATCGGCGGGGAGACGCCGCGCGCTTATGACGCAGGCGAGGACAGCGACCAGGTCGGCCGCGCCCTGCGTGACGGAAGGGATTGCTGGCGCATCGAATTTCCCCTGCCGCGCTACGAATCAAGGTTCGACATCCTCGAATTGCGGCGCTAGCACCCCTATCTGCGTTGTCGCGGTTTCGCCCGAAACAGGGCATAGTAGGGCCGCGGGAGAGGGTTGGGCGTGAGCACGCATGGGCTATGACGTATCTGGGATGAGCGGCGCACCGCGGATCGACGAAGCGAAAGCGGCCCCCGCGTCGCGGCGCCTGTCGCAGATCTTCACCGAACTGGCCGCCTCCGCGAACGACCCCGTCAGCGTCGGCGCAATCCGTGAGGCGCTGGGCGACCGCAGCTTCGCTGCGCTGCTCATCCTCTTCGCCGCGCTTAACCTCCTGCCGCTGCCGCCCGGCGCTACCCTGATCCTCGGCCTCCCGCTGATCCTCGTCTCTGCGCAGATGGTGCTTGGCTACCGCAACGCCTGGTTGCCGCGCATCCTGCTCGACAAAACCGTCGATGCGGCCCGGTTCCGCCGGTCGAGCGCGCGCCTGGTGCCACTGCTGCAGCGGCTGGAACGGCTGGTGAAGCCGCGCCACTGGCCGTTTTCCCAGGCTGCCGCCGACAGGGTGATTGGCCTGCTGGCACTGGTACTTTCGCTGGCCGTGACGCTACCTATCCCGCTCGGCAACTGGCTGCCGGCCTTCGCTATCGCGGTGCTTGGCCTTGCCTTGTCGGAGCGCGACGGCGTTTTCTTTGCCTTCGGCGTCGCCACCGGAGTGCTTTCCCTGGCGATCATCGGCGCTGTCGTCGGCGCCGCCGGGGCGGTTGCGGCCGCTGTCTTCGGCTTCCACTTCTGACGCCGCCCCGCATTCTTTGAACCTTTCTGTCGGTCCCTGCGACCAAGGGTCAGCGCCGCCGAATTGCGCGCTGTTTCATCTCCAGACAGAAGGGATCACCACCATGACGACAACAATCAGGAACGCGCTGCTCGCCTCGGTTGGCGTTCTTGCGCCGATGGCGCTTTCGGTTCCCGCGCAGGCCGCCTCGCCTAGCGACATACTGTTCATTCTCGACGGCTCCGGCTCGATGTGGGGCCAGGTCGAAGGCGTCGCCAAGATCCAGACCGCCAAGCAGACGCTGACGGGCCTGCTCGACACCGTTCCAGCCGGTGCCCGCCTCGGCCTCATCACCTACGGCGACCGCGACGAGAAGAGCTGCACCGATGTCACCTACGCCAACCCGCTCGGCGCCGACCGCAGCGCCATCAGGGCGACGATCGAGCAACTGCGCCCGCTCGGCAAGACGCCCATCGACCTGTCGCTCGACCTTGGCCTCAGGACGCTCGCCGAGACGGAGCCGAACGACATCAAGAAATCGCTCGTCCTGGTCTCGGACGGCATCGAGACCTGCAACGGCGACCCCTGCGACACGGCCAGCCTCGCCAGCGTGAACGGCGTCGATCTGAAGGTGCATGTCGTGGGCTTCGACGTTGACGCCACCGCGCGCGAGCAGCTGGAATGCATCGCCGAGAAGGGCGGCGGCCGGTATTTCGATGCCGCCGACGCAAAGGGGTTCGAACAGGCGATGGCTTCCGTGGTCAAAGTGGCCCAGGCCGCACCGGCAGCCGAACCTGCAAGGGCCGCCGCGCCCTTCTTCGAGGACGAGTTCGACGGCGAGACCCTGTCGCCCGCCTGGGACGTCGTCAATGCTGACGCGGATGGCTACATCGTCGAAGAGGGCAGCCTGCTGATCGCCACCGCCAAGGCACAAGATCTCGGCGCTGGCGAACCGGTCAACCTCTTTACGTTCAACCGGGAGATGCCGAGAGGCGACTGGGACATGACGATGCGGGTGAACTTCGAGGGCCAGACCGGCCGCGACTCGATCTGGTTCGGCCTCTACACCGACCCCCAGAACTACCTCGCCATCCAGTACCTCAACTCAGTCGGCTACTGCTCTGAGACCTTGCTGCGCCTGGCCAAGGTCGCGAAGGGCGAGGCTGCGAGGTTCGATGCTCGCACCTCCGGCTCGACGACCTGCGGCCTCGGCGCGGGAGATACGGAGGCAGTCATCGCCAGCCAGGCGAAGGACGGGCTTCTGCTCACCCTGTCGAAGCGCGGCCGCAACTATCATGCAACGGCAACCCTCAAGGGGATCGTCGGCGACGCGGGTACGGCGCGCACCGTGAGCACCGAAAGCCTGACTTCGCTCCGGCTGCCCGGAAAGCCGGCCTTCATGCTCGGCAAGTGGGAAAATGCCGATGGCGAGGTTCTGAGCTTCATCGACCGGGTCGAGATCAGGGAAGTGAAGTAACCTCCCCCTGGTCACTCCACGACGCCGCGCCTTCGGGCGCGGTGTCGCCGTTACTGCCGCCTCCCGCTCCGGGTCCGCGTCGCTTTTGAAGGCGCGCGCGTCGCCGCACAACAAGCGGCGTCCGCGGCGTTACGGCAATGCTCGGGCAAGCAGCGACAGGGAGCCGCAATGGCCGACCTCATCATCGTCTACTGGCGCGACATTCCCGCCCAGGTGATCGTACGAAAGGGCCGGCAGAACGCGCGGCGCGAACTGCCGCTGCGCTTCACCGAGGCGATCGACATATGCGCGATGCGTGTCGGGGCCAGCGACACGGATGCCTACCTGGCCGAATGGCGCAAGGGAGACCCCGTGCCGGTGTCCGACAACCTCGAAGCGGAGGCCGACAAGGCGCTTGCCGAGATCGAGGCCCGCTACGATCGCGAGCGGCTGGTGGCGCTGGTCAAGGCGGAAGGCCGCAACGTCGGTTGACCCGAGCACCTTCTGAGCGGTTGCACCTGAAGAGATAACGATATAAAGAAGTCTTTATATCACTTGGAGAGATTATATGACCCGCACCATCGTGGCCTCCGCGACCAGGGAAATCGTCATCGGCTTCGACCAGCCGTTCTGCGTTATCGGTGAGCGCATCAATCCGACCGGCCGCAAGAAGCTGGCCGCGGAGATGGTGGCGGGCAATTTCGAGACGGTTGAGAAGGACGCCCTCGAGCAGGTGCGCGCCGGCGCAACCATGCTCGACGTCAATGCGGGCGTGACCGCCGTCGATCCGAACGCGACCGAGCCGGCGCTGCTCGTGCAGACGCTGGAGATCGTGCAGAACCTGGTCGATGTCCCGCTCTCCATCGACAGTTCCGTTTCGGCCGCCATCGAGGCTGCGCTGAAGGTGGCCAAGGGCCGGCCGCTGGTGAACTCGGTTACCGGCGAGGAGGAGAAGCTGGAAGCCATCCTGCCGCTGGTGAAGAAGTACGACGTGCCGGTGGTGGCCATTTCCAACGACGAGACAGGCATATCCATGGACCCCGACGTGCGGTTCGCCGTGGCGAAGAAGATCGTCGAGCGCTGCGCCGATTTCGGCATTCCCACGCATGATGTGGTCGTCGACCCGCTGGTCATGCCGATCGGCGCACTGGGCGACGCCGGCCGCCAGGTCTTCGCGCTGCTGCGCCGTCTGCGTGAGGAACTGAAGGTCAACACCACCTGCGGCCTCTCCAACATCTCCTTCGGCCTGCCCCACCGCCACGGCATCAACGCCGCCTTCATCCCGATGGTCATCGGCGCCGGCATGACGAGCGCCATCATGAACCCCTGCCGCCCGCAGGAAATGGAGGCCGTGCGCGGCGCCAACGTGCTCGCCGGCACGGACAAGGACTGCACGACCTGGATCAGGACCTACAAGGATTACAAGCCGGCCGAGGGAGGCCACGCCGCCCCTGCGCCGGTCGCCGTCAACTCGCCGGGCGAACCGTCCTCTGCCGGCGGCCGCCGCCGGGGCGGCCGCGAGGCGAGGCTGGCGGCGCGGGGTTAGGCCCAACACAGGTGAGCGAGTGAACGCCCCCACCAACATCAACGACCCGCTCGTGCTGTTCATGCCGTCTGGCAAGCGCGGGCGCTTCCCGGTCGGCACGCCTGTGCTCGACGCCGCCCGCCAGCTCGGCGTCTACGTGGAGAGCGTCTGCGGCGGACGCGCCACCTGCGGGCGCTGCCAGATCGAGGTGCAGGAAGGCCACTTCGCCAAGCACAAGATCGTCTCGTCGCTCGACCACATCTCGCCCAAGGGCGCGAAGGAGGAGCGCTACGAGCAGGTGCGCGGGCTGCCCGACGGCCGCCGCCTGTCCTGTTCCGCCACGATCCTGGGCGATCTCGTGGTGGACGTGCCGCAGGACACCGTCATCAATGCGCAGGTCGTGCGCAAGGGCGCCAGCGATCGCGTCATCGAGCGAAACCCGGCCGTGCAGCTTTGCTACGTCGAGGTTGACGAGCCCGACATGCACAAGCCGCTGGGCGACCTGGATCGCCTGAAGCTGATGCTCGAGCGCGACTGGGGCTGGAAGGATCTGCTCGTCTCGCAGCACCTCCTGCCGCGCGTGCAGGGCATGCTGCGCAAGGGCGGATGGGGCGTCACGGCCGCCATCCACCGCGACCTCGAACAATCCCGGCCGTCGATCGTCGCGTTGTGGCCGGGCCTTCACAACGAGGCCTACGGAATCGCCTGCGACATCGGCTCGACAACCATTGCCATGCACCTCGTCTCGCTGCTCTCGGGTCGCATCGTCGCCACGTCGGGCACGTCGAACCCGCAGATTCGCTTCGGCGAAGATCTGATGAGTCGTGTCTCCTACGTCATGATGAACCCGGACGGTCGCGAGGCGATGACGAAGGCCGTGCGCGAGGCGATCAACGACCTGATCGGCCGGGTCTGCGAGGAAGGCGGCGTGAACCGCGACGACATCCTCGATGCGGTCTTCGTCGGCAACCCCATCATGCACCACCTGTTCCTCGGCATCGATCCGACCGAACTCGGACAGGCGCCCTTCGCGCTCGCCGTGTCAGGCGCCGTGCACACATGGGGCAGCGAGCTCGGCCTCGACATCAACGAGGGCGCGCGCGTCTACCTGCTGCCTTGCATCGCCGGCCATGTCGGCGCGGACGCCGCCGCTGCCACGCTGTCGGAAGGTCCCTACCGGCAGGACCGCATGATGCTGCTGGTCGACGTCGGCACCAATGCCGAGATCGTGCTCGGCAACCGCGAACGCGTCGTCGCCGCCTCCTCCCCCACCGGCCCGGCTTTCGAAGGGGCGGAGATATCGTCCGGACAGCGCGCAGCTCCCGGCGCCATCGAGCGCGTGCGCATCGACCCTGTCACGCTGGAGCCGAGATTCCGCATCATCGGATCGGAGAATTGGTCCGATGAGGCAGGCTTCGCGGAGGACGCGGCGCGTCTCGGCATCACCGGCATCTGCGGCTCCGCGATCATCGAGGTCGTGGCCGAGATGTATCTGGCCGGCATCATCTCCGAAGACGGCGTGGTCGACGGATCGCTTGCCGCACGCAGTCCGCGCATCCTGCAGAACGGCCGCACCTGGTCCTACCTGCTGCATGACGGCGCCCAGCGCATCACCGTCACGCAGAACGACGTGCGCGCCATCCAACTCGCCAAGGCGGCGCTCTATGCCGGCACCAGGCTGCTGATGGAGAAGCTCGGCATCGACCACGTCGACACGATCCGCTTCGCCGGCGCGTTCGGCTCCTTCATCGATCCGAAATACGCAATGGTTCTGGGCCTCATCCCCGATTGCGACCTCGCCGAGGTCAAGGCGGTGGGCAATGCCGCCGGCACGGGCGCGCTGATGGCCCTGCTGAACCGCGGCCACCGCCGCGAGATCGAGGATACCGTCCGGCGCATCGAGAAGATCGAGACGGCGCTAGAGCCGCATTTCCAGCAGCTCTTCATCGACGCCATGGCGCTGCCCAACAAGGTCGACCCGTTCCCGAAGCTGGCCGCGCAGGTGACCCTGCCGCCGCGCAAGGTGCTGGAGAGTGCGGATGCAGGAACAGGCCCGCGCCGCCGCTCGCGCGAGGAGCGCGCCGCGCGCCGCGAGCGCGGCTAGGCTGGCCCTGCGGACGGATCGGCCTTGCCGCGCAATGCCCGATTTCGCTGCGCCGCGCGCCGGAAAGCCACGGCCCCGGTCGCGAGGAGCAACACGAGTCCCCAGGGGACAGCGACCAGAAAGAGGAAATCCTCCTGTCCCAGCCGCCACGGCGGCCGGATCGTGCAGCCGCCTGCTCCCGTCGTGAAGGCGCAGGCCATTCCGAACGCCCACAGGTAGAGCCAGATCGCCAGCCCCGCTCCGGCGAGGGCAAGTGCGAAAAATACGTTGGACAGGATGCGCACGCTGACCACCCCCCTCCTCGAGCTGGTTGTACGACCGACCGAGCCGGTTTGTCAGGCGGCGGCGCGCCATCCTTCCTTGAGGGCTTCCATCGTCGCACGGATATGATCCGCCGCCGCGCGCACCGGGGCAATGGCATCGGGAGCCACGATCATGCAGAGATTGTAGTTCGACAGCGCGGGCAGTCCGTGGTCGGGACCAAGGGCCACGATGTCGTCGCCGATGAACGATCTCGGCAGCGGGGCGACGGCCAGGTCAGCGAGGATGGCCGAGCGCTGTCCGGCCGTGTGCGCGCTCATATAGGCGATGCGGTATTCGACGCCGGCCTTGCCGAGTTGCTCCAGCGCGTCGGCGCGCCACGCGCAGCCCTCCTCCCAGACCGAAACCGGAAGCGGCTTCTTGAGATAGGCGGATCCGCCCTTCGCTCCGCCCCAGACGATCGGTTCCGTCAGCAACACCTCCGCCTCGCCGGGAATGTTGCGGCACGAAGTGAACAGCGTGATGTCCAGTTCGCGCTCGGCCATGCGCCGGCGCAGGTTCGCGGACTGGTCGATCCGCACGTCGACCGCTACCGAGGGATGCGACTGCGCGAAGCGCTTGAGCACGTTGGGCAGGACCCGCTCGCCATAGTCGTCCGGAGAGCCCAGGCGAACCACGCCGCTCACGTCCGGCACGATGAATTTCGAAACAGCCTCGCGGTTGATCGCCAGCATGCGCCGCGCGTAGCCCATCAATATCTCGCCATCGGTGGTCAGGGCGACCGAGCGCGCATCGCGGCTGAACACCGAGCAGCGCAGCGTCTCCTCCAGCTTCTTGATCTGCATGGACACCGCCGACGGTGTGCGGAAGACGGCGTTCGCGGCAGCGGTGAAACTACCGGTCTCGGCAATCGCCACGAAGGTGCGCAGCACGTCGATGTCGAGCAGCGGGAGGGGATGATTCAAGGGGGCGGTCATGCGGCATGTCCTTGCATCAGTTTATCTGAACGAAAACATCATTCCATTTCGTTTGATTGAACATCAGGCTCCGGTCATAGTCAAGACCAACGACAGGGAAACGTCCCTGCCGAAAAGGAAGGAGCAGGACGATGAACCTCTTGAACGCAATAAGCAGCTATATCGGCGGGCTGGAACGTCGGCGCCGCTTCTATCGCACCGAGCGCCTCGTGCGCAGTCTCCCGCCGGAAGTTCTGAAGGACATCGGCTGGCCCGGTTCCGCCGACGGTCTCGAGCGCGACCGACGCTACAGGGTTCACTGATGCGGCCTGTCCGGTCTGCCATGCAGCGTGAGCATGGCAGACCTGTCGCTCGTGCAACTATGTCGCAGATTCCCGCTAACCCCTTGCTGGCGTGACGTAATCCGTCGCCATTTGGCGGAACTGGCCGGCCCGTGTCGTTTTTTGTGCGCTGCACTTCGCTTTTGCCGCTCTGGCGCGCCGCGACAACACCTATATCCGGCGCATCAGACGAGCACCCCCACTCCATAATGCGAAGGATGCTCCGTGTGAGAATCGACAGCGATTTGCATGGAGTCTTGAAATGAAGCTTGTCACCCGCCTTTTCGGCCGGCGCGCCTCGAACCTGGTCACCGAACTGGAACGCCAGCGCCTCGGAAGAACCATGCCCGGACAGACCGCGGCCCTCGCGGCATCGCGCCTCGGGTTCCTGATCAACTGATAGCGACGTTGCCGCCCGCCCCGGCAGAGAACCGGGGCGGCGTTCGTTGCGCCGCCGGCCGGCCAGCGCGCTGTTTCGTTAGCGCCCGCGTAGCGCATTGACAAACAAGTCTTTTCCTGTTCACGCTTGCCCCTGAGCGACACGTCTCTGTCGCATGCCGCAGGGGGCACTCTTGTCTTCGAAGCCAGCAATCCGGCGTTCCATCGTCTTCTTCCTCGTACCTGATTTCACAATGATGGCCTTCGCGACGGCGCTGGAGCCGCTGCGCGCCGCCAATCGCATGCTTGGGTTCGAGGCTTACGCCTGGCGCCTCGCCAGCCTCGACGGAAAACCGGTACGGGCCTCCAACGGCGTCGAATGCGCGGTCGACACCTCTCTTGAGGACGAGCGGCGGAAGATGGCCGGGCCGGAGCGCCCCTCCATGGTGATCGTCTGCACCGGCCTCAACGTGGACAAGTTCCAGAACCGCAGTGCCTTCGCCTGGCTGCGCGAGGAATACAATCGCGGCGTCGCGGTCGGCGGACTGTGCACCGGTGCGCACGTATTGGCTGCGGCCGGCCTGCTCGCCAACAAGCGCTGCGCGATCCACTGGGAGAACCTGCCCGGTTTCGCAGAGACCTTCCCCAAGGCCAATGTCTTTGCCGACCTGTTCGAGGTGGACGCCAACATCTACACCTGCGCCGGCGGTACCGCCGCGCTCGACATGATGCTGAAGCTGATCGGCGACGATTTCGACGACAATCTCGTCAACAAGGTCTGCGAGCAGTTCCTGACGGACCGCGTGCGCAACCCGACCGACCGCCAGCGCCTGCCGCTGCGTGCCCGTCTCGGCGTGCAGAACTCCAAGGTACTGACCATCATCGAACTGATGGAGGCCAACCTTTCCGAACCACTATCCCTAGTCGAGATCGCCGACCATGTCGGGCTTTCGCGCCGGCAGATCGAGCG
>JAEYRU010000308.1 GCA_023435335.1 Pseudomonadota bacterium
AGCCGCTCGGCAACTTCGAGTCCGGGCGTGTCAGCCGGCAGGAGGAAGCAGGAGATACCCTTCGCCCCAGGCGCTTCGCCTGTGCGAACGAAGACGCAGTAAAGGTCGGCGATACCGCCATTGGAGATCCAGGTCTTCTCGCCGGACAGGACGTAGGTATCGCCGTCGCGAACCGCCAACGTGTCCATGTTGGCGACGTCGGATCCCGAGCGCGGTTCCGACAGCGCGAAGGCCGATATGGCCTCCCCCCGGCGTGTCTTGTTCAGCCATTGCTGCTGTTCCGCAGTGCCGAACAGGCTGATTGCGCCGGTACCCAGCCCCTGCATTGCGAAGGCGAAGTCGGCCAGCCCGTCGTGCCGCGCCAGCGTCTCGCGGGTAAGACACAGCGTGCGCACGTCGAGCCGCTGCGGATTGGCGGGATCGATGGCGGTCGGGGCGAGCCAGCCATCCTGTCCCAGCTTGCGCACCAGCCCCCGGCACGCGTCGTCCACCTCGCCGATGCTCTCGCCATGCGCGGCCGGCAGATTGCGGGCGCACCACTCCTCCAGCCGCTCCGCGTGCTCGCGGTGGCGCTCCTCGAAGAACGGCCAGGAAAGGAAGGAGCGGTCTGCCATCAATCCCCCTCGAAAACCGGCTTCTTCTTGTCCACGAACGCCCTGTAGGCGCGCTCGAAGTCCTTCGTCTGCATGCAGATTGCCTGCGCCTGCGCCTCGGCCTCGATCGCCTGGTCGAGCCCCATCGACCATTCCTGGTTGAGCTGCGTCTTGGTGATGCCGTGCGCGAAGGTCGGACCGGATACGATGCGCGCGGCAAGCCCGAGCGCCTCCGCCTCCAGCGCTTCGGCCTCGACCAGGCGGTTGTAGAATCCCCAGCGCTCGCCCTCCTGCGCGGTTATGGAACGCCCGGTGTAAAGCAGCTCCGCCGCTCGCCCCTGCCCGATGATCCTCGGCAGGATGGCGCAGGCGCCCATGTCGCAGCCGGCAAGCCCGACGCGGGTGAAGAGGAATGCCGTCTGCGCCGCCGGGGTGGCGATGCGGATGTCGGAAGCCATGGCTATGATGGCTCCCGCGCCTACCGCCACGCCGTCTACTGCCGAGATGATCGGCTTTCCGCAGTTGAGCATCGCCTTGACCAGGTCGCCGGTCATGCGGGTGAAGGCGAGCAGCCCCTTCATGTCCGTCCCGACCAGCGGACCGATGATGTCGTGGACGTCGCCGCCCGAGCAGAAATTGCCGCCGTTAGGCAGAAACACCACCGCGTGGATGTCGTCGGCATAGGCGAGGTCGCGAAACGTATCGCGCAACTCGGCATAGCTTTCGAATGTGAGGGGGTTCTTGCGTTCGGGCCGGTCGAGTTGCACGACCGCCACCGAACCTTCGGCGCGCCACAGGAAATGCTTCGGCTTCAGTCCCGCCATGCCGGTCAATGCTCGCCCTCCCAGTTGCTGCGGAACGAGCGCAGCATTCCCGACAGCGCCTGCGCCTCGCTTTCGCTGACGCCGCCGAGAAGCTCCGCAATCCAGCCCTCATGCGCGCGCGCCATGCGCCGGAAGAGCGTCAGGCCCGTATCGGTGAGCCGCACGATCGAGGTCCGGCGGTCTCCGTCCCTCCTGGCCCGAACGACGTAGCCGTCGGCGGCCAGCCGGTCGACGATGCCGGTCACGTTGCCGTTGGAGACGAGCAGGAACCGGGAAAGATCGCTCATCAGCATGCCGCCCGGCTCGCGATAGAGCGCGGCCATTACGTCGAAGCGCGGCAGTGTCGAGTTGAACTCCCGCTTCAGCCTTTCGCGCAGTTCCCCCTCCACGACATGCGTGGCCCGCAGCAGGCGGATCCACAACCGCAGGCGCTCCTTGTTGCCTGTATCAGGCGCGATCGCCGACAGAGGTGCGCTCACCATGTCTCGCCTCCGCAGATGGCGATCGCCTGACCGTTTACGGAGCGCGCCGCGTCGCTGACCAGCCAAATCACCGCGCCCGCGACCTCGTCCGTTTGAATGATCCTGCCCTGCGGGTTGTCGCCGGCGAGCTCCGCCCGCGCCTCGGCTTCGCTCCGGCCGGTCTTCGCCATGATGTTGGCGAGCGTGCGCTCAAGCATCGGTGTCTCTACGTAGCCGGGGCAGACCGCGTTCACGGTGACGCCGGACTCCGCCAGTTCGGCCGCCAGCGCCCGCGTGAGACCGATCACCCCGTGTTTGGCGGCCACGTAGGCGGATACGTAGGGCGCGCCCTTCAGGCCCGCGATCGAGGCGATGAACACGATCCGGCCGCGCTTCGCCCGTTTCATTGGCTCGATGGCCGGCCTCACGCTCAGAAATGCACCGGTGAGGTTCGTGTCGATTGTGCGATTCCACAGGTCGAGTGAGGTCTTGTGCGCCGGCGCGCTTTCGCCGACGCCGGCATTGGCGATCACGATATCGAAAGGTCCGTGCGCAGCCTGCGCCTGCGCATACAGCGCCGTCATGGAGGCCTCGTCGGTCACGTCGGCGGTGGCGGCATGGATGAGCTCATGCTCCGCCGCCAGATCCTCCAGCGGTTTCACCCTGCGGCCGCTGACCGTCACTGCGATACCGGACTGCGCCAGCGCCAGTGCGATGGCCCGGCCGATTCCCGAACCTCCGCCGGTGACGAGTGCGTGACGGCGCTCCGCCATCACACCTTTCCCGTCATTTGGTCCTGCCGCTCAGCCAGCCGGTAGAGCTGGTCGCGGCCCGGCAAATAGGGATTCGGCCAGCGCACGCCCTTGTCGCCGAGCTGCGCCGCCGCATGCAGCGTCCAATAGGGATCAGCCAGGTGCGGGCGGGCCAGCGCAACGAGGTCGGCCCGGCCGGCCATCAGGATCGAATTGACATGGTCCGGCTCGAAGATGTTGCCGACCGCCACGGTCGCCATGCCGGTCTCGTTGCGGATGCGGTCGGAGAACGGGGTCTGGAACATGCGGCCGTAGACGGGCTTCGCCCGCGTCGACGTCTGGCCCGCCGATACGTCGCAGATGTCGACGCCCGCCGCCTGCAGCATCCGCGCTATCTCGACCGCGTCGGCCGGGGTCACGCCCTCCTCGCCCACCCAGTCGTTGGCCGAGATGCGAACCGAGATAGGCTTTTCCTCCGGCCATACCGCACGTACCGCCTGGAAAATCTCCAGCGGGTAGCGCATGCGGTTCTCCAGGCTGCCGCCGTATTCGTCCGTGCGCCTGTTGGTCAGCGGTGAGATGAAGGCCGACAGCAGGTAGCCGTGCGCCATATGAAGCTCCAGCATGTCGAAGCCGCAGCGACCCGCCATCTGCGCCGCCGCCACGAACTCGTCGCGCACCCGGTCCATGTCCGCACGGTCCATCGCCTTCGGCGTTTGGTGGATGGGCGACCAAGGCACGGCGGAGGGCGCCAGGATCGGCCAGTTGCCCTCCTTCAGCGGCATGCCCTCGTCCTCCCAGCCGACCTGGGTCGAGGCCTTGCCCCCTGCATGGCCGATCTGCGCGCAGATCTTGGCGTCGGTCTCGGAATGCACGAACTCCACGATGCGCTTCCACGCCGCCTCGTGCTCGGCCTTGTAGAAGCCGGGGCAGCCGGGCGTGATGCGCCCCTCAGGCGACACGCAGGTCATCTCGATATGGACCAGCCCGGCTCCCCCCTTGGCGCGCTCTCCGTAATGCACGAGGTGCCAGTCCGTCGGCGTGCCGTCGACAGCGCGATATTGCGCCATCGGCGACACCACGATGCGGTTCTTCAGCTCCAGGCCGCGCAGCCGGAACGGCGCGAACATCGGCGCGCGGTTGGCGTTGGCGGCGACGCCCGCCTGCGTGTGGAACCAGACCTCCGCGCCGCTCAGCCACGTCTTGTCGCGCAGCCGCAGGTTTTCATGGCTGATACGTTGCGAACGCGTCAGCAGCGAATAGTTGAACTGGACGGGGTCGAGCCGGAAGTAGCGCTCCACGTCCTCGAACCATTCGAGCGAATTGCGCGCCGCCGACTGGAGCTTCAGCACCTCGGTGCGGCGCGCATCCTCGTATTTTGCGAATGCGGCAGCGAGCGTCGGCTCCGAGTCCAGGTAGTCGGCCATGGCGATGGCGCTCTCCAGCGCCAGCTTGGTGCCCGAGCCGATCGAGAAATGCGCGGAAGCCGCCGCGTCGCCCATCAGTGCGAGGTTCTGGTGCGACCAGCGCTCGCACAAGACGCGCGGAAAGTTGAGCCAGGCCGAGCCGCGCAGGTGGTTGGCGTTCGACATCAGCCGGTGGCCGCCGCGGTGCTTCTCGAATATGCGCTCGCAGGTCGCGATCGACTCTTCGCGGCTCATCTGCCCGAAGCCGAATTTGTCCCATGTCTCCTGGCTGCATTCGATGATGAACGTCGCCGTCTCTGGGTCGAACTGGTAGGCATGCGCCCAGACCCAGCCGTGCTCGGTCTCCTCGAAGATGAAGGTGAAGGCGTCGTCGAACTTCTGGTGGGTGCCCAGCCAGACGAACTTGTTGCGTCGTACGTCGATATCGGGGCGGAACACCCCGTCGAAGATCGTGCGGCTCTTGGAGTTGAGGCCATCGGCCGCGATCACCACGTCGTATTCGGCCATCAGTGGGCGCGGATCGTCGACCTCGCTCTGGAAGCGCAGGTCGACGCCAAGTTCGCGCGCGCGCTCCTGCAGGATGTTGAGTAGCTTCATGCGTCCGATGCCGCAGAAGCCGTGACCGGTCGATACGGTGCGGGTGCCGCGATAAACCACGGCGATGTCGTCCCAGTAGGCGAAATGATGGCGAATTTCGGCGGCGCTTCCGGGATCGTTGACTGCGAGGTTGTCCAGCGTCTCGTCCGAAAGAACCACGCCCCAGCCGAACGTGTCGTCGGGGCGGTTGCGCTCGAACACGGTCACATCGTGCGCGGCGTCGCGCAGCTTCATGCTGATCGCGAAATAGAGCCCTGCCGGCCCGCCGCCGAGTACCGCGATTTTCACGTCTCGTCGCTCCTCTTCCCAAGGGTGAGGATCGCACCGAAGCGAATTTGTTTCAAGCATGAAATTTCAGGATTGAAGCAATCTACTCAAGGTCATCTAATGACTGAACCGCATGCCGCCGCTATGACTGGCCGGAACGCGCGAGGAGGAACCGGATGATACTTCACCGCACCGAGGACTGGGATGATGCCTATGCCAACGGCGCCAACATTCCGGGCGGCGACCGCTGGCCGGCTGCTTGGGCCGAACCGGCGGCGGCCTGGCGCCAGGAGCTTGCCGCTTCTGGACGCGCGCAGCTCGACATTCCTTACGGCGAACGCGAGCGCAACCGGTTCGACCTGTTCATGCCGCGGGACAAGCCGGCGGGTCTAGTCGTCTACGTCCACGGCGGGTTCTGGCTGCGGCTGGACAAGAGCTTCTGGTCGCATCTGGCGCGCGGGGCCGTCGAGAACGGCTTTGCTGTGGCGATGCCCGGCTACACGCTGTGCCCCGAGGTGCGCATATCCGGGATCACCGGCGAAATCGGCCGGGCGGTGGCAGCGGCCGCGGACATGGTCGCCGGTCCGATCCGGCTGACCGGCCACTCTGCCGGTGGACACCTGGCGACACGGATGATCTCGGCTACCTCGCCGCTTGCCGCAGAGGCGCGCTCGCGCATCGTCAATACCGTCTCGATCTCGGGTGTGCACGATCTCCGCCCGATGATGAAGACGGCGATGAACGAGACGCTCAGGCTGGATGATGAGGAGGCCGCTGCAGAGAGCCCGGCGCTGCTCGAGCCCATGCCCGGAGCGCGGCTGACCTGCTGGGTCGGCGCGGCCGAACGCTCGGAATTCGTGCGGCAGAATGCGCTGCTCGCCAACGTGTGGCGTGGACTGGGCGCCGCCACCGCCGCCTACGAGGAACCCGACCGTCACCATTTCAACGTAATCAACGGCCTTGCCGACCCGGAACACGCGCTGACCCGGACGCTTCTGTCCGGCTGAGACGTTGACACCCGCGCCTCCTGACGCGAAGTTCCGGCATATCAAGCAGAGGTCACAAATGCGCGCCGTTTTCGTCCAGCTCCAGTGCCAGCCCGGCAAGACCTACGAGGTGGCCGACGCGCTCTTCGAGCGCGAGATCGTCTCGGAACTCTATTCGACCAGCGGCGAGTATGACCTTCTGATGAAGATCTACATCGAGGACGAGGACGACATCGGCAAGTTCATCAACGACCACGTCGCCAACGTGCCGGGCATCGTCCGCTCACTAACCACGCTGACCTTCAAGGCGTTCTAGCTCGAGACGCGAACGCGGTCAGACATTAAAAGGCGCGATCTTCAGCCAGGCCGCGATTGCCGTCACGGCGTGGCGGGCGTCGTTGGCCGGCAGATCGAGCCGCGGTACGAGGCAGCCGGCGAGTTCCTGCGTCCGCTCTTCCGCGAAGCGCGGCGATTGCGGTGACGGAACCAGTTGCACGAACAGGTCGACGACCATTCTTGGTTCGGTCGGGATAGGCCGCGGCGCCAGCCCGCGCACCTCGACCAGCCCGGAGATCGTTTCCGGCGCCCTTCCGATCACTCGTCCGCCCCCGGAAGAAAGGAACACCTGGTCGTCGGAAACCAGGCACGCAAATTCGCCCCAAAGCCGGCAGTGATCGAGCAGAGCCAGGCATAGCTCCGTCTTGCCCGACCCAGAGGACCCGGCTATCAGCACGCCACGGTCGCCAACGTGCACGGCGGAGGCGTGGAAATTGTTGGCCATTCTCAGTCTTCGGCCGGAAGGGTGACAACGAAGCGCGCGCCGCGAATGTCGCCGGGTTTGGTGCCGGGGATGTTTTCGGCGGTCAGCGTGCCGCCATGCGCCTCGACGATCTGACGGCTGATCGAGAGTCCCAACCCGGAATTCTGCCCGAACGCCTCGCTGGCGGGGCGGTCGGTGTAGAAGCGTTCGAAGATGCGCTCCAGGGCATCGGGGCGGATCCCCGGCCCGTTGTCTTCAAGCGTGATGATGTTGCGTCGCCCGCTGCGGGACAGGCCGACGGTGATCCGCCCGTTCTCCTCCGGTACGAAGGAGCGGGCGTTGTCGATCAGGTTCGAGATCACCTGCCCCAGTCGCGATTCGTGGCCGGTCACATAGTAGCCCTTCACGCCCTGCGGCAGCTTGGCCGGCTTGAACTCGATCTCCACCCCTCGCTTGTTGCGGGCGGCGTCCTTGGAGATCGATATCAGTTCGCCGAGGAATTGCTTGAGGTCGACGCGGTCGGCATCGACGCGCGCCAGTTCCGCGTCGAGCCGGGAGGCGTCCGAGATGTCGGTGA
>JAEYRU010000021.1 GCA_023435335.1 Pseudomonadota bacterium
CTACACCAATTTCGAGAGCGCCAAGGGCCGCGAGATCCTCGGCGCGATGAAGGCGGCGCTGTGCTTCCACTGGAAGAGCCTGCGCCGGCAGGTGCGCGTGCGCGGGCCGGTCGAGATCGTCACCGCCAAGGAAGCCGACGCCTATTACGCGTCGCGGGCGCGCGGCAGCCGCATCGGCGCATGGGCCTCGAAGCAGTCGCGGCCGCTCGAAAGCCGGCTGGCGCTGGAGAAGGCCGTCGCCGAATACACCCTGCGCTACGCGATCGGCGAGATCCCGCGTCCCGAATACTGGTCGGGCTTCCGCATCAGGCCGGTCTCGATCGAGTTCTGGCACGACCGCCCCTTCCGCCTGCACGACCGGGTGGCCTTCTCGAAGGTCGACGGCGGCTGGGAGAAGACGCGGCTCTATCCGTGAGAGGTGGGCAAGCGACCGCCTCGCCCCCCGTCAGGGATCGACCATCGTCCGAGGCGACGGAGCGTGTTCGGCTGCAAAATACCCCAGGATTTCCTCCTGCGAGGGCGGATGCGTCAGCAGCGGCATGATGGCGATCGCAGCCACCGTCTGCGCAGACATCAGCTGATCGTCGAGGCCGATCATCTCCCGGTCGCGGGCGGAGTAGCAGGCGAAGCCGTGCGGCGCCATCACCAGGTATCCCGCGATGCGCCGTGGGTCCCCGGGGATGAGATGCCCGTCGTCCTGGCAGCGCCTGACCGCATCGACCAGCGTGACGAAGGCCTTCGCGTTGATTCCCTCGCGCTTCTTCGCGGATGAAGCCCTTTCGGAGCTGGCGCCGAACATCAGCCAGAAGGCTCCCACATTCTCGCGGGCGAAGCGGATGTAGGCCTCGTTCAGCGCCCGCAGCTGGCTGCGCGAATCCGGCGGCGCCTTCGCCTGTTCCTCTTCCTGACAGGCATGCAGCATGTCGAAGCCGCGGGCGGTCAGCGCCTCGAGCAGAGCGGCCTTGTCGGCGAAATGCCGATAGACGGAGGCATGCGAAACGCCAAGCGCCTCGCCGAGTTCGCGCAGCGAGAAGTCAGCGCCGTTGCGCTCCGCGATGAACCGCAGCGCAACGTCCTGCAGGGAATTGCGCAGATCCTTGTGATGATAGCTCGTCTTCTTCAGCGTCCCGACCTCGCATCCGTCCGCCATTCCTATAGTCCCGGCGGCACGTTCGTCCACGCATGTTCGCCGCGCGCATGCCGCCAATTCCGGTCGCCGCCTCCTGGATCAGAGACAAGCACCTGTTGACGCCCCGTCCGCGATGCGCAATGTTACCAATGGTTACATCGCATGACAATCCGGCCGATCCCGGCTGGCGGCGGCGAGGAGGTCGCCGGCGATGTCGTGCGGGAGCCTGTCAACCAGGGAGGTGCTTCTTTCATGTCCAGAATTCTGAGAACAACGGCCCTCGGCGCGCTCATGGGCGCGGCGGCGGTCGGCTTCACGGGCCACGCCGGGGCGGCCGGCGACGATGCCCGCTGGCTTACGCCGACGATGATCGGCGCGCGCGCCCACATGTTCGACCCGGCGTTGAACTACCTGACCTTCCAGCACATGGACCAGATGTTCGCCACGCGGACCGTGGAGGCCGGACCGGACGTCTGGGAACTGCCCTCGAAACCGGCATCGCTCGAGGGCGAATACACCATCGGAGAGCGCAAGCTCACGCTGGAGGAAGCGCTGGAAGCCACGGCGACCAACGCGCTCGTGGTGATCAAGGACGGCAACCTGGTCTTCGAGACCTACCGGAACGGAAGCGACGAGAACACGCGCTTCATCACCTATTCGGTCGCCAAATCCTATGTGTCGACCCTGATCGGCCTCGCCCTCGCCGACGGCGCGATCAGGAGCCTCGACGACAAGGTCACCGACTACCTGCCGGAGATGGAAGGATCGGGCTATGCGCGCGCCACCATCCGCGACCTGCTGCGCATGCGCTCGGGCGTCGACTGGCTCGAGGTATACGAGTTCGGCAGCGACACCCAGCTGACCCAGGTGCACGACAATTCGCTGGTGGCCTACAAGTACCGCTGGTGCGACTACGCTGCCAACGAGTCCAGGGACGGGCCGAACGCGCCGGATGCCGTCTTCAACTACGCGACGCTGGACACCAGCGTGCTCGGCTGCATCCTCGAGAAGGCGGTCGGCAGGAAGGGCGCCGAATACATGTCGGAGAAGCTCTGGAAGCCGGCCGGCATGGAGCACGACGCCTACTGGATCCTCGACGGACCGGACTCGGTCGGCCGCGAGTTCTACGGGGCCGGCCTCAACGCAACCGCCCGCGACCACGCCCGCTTCGGCCTCATGTTCCTCAACGGCGGCAAGGCGAATGGCAAGCAGGTCGTTCCGGCCGACTGGGTCGAGGAGGCGACGGTTCCGGACGAAGGCTACGAGCCGGTCGCCGAGGGCGCGCCGCAGGGTTACCAGTACCAGTGGTGGACCTTCCCCGATTCGGACGCCTATGCCGCGCTCGGCCTGCACCACCAGTTCATCTACATCGACCCGGCCAACGACATGGTCATCGTGAAGGCGAGCCATACGGCCGAACCGGTCGGCCGCGACGAGGAGAACCTGCAGCTCTTCGAGCAGATCACGGCGAAGCTGGGCGGCTGACGCCGCCGGCCGTTGAAGCGACACAGGCGCGACGGCCCTGCCGACCGCCGCGCCTGGTTCCGGCACGACGGCCTCCGCCCCGCACGGCGGCAGCGCTGCCTGGGCGAGGCGGCCGGGAGAAGACGCGGCTTATCGGTGAGAGGTGGC
>JAEYRU010000033.1 GCA_023435335.1 Pseudomonadota bacterium
ACGCTGCGGTTCCTCGCGGCCGGAGATGCCGCCGTCCTGCCAGGAAGCGGCGAGGGCAAGGCGCTGCTCGACGGCGGCGACCGCGGCACCATCGCGGTGACGCGCCGCACTCTGGAGGAGCTGGCGCGGGACGGCCTTGTGAAGGCAGCGCGCAACCGCCTCGTTCTGACCGCCGAGGGGCAAGCACATCGCCAGCGGCTCGCCGCCGGCCCCGACGGGTTTCTCGCCCAGCACCGGGCTCTCGAGCTGCAGACGATGGATACCGAGGCCGGACGCGAGAGGGTGACCGTCAACCTGGAGGAATCGCCGCTGCGCGCCATTGCCCGACGCCGCGACCGCGACGGCCGGCCGTTCCTCACTGCCGGCGAGATTGCGGCAGGCGAGAGGCTGCGCGCCGACTATACCCGCGGGCAGATCATGCCGAGGCTCGGCGCCAACTGGCAGGCAAGCGTGGCTTCCGGTCGCCGCGATGGCGGACGCGGCGGGATCGCCGACCTGACGGACGCCGCGCTCGCCGCCCGCATCCGCGTGGAGAAGGCCATCGAAGCGGTCGGCCCCGAACTTGCCGGCGTCCTCGTCGACATCTGCTGCTACCTGAAGGGGTTCGAGACGGTGGAGAGCGAGCGCGGATGGCCGGTACGCTCCGCCAAAATCGTGCTGAAGACGGCGTTAGGTGCGCTTGCCCGCCATTACGACCCGCCGGGCGAACGGCAACGGCTGGCTGGCGGAATCCTGCATTGGGGCGCCGCCGGCTATCGGCCGAACCTTGGCCGCTGAAACGGGTCTACTGGGCCGGGGCGCGCGTCAGCGCCGCCTGCGCCGCTTGGTGGATGCGCTTCACCATCGCCCGCAGGCCGTTGGCGCGCTGCGGCGTCAGGTGCTCGTCCAGCCCGAGCGCCCGAAACGTCTCCTCGGCGTCGGTCTTCACGATTTCGCTGGCGTGCAGGCCGGAAAACAGCGCCAGCACGATGGCCACCAGCCCGCGCACGATGTGCGCATCCGAATCGCCCCGCAGCGTCAGGACCGGATCGCTTCCAGCGGCGTATTCCACGTCGAGCCAGACCTGGCTGACGCAGCCCTTCACCTTGTGCGTCTCGTCGCGCAGATCCTCGGGGAAGGGAGGCAGATCGCTACCCAGGTCGATGATGTAGCGATAGCGCTCTTCCCATTCGTCGAGGAACTCGAAGTCCTGCCGTATGGTGTCAATGATACGTGTCATGCTGGCCCGGATATAGGCGCGCGCGACACGTTCGTCACGAAAAAAGCCGGGCCAGTGCGCGACCGGGTGAGTTCAGCGCGACTCGGGCACGCTGCCCGTTGCGATGATGTCGGCAACCGGATCGCTCGATGCCACCTCGGCCGCCCTTTCGGCATCGTAGCTGTCGAGCGCCTGATAGGCGAAGCGCGCGCCTTCGCGGGCCCGCACGCCGATCGTGTGCAGCGCCGCCTTGCCGGTCTCGCAGACCTCCGGCTTGCGCTCGCACATCCCGGTGACGTCCTGGATGGCGCCGCGCGCTGCCAGCAGCGCCTCGACCGGGCTGACCATGTCGTCCTGGGTCCCGCCAGTCCCGCCGAAAGGAATGAGCAGCAGCACAAGCGACAGCCAGAATATGGACCGGATGATGAAACCCATGTCGTCCCTCGATCGTCCCTGCCGGATTTTGCCAGGCAGATTTCCCCGTTGGCTTAGACCCTAACCGAGACGCGCAAAGGACGGCTTGAAGCAAAAGCACGGATTTGAACGAGATTTGATTCGAATTTGAGCAGTTCCGGTTCGATTCAAGTCATACTTGCATTCGAACGATCTTTTTTATCCGTCGTCAACTTTCTAAGTAGCTGTATTTGCTATCTTTTTCAGAGCGCATTCGGTTCCCGCAGGCTCACGCAACCGCGGCCGGTCCCGGACGAACGCCTTACGCTCTGTTTACCATGGGCAGAAATGCATGGGTCCGGAACGCCGCCACGGCGCGTTTCCGGGGCGTGTTATCCCCTCATCGGCCCCCCATTTATCCATTCATTAAAAGCTCGGTGCGAGGGTCCGATACAACGACCAGACCCGTCAGCGGGCGTTCAGTGCGAGTGCGTTGGGTGAGTGCAGCAATAGCCAGATTGACCGACGTTCCGGCAGGCTTGCTCGCCGGCTGCGACCGGCTGGTGCACCCTGTGGTGGTTGCCCCGGCGGAGCGCGAGCGCCAGCGCCGGTTCATCGGGGCGATGCTGGCCGCGCCTTTCGCTGCGGCCGCTGTCTTCGCGTTCGTGCCGCTGACCGGATGGGGCATGGCAGGGCTGCTGGCGCTGCTTTGCGGCGTCACCGCCATCGCCTGGGCGCTCGCGGTCGCGGTTTCGTTGACCGGGCGCGGCGCGATCGCCGAGCGGGCTTCCCTCGGCCTTGCCGCCATTGGCGTTGCCCTGGCCGCCGCGATGGGCGGGATGCAATCGCCGCTGATCCTGCTTGCCGCCGCCATCGGTTTCGAGACCTATTGGGTAGGGCGGAGCGCGCGGGCCGCGCTGGCGGGGATAGCCGCGGCGCTGGCCAGCCTCTCCGCGTACATACTTCTGTCGACGTTCGTTGTGCCGGGCGAAGCCGCCGCCTCCGTCTGGCAGTGGCTGCCGCCCGCGCTTTATGCTGTGCTCTCATGGCCGCGTATCCGCCGCGTGCTGGGCGGCGGCGGGGCCAGCGACCGCGGAACCGCCGAAACCGGCCTGGACAGCCTGTTCGACCTGCAGGTGCTGAAGCTCTCGCCGGCGGGCGAGATCATGGAGGCTACTCCCGCCGCCGCCGAAGCGCTCGGCGTGGCGCCCGATCTGCTGACGGGCAGCGCCTTCTTCGAGCGCGTGCATATCGGCGACCGCATTGCATTCATGGGCGCGCTGGCGGAACTGCGCCAGGCGCCGGGCCCGCAGACGCTGGAGACGCGATTGCGTGTGGCGGGGGACGGGCATTTCGGCAGCACCTACAGGCTGTTCGAGCTCGTGATCGCCGCCGCGACCGAGCCGGAGCACCTGATGTTGATGCTGCGCGGCATTTCGGAGCTGGCGGAACTGCGCCGCCAGGTCGAGCAGGCACGCGACGCTGCCGACAGCAGCGATCTGGCTAAGAGCCGCTTCCTCGCAGCCGTCGGCCACGAACTGCGCACGCCGCTGAACTCTATCATCGGCTTTTCCGACATGCTGATGCACGGCATGGCCGGCGAATTCGCCGACGCGCGCCAGCGCGACTATGTCGGCCTGATCAGGCAGTCGGGCACGCACCTGCTGTCGGTGGTCAACGCCATTCTCGACGTGTCGAAGATCGAATCGGGCGCCTACAGCATCCGGGCGGAGCTGTTTGCAGTAAAGGAGGCGGTGGACCTGTGCCACTCGATGATGGCGCAGCAGGCACGCGAGAAGGGTCTCGTCCTCACCGCGCGCACCTACCCCGACCCGGGCGAGATCAGCGCCGACCGCCGCGCCGTGCAGCAGATCGTGCTCAACCTTCTGACCAATGCCATCAAGTTCACGCCCTCGGGCGGAACCGTCTCGGTCGAGACGGTTCGCAGCGGGCCGTGGCTGAAGCTGGTGGTTACCGACACCGGCATCGGGATCGCCGGGGAGGACCTCGAGCGGATCGGGCAGCCCTTCCAGCAGGTGCGCAACGACTTCACGCGGCAGTTCGATGGTGCCGGGCTCGGCCTCTCGCTGGTGAAGGGACTGGTCAAGCTGCACGAGGGCGAAATGAGTATCGAGAGCGCGCCGGGCGAGGGCACGGTGGTTACCGTCTCGCTGCCGGTGGCGGGGCCTAGGAACGCGGAAGGCGACACGGAGGCCGCGCCGGTCCAACGAGCGGCGTTGCACAGGATTGGAGTTGGAGACCCGAATGAGACGGTCCGCAAGACAGCTTGAGGAGCCATCCGGCCTCGGCGAGCTCTTCCGGGAAGGGCTCATCCTGACCGGCGCCACGATCGCGCGCAATCCGATGATAGCGGGTGGCACGACGGCGTTTCTTGTGGCGATGGCCTTCGTGACCGCGAACGCCGTCTGGTACCAGCCGTACCAGCATCCGGGCGCCTTCTTTGCCACACGCGCGCCTGCCGCGCTTCCGGCTCCGCTGCCTCGGCCGGCGGCGCGGCCCGAGGCACAGCCGCAAGTGAACGACACGACGATCCTGATCGAGCGCGAGACGACGACGGCCTCGGTGCCCGGCGCCGATCCGCAGGTGCGCAGCGTGCAGGAGATACTGCACGGCCTGAAGCTTTATTCGGGCACGGTCGACGGCCTGGCGGGACCGCAGACGGCGAGGGCTGTCCAGGCCTACCAGCAGTTGGTGGGGCTGGAGCCGACGGGGAAGATCGATGCGACCCTGCTCAAGCAGCTGGGGACCGCGGGAACCGAGCGGCAGCCGGCCGCGCAGGAAGCGCTGCCTGAGGCCTTTGCTGCCATCGATGCCGATGGCGAGAGTTCCGCGATCCCGCTGCCGCTGCCGCGCCCGGGCGCGACCGGTCCCTTCGCAGGCGCCCCTGCGCCCGTGGCCGACCCGCACATCCTGCGTGTCCAGGCCGGCCTCAAGGCGTTCGGCAATGACGGGATCGAACTCGACGGCGTGGTCGGTCCCCGCACGCGAAGCGCGATCCGCGAGTTCCAGTCGCTTTTCGGGCTCCCCGAGACCGGCGAGCCGGACGCGGCCGTCTATGCCAAGATGCGAGAGATCGGCCTGACCAACTGATTGACTCCGCGTTCCGCGTTCCGCCTAGTCCGCGCAGCGTTCAAGCTTTTGAGGACCGGACGTGTCGCTGAGGATCACCTCCGAACTATGGGTTTCCGTTCTGCTGCGCCGCGCCTTTGCGTCCGGCGGGTTCGCCGCCGTGGCACGCCGCGGCGCGACCGAAGCCGGCGCGATCTTCGTCATCGCCAGGTCCCGGCTCGGGGAACTGACGCTGTTCGGGCCGGCTCCCCAGGCGACCTACGATGAAGGGAGGCCGGCCGAGCGGCTCTTTGCAGAGTTGCTGCGCACGGAGTCGGGCGATGAGATCTCGAGCCGCCTCGCCAGGGAGGAGCGCTTCGATCCCGATTTCTGGGTCGTCGAGGTCGAGCTCGACGATGCGGCGCTGCGCGAGCTGGTGACGGTCAGGACGCCTTGAGCAGCGCCGTGCTGGCTTCGAGCCCGCTCCGCTCGTCCGAGTTGGCCGGTTGCAGGACCTCCTGAACCGGTACCGCTCTGGGAGCAGCCGCCTGCCAGGACGAAACGAGTTTGCGCGCCACCCCCACGTCGAGGCGGCGGTATTGCTCCACGAAGGAGCGGATTGCTGCCGTGTCCGCGAACCGCGGCGGAAATGCGAGCGCGGTGACGAAGAAGGCTTCCGCGACCGTCAGCCCGGCCGCCTTTAGCGCCACGGCAAGGGCCTCGCCATCCTCGACAATCTCGCAGGCCCGGCTGAAGCTGAGCTCGAAGGCGTCGGCGACCGCGGTCTGGAACAGGGCTGCGCGTCCGGTAAGGCCAGTCCCCACGAGGCGCGGGTAGGCGGCATGCGCGGCCACCCAGTCGATCTGCGGCGGTTGACGATGCGGTGCGGCCGCGATGGTTTCGAGCGCCGCGTCGACCGCCGGCCGCATCATGCCTCGCAGGCGTACGCGTGTCTCTTCGGCCGCGTCGGCTACGGAACGCGTTGGCCGAGAAGCCGCGGCCTCGACGGGCAGGTTGTCGGAAGCCTTCGTTTCCACCGCCGCCGTTTCGGTTTCCGGAGCGACGCCCAGCGCGCGCGCCAGCGCCGCTATGTTGGGATTGAGCCCCGGCCGGCGCGCGATCACGCGTGCATGCGCCAGACCGTTGCGTCCGATCAGGCCTATCAGGTCGATATCGGCCAACGCGCGCGAGCGCAGCAGCAGCGGCGCGGAAATGGCGACGGGATGGTCGGCGAGGCGGCGCAGCAGGCCGGGCGGCGCGGGCATGGTTTCAGACAGCGCGGCGGCCGCGAAGCGCTTGCTGTCCTCGGAGACGAGCGGCAGCATCGGCAGCGCGAGGTCGTCCAGCTGCGCGGCGTCGCGACTGCCGGGGCGGGTGATGGAGCAATATCCGGTGATGGCCGCGCGGAACAGCCGATCGCATTTCGGCTGACTGTCGTCGGCGTGCTGGAAAAAATCTGCGGAACGCACGAACAAACCCGATGAAAACGCTGAACTCGACAAAACACGGCGCGGGCGCCACGGGCCCCGGTGTCGCTAAATATGCATCCAATTTGTTAGCGACCTGTTAACCGTCCGCCCGCGACTGTGAACTCGCTGAGCGCTCTTTCCCGGTCGGTGCCGGCTCGATCGCTATCCTGGCTTGGTTATTCCGGCGCCCGGTGCGTTGGCGTAGCCACTATCTCATCTATGGAGAATGTTCGGTTTGCACCCAGGGCCCACAGGAAGTCGCCGAAGCGCGAGGGTGACGTCCTGACCGACAGCTCGATCTCGGTGATGGGTTCCATAGTTTCTATCCGGACCCCTGATACCGACACACTCGTCGTTCCCTCGGGAAGCACAAAGGTGCTCTCTCCCCAAAGGTTGCGTATGCTGCCTACGTCCACCGATTCCCTAGTTCCGTCGCGGTCGATCTCAGCAATGACGGGCAGGGTGACCGATCGAGGAAGGCCGCCGACGACCTCCGGTGTTATTGTTATGGCCTTCCCGGATAGAGCGTCATCCGTCGCAATGTTCGGCAACGGCTGTGCGTGAGCCGAAAAACTGTACCAGATCGAGGTTGTGGTCGCCGCTTTATCTGGCGCGGTATCTCTGGGCATTTCCGCCCCCGCGAGGATACTGGTTAGAATGCCAGGGGCGGCAATTCCCGCAAAGATTGCTTGCCTCATGTCGTGACTCGCGGCCGTGAGCGCGATGCCGCCGCCCACGATTGCCCATAGCAGCAATCCGAGCAGAACCGTCAGCTCGGGAAGCGGCTGGGCAATGTGCGTCGTGTAAGTGGCGGCCATTCTCGAGAGGGTTGGCAGAGTGCCCCCGAAACCTCCCCATAGAAACGCGTATAGCATGGCGTACCCCCTGGTTGCCGCCGGTCTCCAACTGGGCATCATACGCCTTCAATTAAAAGTTGCAACAGTCATCAAATACACTCTGAAGTGTAATCAACAGGTGTACGCGACCTGTCATCAAGATCCAGGCCGGAGGGTAGTCTGCGCGGATCAATCAGAATCGCGACGATCCGTGGAGGCCTCGTGCATCCGGGTTCCTCACCCTTAACGAGCTGTTAACCCTCGTGCGGTCATGTCTTGCGTATTGATCGTGGCGTTTGCGTGCGTTGCGTTTGCTCCAGAGGAGAACGCGTGTCATGGCGGACATCATCACATTCATCCCGCGCGAACGCAGCGGGGACCAATCGTGCGACGGCGAGCCCGCCGCGGTGATCTTCTTTCCCGGCGTACGCTATGAACGGGCGGAGCGGCTGTCCGCCCTTGATGACGATCCGCCCGAGCAGGACAGGCGCGGCCGACGCAGCAGGCGACGCAACTAGCTCCGGCGGCCACTGACGGGCACGGGAACCGCAGGAACTTCCCCAGCCACCCTATCGCGGGCTGCAATCCACCTCTTCCAGGAAACGCGCCACGGCGGTTCGCCACGTGCGGTCGGGCACGAATGCGCGGATGACGATCATGCCCTGCTCGATGTCGGCCTCGACGAAAACCGCCTCCACGAATTCCTCGGGCAGCGCCTTGCGCACCTCGATGGTCTGTACCGGCGTCAACACTACGAAGTTCACCGATCCGTCCGCAGCAGTGCGGTCGTTGAAAGAGAAGATGTTCTGCCCGTTGCGGTCGTAGACCGACATCGACCAGAAGGGGACGCGGCCCGGCGCCTTCACGTGAAGAACGCCATCGGCCAGGTCGAAACGGCAGGCGACAGCCGAGAACAGCGGGTCGACCGAGCGTATCAGCGGCGTCGTGGCGGCCGATCCGCCGATATGAGTGGCCGTGTAGTATTCGGACGCCGCCGACAGCTGGGACCACGCATCCCGGTCGGTGTAGTGCGGAAGCAGGAAAAGCACGACGATATGGACGATGCCGGCACCGACCAGGCCGAGCAGGATTGCATGAACCAGCCTAAACATCGCAGCCGACCTTCAGCACCTGGGGCAGATCGACTTCCATGACCCGCGCGGCGGTGGCCGTCGGCGTGTCGTAGAGCGTAAGCACGAGCTGCATCGGCCCGCGGCCGGTCACGCCGAGCCAGTTGCCAGGCGCCGGGTTGCGGCCGATATCCATGCGGATCGCCCCATCGGTCGTGCGCAGCATCTCCAGCGAATGTAGCGCCGGCACGCGCCGGATCGTCGGGGGCAGCACGATGCGGCGCGCATCGGCGGCGTAGAGCGTCCAGAAGCGGGCGGAAGGGATCGCGCCCTCGATGACGTAACTGCATTCGCGCCGTAGAGGATCGCCGGCGGAATCGCGCTGCGCCGAGAAGGCGATCCCTTCGGCGCGTCCGAGCGACAGCCCGCCTTCGCGCGCGAAGCGGGCCTTGGAATAGGTGTCGGCTTCCGGCGTGCCGACATCCGGAAACGCCGTCCATGCGCCGATGTTGACCGCGCCGATGCCCTCGCTTGCGTTGAGCGCCAGCCACACGCTGCCGGCGCCGCCGCCGATGGCGATAACGAGGACGGTCAATGTCAGGAAGAGCGTACGGAGCATAGGGCGGCGGGAACCGGGTTGCCCGACCGCATTAACCCGGCAAGGGCGGATGGAGCAAGCAGCGTCGGGTCCCGGAGGCCTTTCAAAGTGTAGGACGTTCGAGCGACGAAAGCGTGTCCGGGAGCGGCGGGGCTTCCATCGGCGGCGTGCTTCGGAACAGCTCCGACATTTCGCGCAGCACGCGCGTCGTCGCCGATGACAGCGCCGGCGGCCGTTCCGCATCGGCCTCGGCCTTCGCCCGGGCTTCGCGCAGCGCGGCCGCCATGACGGCGGGATCCGGCAGGGGGTTCTCGATGCCGGGGATCGGCTTCAGTTCGATGTTCTGGTGCGCGTAGGCCATCAGCCGCTGCCAGACCATGGCCGGCAGCGAGCCGCCGGTCATGTTGCGGGTGGGCGAGAAATCGTCGTTGCCGAGCCATACCGCCGCGACGTAGTTGCCGGTGAAGCCGACATACCAGGCGTCCCGGTAAGCCTGGGTGGTACCGGTCTTGCCGGCCGAGCGCAGGCCGGGCAGCGCGGCACGGCGGCCCGTGCCCCACTCGGGCACGGCGGCCATCATCGTGTTCATCGATGAGACCGTCTCCTCCTTCAGCACGCGGTGCCTGGGCGGGGCGTCGCGCTCGAAGTCATAGATCGTCTCCCCGGCATAGCTCGTGAGCTGGGCGATGCCGTGCCGGGTATCGCCGAAGCCGCCATTGGCGAGCGCCAGGTAGCCGGTCGCCTGGTCGAGCGCGGTCATGCCGGAAATTCCGAGGACCATCGTCTTGTGCAGGCTGACCTCGGACTCCACGCCCATCGCGCGGGCGATGTCGACGATCGGCTTGGTGGTGAGGAAATCCTTGGCGAGCCGCACCGGGACGGTGTTGATGGAGCGCGCGAAGGCGTTGATCAACGTCACCCGGCCGGAATAGGAGCGGCCGTAGTTCTTGGGCGCCCAGCCGCCCCAGTTGATCGGACCGTCGGAGACCACGGATTCGGGCGTGAGCCCGGCCTCCATCGCCGCGGTGTAGACATACGTCTTGAACGAGGAGCCGGTCTGCCGCAATGCCTTGGAGGCGCGGTTGAACTGGCTGGTGCCGTAGTCGCGCCCCCCGACCATGGCGCGCACCGCGCCATTGGTGTCGATGACGACGATGGCGCCCTCGGTGACGCCGTAGTTCTTGCCGTGCTGGCGCAGGTGAAACTCGAGCGATTCCTCCGCCGCCTTCTGGATGTCCATGTCGATGGTGGTGCGTGCGACGAAGCTGTGCGTGTCCATCTTGGCGGCGACGCGCTTGACCTCGTCGAAGGCCCAGTCGAGGAAGTAGTCGGGGCTCTCGATCTTGTCGCGGTCGATCGCCGTCGCCGGGCGGATGCGCGCCGACAGCACCTGGCCCTCGGTCATGTAGCCGGCCTCGACCATCGCGTTGAGCACGGTGTTGGCGCGCTCGCGCGCCGCCGGCAGGTTGATGTGCGGCGCATAGCGGGCAGGGGCCTTGAACAGGCCGGCGAGCATGGCCGCCTCGGCCACGGAGACGTCCTTGATGCTCTTGCCGAAATAGAAGTCGGCCGCCGCCGCGATGCCGAACGTGCCGCCGCCCATGTAGGCGCGGTCGAGATAGAGCTGGAGGATCTCCTTCTTGGTGAGGTTCATCTCGAGCCACAGCGCCAGGAAGGCCTCCTTGATCTTGCGCTCGACAGTGCGCTCGTTGTTGAGGAACAGGTTCTTGGCCAGTTGCTGGGTAAGCGTCGAGCCGCCCTGGACCACGCCCTGCGCCCGCACGTTCTGGTTCAGCGCGCGCGCCAGGCCGACGAAGTCGATGCCGAAATGCTCGAAGAAGCGGCGGTCCTCGGTGGCGAGCACGGCGTTGACCACGTGCTCGGGCAGTTCGTCGACGGGCAGCGAGTCGCGCTGGATGATACCGCGCTGGCCAATCTCGTTGCCGTAGCGGTCGAGGAAGGTGACGGCGAATTCGCCCTGGCTGCGCCAGTCGCCGGTCGTCTCCTCGAACGCGGGCATGGCGAGCGCGAACATCAGGATGACGCCGACCGTGCCGAGCGTGAAGCCCTCGCTGGCTAGCTCGAACACGCCGCGCCGCCAGCCCTCCGCCCGGAACCGGCGGAAGAAGACGATCAGCCGCTCCCAGAATTCGGCAAGCTTGAAGCCCGCCTCGTACAGGGTGGAATCGATCCAGGCATCCAGCTCGAGCAGGAAGGTCGCGCGCGGCCCCTTGCGTTTCTTCGGCTCGAATGGGTTATCCATAGGTTTCCGCCCGGTCCCGTCCCGCACAGCGCGTTTCAGATGCGATCATTTGTAGGGCAACGCGCACGCCGCGGCCACGGCAGATCATTTCACCATTTCGGCAACGGGAACAAGGGATTTGCCGGCGGGTGGTAAAGGCAGCCGCGGGCAGCCTTGCGGCGGCCGCAATTGAAGCGTAGGGTTACGCCATCGCATATTTGAGCCGACTTGGCTCCTCGCGGTGTCAGAGACTTCGACCCGCCATTTTTTACTCGAACATCGCGATGGACGCCGCGTATCGCACAAGCGGTGCGCGATTCAGGCCATTTCAGTTTCATGGACGCAGGCGACCGCGCATGGAAGCAGCGGCAATCGCGGCATGAAACGGCCTGGCCGCAGGAGATGACGCTGGCCAATCGGACAACGCAGATCACCGTGACTTTCAACTCGCCATTCAGGCTGCCGGGCTTCGACGTCGCGCAACCCGCCGGCGAGTATCGCGTGGAATGGGACGACGAGGCGATCGAGGGACCGTCCGTGACGGCCTATAGACGCGTGGCCACATTCATCCACCTGCCCGCGATTTCCGCTAGGAGCCTGACACGGCACATGGTGCCCGTCGACCGGGCGGATCTTGAACAGGCAATCTTGAACGACAAGGAAACAAAATGACGAACTCAATGAATCGTGCCCGCGGCTCGCGCTGGCGCGCGCCGCAATCCCCGACCCATCTCTTCGCGATCGGCCAGCAGGTGCGCCTGAGCGGACAGCGCGGTCCTGCCGAGACCTATCAGGTGATCGGGACGCTGCCCCCCAGGGACAACTCTCCCCAGTACCGCGTGCGCAACGAGGAAGAGCGCTACGAGCGCGTGATCACCGAGAACCTGCTCGAGCCCGCCAACGTCAGCGCGGCGTCGAGCCTGATGGAAAGGACGTTCGGCAATGGCTAAGGGCCAGCAGCGCAGCAACAAGGAAGTGCGCAAGCCGAAGCAGCCGAAAGCTGCTCCGAAGGTCGAGAGCACATTCGCCAACCAGCTGAAGACGGCCGCGACCGCGCCGAAAGGCAAAGGGAAGGGCTGAGCCCTCGACGGGGCGGGTTCAGCCCCGCTCCTTGCGCCGCGCCTTCGCGACCTGGTTCTGCTCCGACCCGTCGTCGGCGCGGTTCAGCGTCACCGTGCACCGGATCAGTCGGTTCCAGTCGGGTCCGTGTTCGATGATATGGTGGAGGTCGGAGATCTCCTCGAAAAGTGTTCGACGAGGCCGTCGGCGCCCTGGTGTAACGACCGGTGAGAATCCGGCATTACAGATCGTCGGCGCCGGTCGTATTGCCGGAGCGCAGCCGTTTCACCAGGAAAAGCCCCAGCAGCACGGTGACAACGGCGGCCGTGAGGAAAGCGATTGAATTCCCCAGCAGGTCGGCAAGCTGTGCGATGCTGCCGGAAAAGGCGTAGCCCAGCCCGACATAGACGCCGACCCAGATCGCCTCGCCGATCGTGTCCCAGAAGGTGAAGCGCGGCCAGCCCATGCGGGTGGCTCCGGCGAGAAGGTTGACGTAGGGCCCGAGCGGGCTGACCAGCCAGGTGCTGAAGAAGACGCCGACGCCGCCCCAGCGGTCGACGATGCCGCGCGCCCGCCCGAAGACGACTGCGCGGGTGGGATCGCGCGCCAGCCGGTCGGTCAGCGCGGTGCCGCCGAGCCTCCCGAGATAATAGCCTGTCTGGTCGCCGAGCACCGCACCCGTCAACGCGGCGGCGAGCACGGGGACGAAGGCGAGGTCGCCCGAGGCCACGAACGCGCCGCCGGCGAGCATGACGAACGATGTCGGCACCGGCAGTCCGAGGCAGGACAGGTAGGTCGCCGCCAGGATCAGCGCGACGCCGTAGCTGGCGACGAGGCCGAAGGCGATCTCAGTCATCGGCGCCGGCCCGGTGCCGCGCGATGGCCGCCTGCAGGGTGGCCGCGACCTCGGGGACGCTCTTGCCCTGTTCGGCGGCGATCTCAGCGACGGTGAGACGGCGCCGCGCGCCCGCTTCGGCGCCGAGCGCTTCGGCGAGGACCTCCGGCGGCACGTCCCAGGATCGGGCCACGTAGCGGACCGGCATCCAGCCTTCGATGCTCTGCTCGTGACGGGCGGGATCGGCCCAGTAGATGGTGAAGGCGACGGTGCGGACGAGGAAGAAGCCGGTCAGCGACAGCGCCACCAGAAAGGCGATAAAGACCAGCCGGTGGGAACGCCAGAGGCGCAGGATCGTCCGGCCCATGACCCCTCCCTTATTCATGTCGGGTCGACGGCTATCGCCGCTCGCTGTCGGCCTGGCCCTTCAGCGTGATGTACATGAGCACGAGATAGACCGCCGGAACGATTCCCAGGATCATGAATTCGAGATATCCGGCAGGCGCGCATTCCAGGCACGCGAAGCGCCATGCGGTATATGCGACGGCGACCAAGATGATCGCGAGGCCGACCCACCAGGCCGTCAGAGGGTTACGCGTTCGGCTGTTGTCGGCCATCGTCCAGTCCTTCCTTGCAGGTTCCACCGGGGCTGTTGCGGCTTACTCGCTGGTTACGCCGTCGAAATGCTCGTGCGCGGCGTCGGCCTCGGCCTTCGTGGCGTGCACGGTACCGTGGCGGTGCTCCGGCGGGGCGTAGATCGTGTAGAGTTTGAGCGGTTCGGTCCCGGTGCTGCGCACGTTGTGGCGGGCGCCGGCGGGCACGATCATGCCCATGTCGGGGCCGACGGGCGAGACGATGCCATCGATCAGGATTTCGCCCAATCCGGCTTCCACGCGGAAGAACTGGTCGCGGTCCTCGTGCGTTTCCTCGCCGATCTCGTCGCCCGGCTGGATCGCCATCACGACCAGTTGCAGGCCATGCGCCGTGTAGAGGACGCGACGGAAGTCGCCGTTTTCCAGCGTCAGCTGCTCGATGTCGTCGACAAAGCCCTTCATGTCATTCTCCGTTTTCGTGCGGGCAGATTGCCGGCACAGGACACACCCCGCATTGTCCTGGATCAAGGAGGCGCCAGCCGGCATGTTGCGTGGCAGCCGCGTGTACTATAATGGCGCGCTCCGAAATTGCGGGTGGCGACAGGTGCGCGAACTCGAACGGGTTTCCGAACTCATCGGACAGATCTACGACGCGTCGCTCGATCCCGAGCGGTGGCCGGACGTGCTCGGCAGGGCTTGCGGGTTCGTCCCCGGCCACGCGGCGTCGCTTTTTTCCAAGGACGTCACCGACCGCTCGGGAAACATCTACTACGACGACGGCTCGCTCGATCCGCACTACAAGCAGCTCTACTTCGACAAATACGTGAAGCTCGACCCGTTCAACAATGCCCACGTCTTCGCGGAGGTGGGGGAGCCGGCCTCGCTTTCGGACTGGATGCCCTTGCCGAGTTCCTGGAGACCAGGATCTACCGTGAGCTGTGGCAGCCGCAGGGGATCGTCGACTTCGTCTGCGCCGTGCTCGACAAGTCGGCCACAGGCGCGGCGCTGCTCGGCGTGTTCCGCCACCAGCGCAACGGCCTCGTGGACGAGGATGCGCGCGCCCGCATGCGGCTGATCGTGCCGCATGTGCGCCGCGCCGCCCTGATCGGCAAGGTGATCGAGCTGAAGACCGCGCAGGCGACGACCTTCGCCGATACGCTGGACGGCATCACGGCGGCGATGTTCCTGGTGGATGCGCGCGGGCGCGTGGTGCATGCGAATGCCGCCGGCAACGTGCTGCTCGCCGATGCCGAGGTACTGCGCATGAGCGGCAGCCGGCTGGCGGCGGGCGACGCGCAGGCCGAGCAGGCGCTGACCGAGATCTTCGCCGCCGCCGGCAGCGGCGACGAGGCGGTCGGCATCAAGGGGATCGCGCTGCCGCTGATGTCGCGAAGCGGCGAGCGCTACGTCGCCCACGTGCTCCCGCTGACCTCCGGCGCGCGGCGCCAGACGGGCGCCGCCTTCGCGGCCGCCGCGGCGCTGTTCGTGCGCAGGGCGGCGCTCGACACGCCGGGACCGCTGGAGGTGATCGCCAAGACCTACCGCCTGACGCCGAGCGAATTGCGCGTGCTGCTCGGGGTAGTTGAGGTGGGCGGCGCGCCGGAGGTGGCGGAGGCGCTGGGCATCGCCGAGACCACGGTGAAGTTCCACCTGAAGCGCCTGTTCGAGAAGACCGGGACGCGCCGCCAGGCCGAACTCGTCAAGATCGTCGCCGGCTACTCCAACCTGCCCGCCGGCTGAGCCGGGACGGCTCCCCTCTTTCACCCGTTTCCAGCGCCCCCTCCGATCGGAGGGCGCGATCGCGCTTGTGCGCTGCCATTTACGCCGCCGTCCGGCCGCGTCGACAGAGCGCGGCCTCAACCGGGGCGGCGCGATGCGCGAGGCAGGCTCGCCGCCCCTGCAAATGCAGGAGTTGGAAATGAGCATGAGTGTGAAGCAATTTCTCGACGCGGCGAAATCCGTCGTGCCGGCGATCACGCCCGCCCAGGCGCGCGAGATCATGAAGAGCGGCGACGCGGTGATCGTCGACGTGCGCGACGCCCCCGAGGTGGAGCAGAGCGGCAAGATCGCCGGCGCCATCAACGTGTCGCGCGGCATGCTGGAGTTCCGGGCGGACCCGGAGTCGCCTTATCACGACGACCATTTCAGCAAGGACAGGACGGTGATCCTCTACTGCGCATCCGGCGGGCGCTCGGCGCTGGGCGGCAAGGCGCTGATGGACATGGGCTACCGCCGCGTCTTCAACCTCGGCGCGTTCAAAGGCTGGGCCGAAAGCGGCGGACCGGTCGAGCACGCACGCGCCTGAGCAGCGGGCCGAGCGGGGCGGCCGCAACACTGCGACCTCCCGCTCACTCGACAAGCAGAAACCGACGCGTCGGCCAGCGCCGGCTCCGTCGCAAACCCAAGGAGGAAACCAGATGAAGAATATCCAGCTGATGCAGATCGCGGCCGCGCTGATGGCCGCAACCGCTTTTCCCGCCTACGCGCACTGCGCCGACGAGCACCATGCCACGGTTGCGCCGGAGAAGCTGGAGTGGAAGGCTCCGGCGGCCTACGCCAAGGGCGCGGAGCTCGCCGTGGTCAAGGGCGACCCGACCAAGGAAGGCATGTACGTCGTGCGGCTGCGGGTGCCGGCGGGATACACCATCCCCGCCCACACCCACCCCAACGACGAGAACGTGACGGTGCTGTCCGGCACCTTCCACATCGGCACCGGCGACAAGCTGGACGAGAAGAAGGGCCAGGCGATCCGCCCGGGCGGGTATGCCTATGTGGCGAAGGGCATGAACCACTACGCCTGGTTCAGCGAGGACACGGTGATCCAGCTGCACGGCATGGGGCCGCAGGGCATCACCTATGTGAACCCCGCCGACGACCCGCGCAAGAAATAGGGATTTCGTACATGCGGCCGCGCTCCTCAGGACGCGGCCGCCTGCCTTTCCGCGACGCGATTCACGAAGACTTAACCAACACGTCCCCCGCGCCAGTTTCCGGCGAACCTACCCGCAGCCGAGGCGTTAGCCCGGCGAGAGAGAGGGGGGCGAATGACCGAGGTGTCGATCACGCGTTGCCTGTGGCTGTCCGTGGCATGCGGGTGGCTTCTGACGTCATTGCTGGCGGACGAGCCGCCGTTTGTCCGCAGCAGCGCTGCGGCCCACGCGCCGGAACCGCGTTGCACACTGGTCGAGCCCGAGCTGCGCACGACGTTGCGATCGAAGGCGCACTGAGCCGTCCGGAATTCCCCGCCCGGGAACATCGGCGGGCGCGGGCCAGTTGGGACGTCTTTGACCGACCCAGGGAGCCCCTCGTGCCCGATACAAACAATGCAGCCCAGATCAGGGGCGATATCCAGCGCGGCGTGACCGGAGACAAGCGGCCCGGCTTCGATCCCGCGGCGGCGCCGCTCGAGACGGATTCGGAGGCCGGCGGCGCGCCGCTTTCCGCCGAACAGACCGAGATGGCGCTGCGCTAGAAGCGGCGCGATGCAGCGCCCGGACCAGAAAGCTACGGTAACGCCATGCGCAGGCAACCGCCCGGACGCGCAAATGCCTCGCCGCTCATCTACTGGGCAGGCGCGGGCCTGCTGGTCGCGTCGGCGCTGGCGGCCGTCGTCGTGATGGGAAACGCCTAGCCGCCGGGCTGCGCGATCGCAGGGAACCGGCGCGGACAGCATCCCGTTGCGGGACATGCCCCATCCGTTCTTCTCCATAGGCCATTCCACGCGCAGCATAGAGGAGTTCGTCGCGCTGCTCAGGGCGGGGAGCGTGGACTTCGTCGCCGACATACGTACCGTGCCGCGTTCGCGCACCAACCCGCAGTACAACACCGACACGATCGCCGGGCGCCTCGCGCCTTATCAGGTCGGCTACGCCCATGTCCCCGAGCTGGGCGGCCTGCGCAAGAAGCGGCGCGCGGAGCAGGACGAGACGAACGCCTTCTGGAGCAACCAGAGCTTCCGCAACTATGCCGACTACGCGATGACCGATGCCTTCCGGGAGGGGCTGGAGCGCCTCGTCCGGCTCGGCCGCGAACGCCGCGTCGCCATGATGTGCTCGGAAGCGGTGTGGTGGCGCTGCCACCGGCGCATCGTCGCCGACTACCTGCTGGCCCGCGGAGAGACGGTCTTCCACCTGATGGGGGAGGCGCGCGTGGAGCCGGCCAAGCTGACCGCCGGCGCGCAACCGCGATCCGACGGGACCATCGCCTATCCGGCGACGTAACGGGCCGCGCGCGAGCCGACCGGCACGGGCGCTGCGCAGCCGGCAAGGGCAATCGCGCATTCGCGACGCTGCCAGGATTCAATCCGGAACATCGCCCCACCGGTCCTGTTGGGCTCGGCACAACAAGAAAGGGACAACGATGTTTTACACAGACAACAAGCTGCAGTTTCCGGTGCGGGTGGAAAGACCGAACCCGCTCTTCGCGCGCGCCCTCCAGCAGGCGATCGGCGGCGTCGAGGGCGAGATCCGCGTCGCCATGCAGTACATGTTCCAGGCGTGGGGCGCGCGCGGCGACCCGAAGTATCGCGACCTGCTCCTGAACACCGCCGCCGAGGAACTCGGACATATCGAGATGCTGGCTACCGCCGTCGCGCTCAATCTCGAAGGCGCGCCGCTGTCGCTGCAGGAGGAGGTGTCGGGAGACCAGGTGGGCGGCGCCGTCCTCAACGGCATCAACATGAAGAACCTGCTCTCGGCCGGCCTTTCCGCGATGCCCGTCGATTCCGACGGCGTGCCGTTCGACATGTCGCACATCTATGCCAGCGGCAACATCGCCGCGGACATGGGCGCCAACGTGGTGGCGGAATCGACGGGGCGCGTCCTTGCCGTGCGACTCTACAACATGACGAACGATCCCGGCATGAAGGAGATGCTGCAGTTCCTCATCGCCCGCGACACCATGCACCAGAACCAGTGGCTGGCCGCGATCGAGGAGCTGGGCGGCAACACCGAGGTCTTCCCGATTCCCAACAGCCACCCGCAGGACGAGGAGAACCAGGACTTCAACTACGTCTTCCTCGGCTTCCAGCAGGACGGCAGCCAGCCGCCTCAGGGCCGCTGGTCGGAGGGGCAGTCGATCGACGGCAACGCTTCCTTCTCCAGCCGGCCGATGGAGCCTCTGGGCGAGGAGCCCAACCTCGGTCGCGCCAAGCCGAACTCCGGCGCGCAGGCCGAGCAGCTCTAGGAGGAAGCGATGGACCGCAGGAGCTTTATCGCAGCCGGCGGCGGCTTGGCCGCCATGCTGCCGGGGATGGCCGCGGCAGCGCGGCACAAAATGCCCCTGGTTTCCAGCTATGTGACCAACGTGGCCGAGACGGCCGGACGCGGCGCGCTGCCCGTGCGGGCCGGCGACGCGGCGGAACTGCGCCTTGTGGAGCGCGCCTACGACCCGGACTCGGTGATGGTGCTGTCGCCGCAGGGGGTGCCGCTCGGCTACCTGCCGACCAACCAGACCCGTCTGATAGCGCCGCTGATGAGGGCAGGCATGAGGCTCCCGGCGGCGGTCACCGAGAGCCGAGAGGGCGACAGGCCGGCGATTCGGATCTCCATCTCGCTCGACGCCTGATGCGCAAACGGGCCGCCTCGCGGCGGCCCGTTTGTCCTAGCCATTGCCTTGACGGCTCACCCCTTCAGCTTGCGGGCCTCGCGCTCCAGCGTTGCCCGGTCGTTGCCGAAGCGTGCGATCAGGTCGCGGACCTGTTCCCTCGACAGGCCGTGCTGCGAGGCGAAGTAGTCGACCTCATG
>JAEYRU010000079.1 GCA_023435335.1 Pseudomonadota bacterium
AGGTGTCCCAGATGCAGCCGAGCGCGAAGGGGCGGCCGTCCTTCATGGCGACCGCGTAGGGCTGCTTGTTCTTGCCCGTGCCGAGCACGTCCCGCCACTCGAAGAAGCCGTCGATGGGCATGAGCGCCCGGCGCGAGGCATAGGCGTCGCGGAACAGGCCATTGGTGGCGATGCCCTCGCAGCGGATGTTGATCGGCGGCGGCCGGTCGCCCTTCTGCGGCGGGCGCGCGCGCCGGTGCACGAAACCCCAGCGGGCGCGGCGGAACACCGGACCCATCACGTCCGGCTCGCGCACCGTGTCCATCACGATGATCGGGTATTCGAGCGAGGGCGCGCCGTTCCACAGCGGAAAGCCGTTGGCCAGCGCCTCCACGCCCGCCGAGCGCCGCGCGAAGGCGAAGCCGGAGAGCATGGTTTCGAGGCTGGTCTTTACGTAGACGCGTCCGCACATGGGGTGAGGGTATAGGGGGAGAGTGGGGCGGAGGGGAAGGAGGGGAAGGAGGGGCGGGTCATAACTGCGGCCAGCAGGCTATCGACGTTCCCCTCTCAAGCTTACATCAAGGACAGTGTATCGGAGGATTTCGGACATAGGCATTTAAGCAAAGAGAACGGCACATGCCGCGAGAACGAAGCAGCCACTATCCGTTCACCTGCGGCAACAGAAAGCCCTCCCTTCATGGTTAGAAACAAGTTGCAATATCCCCGACACAAACCAAAACTGCCAATGGGTAGATTCGCGCGGCTAGGCGGCCAACTAAAAGGACGGGCCTGTTCGTGCATGAAGGGGGCACAATATGGCTGACCAGGAATCCGCTCTATCATCAGCTTTCTCAAATACATTGGCAGGCTTAATTGACAAGGCTTTCCAACATACTATCAATAATTCAAAGGAAAGCGCAAACTTTGTCGCCACGCGCCTCGCGGTTGGTTTCGAACAATATATTGCGACAGCAAAGAGTAGGTGTCTGAACGTCAAAACTCTTTTGTCCGGCGGTGCTCCCGTCAGGTTAGAAAAATCGTATGAACCTGCAATACTGAACGTCAACGGCATATCCGTTCCCATTGATGAATTCATAAGAGACTTGGGAAACATTAGGAATCGAGCAATAATTACCGCGACCTTAGGGTCCGGAAAATCGTTCACAATGAGGTATATATATAGCAGTCTAGCTGGACGAAGCGACTGGGGGCGGATACCGCTCTTTATCGAATTACGAAATGTCCCGTTCTCGGAAAAGACGTTAACTGCCTATATTGCAGACCTACTTAGCCCATTTACGCATTTTGTATCCGAACGCTCAATTATATCTGGCCTGAAAGCAGGGATATTTGCTCTCGTACTCGACGGGTTTGACGAGGTATCAGTAAAGCATAGACGTTCAGCAGACATTCAAATAAACCGGATTGCATCGGACTATCCGCGCTCCGTTGTCGTTGTGTCCTCGCGGCCGGATGAGCGCTTTGTTAGTTGGCATAGCTTCCCAGAGTATCAAATTGAGCCTCTCACGCTGCCGCGGCTTGAATCGCTATTGCAAAGGATTGATTTCGATGAAACGGACAAGGATCTCTTTATAAAGCGACTGGGAAAGGGCTTATTCAAATCCCATAAAAAGATACTTGAGAACCCTCTGTTGGCGTCGATGATGTTGTTAACGTTTAAGGAGTTTCAGGATGTTCCGTCCAAGATGCATGTCTTCTATGGCACAGCATTCGACGTTTTGTATCGTCGACACGACGCAACGAAACCTGACTATCAGCGCGAGTTCGCGTCGGGACTTGATCTAACTGACTTCAAACGGGCCTTTATGACATTTTGCTTTATGAGTTATATTGATAGAGTCTATAGCTTTGATTCGGGCTCATTTTTGAAGTACACAACCAAAAGCCTTCAATACGAAGAAATATCTGCTAAAAGCGAGGATTTTCTTTTTGATATCGAAAACAATATATGTATTTGCCATAAAGAGGGGGACGATATTGATTTTATACATAGATCCTTTCAAGAATATTTTGCTGCCCAATTTCTGTCCAAGCGCAGCATAGAACAGGCATATGATTTTATTGACACGCTTATATCCGAGAACTCTGCGAGTGAGTTCTTTGATATGCTCATCGAAATTGACTCAGAGGAGTTTGAGCGGAAGTACTTTTTGGAAAAACTGGCACGTATAGACGAAGAGCTATCATCCGCCAAAACAATTAAGGAAAAAATCGCTGCGATTTCCTCCCAATACGCCGTGGGATATTTTGGAGACGAGGAAGAAAACAGGGCGCTTTTTGTTCCAATTTTCTTGCGCACTAAGTATCACGATAATTCCAAATCTCAGCGCGCTGTTGATCCATACAGGACGCCGGTACGGCTTGAGGCCCTTTACACCTTGGGAGCATACATCGGGGCGAATGTGGGAGGACTTGGTTCGCGAATTGGTTGGTCCTAAGGACAATGTTGCCGTGGTGCGCGCTACTTCGGTTACCACCAAGCTGGCAAGGGCATCCGGTCTATTGACCTATTTTGGCGAATTGGTTCGTGAGGTAAAACGGCTTCGCAAGGAACTTGATGAGCGACATGGCAAGAAGAATCGGCTCTTGTCTGACCTTTTGAAGAGAAAACCGAAGGGTGCCTAGGCTGCGGTAACGCGTAGGGCAAGTCTGACTCTGTGAGTTAGGTAGTGCAGTTTCTCGCGGGGCGGAGGCTCGTGTCCGCCGCGCCTCCCGGTAATCTGCCCCCCATGGAGGATCCCATGAAAGCAGCGCTCATCCTTCTCGTCCTGGTCGCGCTCGGCGGCTGCGAGAGCCGGCCCGACTGCGTCGTCACGCCGAACGACACGGTGGAGTGTAATTGAGGGGGCGTATCTCCCCCCTTGCGAGGGAGAAATGCAAGAGAGGGGCTTTGAAGCGCGCCCCTCGAGACTAGCCCCTTACTTGCGATTTCCAGCTTAGCTCGCTGAACGGCCTTCGGCCTAGTCCCGGAAGCCGTGGAACAGCCCTGCGCTAGGGCGCCGGGCGTTCGTCACTCCAATCGACAAATCGTTGTCGATTGGCCGCTGCGCGGACGCTCCTCACTCTCTCCCGCAAGGGGAGAGATAAGGGTGCCCCGCTCACCCCGCCGTATCCAGCCAGATCGTAACCGGGCCGTCATTCACCGACGCCACCTTCATGTCGGCGCCGAAGACGCCGTTGGCGGTGGCGATGCCGTGGGCGCGCAGCGCATCGGAGAAATGCTCGTAGAGGCGCTTGCCCTCGTCCGGCGCGGCGGCGGTCGAGAAGCCCGGGCGGTTGCCCTTCGTCTCGGCGGCCAGCGTGAACTGGCTGACGACGAGCGCCGCCCCGCCGGTGTCGGCGAGCGAGCGGTTCATGCGGCCGGCATCGTCCCTGAAGATGCGCAGATTGGCCACCTTTCGCGCCAGCCAGGCCGATTGCGCCTCCCGGTCGCCCGCCATGGCGCAGACGAACACCAGCAGGCCGGGGCCGATCTCGCCCGCGGTGTCGCCGTCGACGGTCACCGAGGCGCTGGAAACGCGTTGGATCAGTGCGCGCATGTCGGTTCCCTTATCTCTCCCCTTGCGGGAGAGAAAGCATTTTCCTGCGCTTGCGAGCGGGCTTGTCCCCGAGCAAGTGCCTGGAAAATGCAAGAGAGGGGCTTTGACGTGCCCGCCCTTCGAGACTAGCCCCTCACTTGCGATTTCTAGCACTTGGCTCGCTTAACGGCCTTGGGCCTGGTCCCGCAAGCCGTGGAACAGCCCTGCGCCATGGCTTCGGGCGTTCGTCACTCCAATCGACAAATCGTTGTCGATTGGCCGCTGCGCGGACGCTCCTCACTCTCTCCCGCAAGGGGAGAGATAGGGGCGCGGCGCCGCCGACGCTTACCGGGACGCGATCATCCCCCCTTCACGTGCCGGCCCAGCCACTCCTCCAGCACCGGCTTGCGGAAGGTCCCAGCCTCCAGGTGCCGGTAGATGAAGGCGATCACCTCGTCGGGCTCGGCCCCCTTCCAGGTGTGAATAGGGACGGGCCGGTCCCCGCCCGCCCCGACGCCCGCGGATGGCGGCGCGCCGGCCTTCCCGGCCTCCCGGAGAAAAAATAATGGTCCGATTCTATCCCCCTCTTTTGCAGCCGCAATATCATCGTGGCGTGTCGAACGGAGGCCGGCGATGCCGAGGCCAACAGGGAACGGGCTGGAGATGGACGGGCGGAAAAGGAACGGGGGCGAAGCGGGCCGCGAGCTCGCCCGCGAGCGGATGGTGCTGGAGCGCATCCTGGCGTTGCTCCTGTCGCTCGCCGCTCTGGCCGAGCGTGCGACCGGCGCATCGCCGCGCCGCCGGCGGCGGGTCGCCGGGTTCCTCTCCGTCGCGCTTGCCGAGGCGCGCGACATGATCGCCCGCCTCGCCGGCCTGCGCCCGGACCCTGCCGCCGGACCGCCCTGTCCGGCCCCCTGTCCGGATCACACCGCCGGCGCGTACGCTTCGGCCGACGGGATGCGCCGCCTCGCGGCCGCCCTGCGGGCGCTGGCGCTGGTCCTGCATGCGCTGCTTGAGCGGGCGCGCCGCGGCGGCCCTCAGTCGCCCATCTTGAGGGCCTGGATGAAGGCTTCCTGCGGGATCTCGACCTTGCCGAACTGCCGCATGCGCTTCTTGCCCTCCTTCTGCTTCTCCAGCAGCTTGCGCTTGCGGGTCACGTCGCCGCCGTAGCACTTGGCGGTCACGTCCTTGCGCAGCGCCGAGATGGTTTCGCGCGCGATGATGCGGCCGCCGATCGCCGCCTGGATCGGGATCTTGAACATGTGCTGCGGGATCAGCTCCTTGAGCTTCTCGCACATCACGCGCCCGCGCTTTTCGGCCGCCGCGCGGTGCACCAGCATGGATAGCGCGTCCACCGGCTCGTCGTTGACCAGGATCGACATCTTCACGAGGTCGCCCTCGCGGTAGTCGGTGAGCTGGTAGTCGAAGGAGGCGTAGCCGCGGCTGATCGACTTCAGCCGGTCGTAGAAGTCGAACACCACCTCGTTGAGCGGCAAATCGTAGACCAGCATGGCGCGCTTGCCGACATAGCTGAGGTCGACCTGCACGCCGCGCCGCTCCTGGCACAGCTGCAGAATCGAGCCGAGATAGTCGTCCGGCGTGAGGATCGTGGCGCGGATCCACGGCTCCTCGATATGGGCGATCTTCACCACGTCGGGCATGTCGGCCGGGTTGTGCAACTCCTTCACCGAGCCGTCGGTCATCACCATGCGGTAGACGACTGACGGCGCGGTCGCGATGAGGTCGAGGTCGAACTCGCGGCTGAGCCGCTCCTGGATGATCTCGAGGTGCAGGAGCCCGAGGAAGCCGCAGCGGAAGCCGAAGCCGAGCGCGGCGCTGGTCTCCATCTCGAAGGAGAAGCTGGCGTCGTTGAGCCGCAGCTTACCCATCGCGGCGCGCAGCGCCTCGAAGTCCGCCGCGTCGACCGGGAACAGCCCGCAGAACACCACCGGCTGCGCCGGCTTGAAGCCCGGCAGCGGGTTCTGCGTCGGCCGGCGGTCCTCGGTGATGGTGTCGCCGACGCGCGTGTCGGCCACCTCCTTGATGCTCGCCGTGATGAAGCCGAACTCGCCCGGGCCTAGCGCGTCGACCGCCAGCATCTTGGGCGTGAACACGCCGGTGCGCTCCACCTCGTATCGCGCGCCGGTGCCCAGCATGCGGATCTGCTGGCCCTTCTTCATCACCCCGTCGATCACGCGCACCAGCACGATCACGCCGAGATAGGCGTCGTACCAGCTGTCGACCAGCATCGCCTTGAGCGGCGCGGACGCGTCGCCCTCCTTCGGCGCCGGCAGGCGCGTCACGATCGCCTCCAGCACGTCCTCGATGCCGATGCCGGTCTTGGCGGAGATCATCACCGCGTCGGACGCGTCGAGGCCGATCACCTCCTCCACCTGCTCCTTCACGCGCTCGGGCTCCGCGGCGGGCAGGTCGATCTTGTTGAGCACGACCACGATCTCGTGGTCGGCGTCGAGCGCCTGGTAGACGTTGGCGAGCGTCTGCGCCTCCACGCCCTGGCTGGCGTCGACCACCAGCAGCGAGCCCTCGCAGGCGCGCAGGGACCGCGACACCTCGTAGGCGAAGTCGACATGGCCCGGCGTGTCGATGAGGTTGAGCACGTAGTCCTGCCCGTCCTTCGCCCGGTAGGCGAGCCGCACCGTCTGCGCCTTGATGGTGATGCCGCGCTCGCGCTCGATGTCCATCGAATCGAGCACCTGCTCCTTGCCGGCCATCTCGCGCGCGTCGAGCCCGCCGGTCATCTGGATGAGGCGGTCGGCGAGCGTCGACTTGCCGTGGTCGATATGGGCCACGATGGAGAAGTTGCGGATGTTCTTGAGCGGGGTGTTCATGCGCCGCGCCTTTAGCAGGCAAGCGGGCAAAGGCAAAGGGGAAAGGGCGGCACGCCGGGAACGCCTTCCGGTTGTATTCTGACAAGTATCATCTTAAAGTTGTATAATCGCGATCCGCAGGACGCCGGGTCGTGGTGCGGGGAAGCCGGGGGCGGGGCGGCCGTTGCCGCGCCGCCATACGCGCCGGGCCGTCTAGGGCAGCGTTCGGGGGAAAACAACCATGCAGCAGATCAGGATCAATGACGGCCTCTACGAGGCCTTGGGGCAGCAGGGAGCACGGGAACTGGCGAGGCTCTTCGAGGAGAAGGGGCTGACCGGCGGCCCCGTCGAGATCGTGGGCGACAGGGAGGTAGCGGTGCCCGACATGAACTCCACCGTGTTCGGCATGGACTATTCGGAGGCGTTCGTCCACGCGCTGGAAGGCAGCGACGTGGCAGCCGAGTTCAAGATCAAGCTGCCGATCAAGATTCCCAGCTTCGTGTGCAAGG
>JAEYRU010000145.1 GCA_023435335.1 Pseudomonadota bacterium
TACATGGCCGAAGGCATGCTCGGGCTGCCGGTCTTCCAGGGCTCGCCCGAAAGGGGCGTCGGGCTCGCCTACATGCTGGGCACGACGGGCGGCTATCTTGCCGGTTTCGTGGCCATGGCAGCGATTGTAGGCTGGGCGGCCGACCGCGGCTGGGACCGCAGCTTCTTCCGGTTCCTCGGCGTGCTGCTGGTCGCCGAGATCGTGATGCTGGCCATGGGTTATGCATGGCTGGCCGGGATCATCGGCTCCGACAAGGCGTGGATCGCCGGTGTCGCGCCGTTCATCGTCCCCGATCTGGTGAAGGTCGGCCTCGCTGCCGCCATCATGCCGGCTGCCTGGGCGCTGCGCGGCAGATAGCCGGCCCGCCCAGACCGCTGCTTTGCCGGAAGGCCCGCTGCTCAGGCGGGCCTTTCGCATTTCTCACGGCATGATATCGCTGCCGGTAAGGCCGAAGGCGCGGTCGCGGAATGGACTTCCGCGAAACCCCCGCGTTCCGCAAACCGCCACCCCTCAAAACGGCAAATTTGGTATCGCGTGGTTTGGGCCGGGGCGCCGCGATTGCTATCCCTTGTGGACTTCATCGCGTTGGTCGGAGGGGCGGCCAGCGGACGTAGATTTGCTCCGCAAGGGTTCACATGCAGGCGCCGCTCACCCACCTCGACCGACTGGAAGCCGAGGCAATCCACATCTTCCGCGAAGTCGCCGCGACGTTCGCGAATCCCGTCTTTCTCTATTCGGTCGGCAAGGACTCCGCGGTGCTGATGCACCTCGCATTCAAGGCGTTCTACCCGGCGAAGCCGCCGTTCCCTTTCCTGCACGTCGACACCACCTGGAAGTTCCGCGAGATGATCGCGTTTCGCGACCGCATGGCCGCGGAGTTGGGGTTCAGGCTGATCGTTCACACGAACGAGGATGGCCGGCGCGACGGCATCAACCCCTTCGACCACGGGTCCAACACCTATACCCACATCATGAAGACGGTGGCGCTGCGCCAGGCGCTCGACCATCATCGTTTCGACGCGGCCTTTGGCGGCGCGCGTCGCGATGAGGAGAAATCGCGCGCCAAGGAGCGCATCTTCTCCTTCCGCGATGCCAATCACGGCTGGGACCCGAAGAACCAGCGGCCCGAGATGTGGAAGATCTACAATACGCGCGTCGCGCCCGGCGAATCGATCCGCGTCTTCCCGCTGTCGAACTGGACCGAACTCGATATCTGGCAATACATCCGCCAGGAGCAGATCCCCATAGTCCCCCTCTATTTCGCCAAGCGCCGGCCGGTCGTCGAGCGCGACGGCATGCTCATCATGGTCGATGACGACCGCATGAAACTGCTGCCGGGAGAGGTGGTGCAGAACCGCATGGTGCGCTTCCGCACGCTCGGCTGTTACCCGCTCACCGGCGCTATCGAATCGGATGCCGATACGGTCGACGGCATCGTGGAAGAGATGCTGATCGCCCGCACCTCGGAACGGCAGGGACGCCTCATCGACCGCGACGAGAGCGCCTCGATGGAGAAGAAGAAGCGCGAGGGCTATTTCTGATGACAGCGGCCGGCAATCTCGCCCCCGTTCTAGAGGCGGAGGAACCTGGCATCGACGTCGCGGCGGTCCTCGATGCTCACAACCGCCGATCCTTCCTGCGTTTCCTCACCTGCGGATCGGTGGACGACGGCAAATCGACCCTGATCGGCCGCCTGCTCTACGACACCAAGCTGATCTTCGAAGACCAGCTCGCGACGCTCGAACGCGATTCGAAGAAGCACGGAACCGCGGGCGACGAAATCGATTTCGCGCTGCTTGTCGACGGGCTGGAGGCCGAGCGCGAGCAGGGCATCACCATCGACGTCGCGTACCGGTTCTTTTCCACCCCGAGGCGCAAGTTCATCGTAGCCGACACGCCGGGGCACGAGCAGTATACGCGCAATATGGCGACCGGGGCCTCGACCGCCGACCTTGCCATCGTGCTCGTGGACGCTCGCACCGGCGTCATGCGCCAGACGCGGCGGCACGCCTTCATCGCGTCGCTGCTCGGCATCCGCCATCTCGTCCTCGCCGTCAACAAGATCGACCTGGTCGACTATTCCAGAGCGAGATTCGCCGAAATCGAACGCGATTTCCGCGCTTTCGCCGCCGCTCTCGGCTTCGCCTCCCTGGAGGCGATACCCATCTCGGCCCGTCATGGCGACAACGTCACGTCGTATTCGCGCCGCATGCCCTGGTACGATGGTCCGTCGCTGCTGGCGCATCTGGAAACCGTCGACGTGGAGCAGGTCTCTGCAGACCGGCCGTTCCGCCTTCCGGTACAGTATGTGAATCGGCCGAACCTCGACTTCCGCGGCTTCGCCGGCACCATTGCTTCGGGTGCAGTGTCCGTGGGCGACGACGTGGTCGTAGCCAAGTCAGGCATCGTCTCGCGGGTGCGCCGGATCGTGACGGCAAGAGGCGACGCGCAACACGCCCGCGAGGGCGAGGCAGTGACGCTGGTGCTCGCCGACGAAATCGAGGTGTCGCGCGGCAACATGCTGGTCGCCCCCTCGGCGCGGCCCCAGGTCGCCGACCAGTTCGCGGCCAATCTGGTCTGGTTCGACGAAGCCGCTCTCGCTCCCGGGCGCTCCTATATCCTGCGCACCGAGACCGACCAGGCCAACGCAACCGTCACGGAACTGAAGCACCGCATCGACGTCAACGATTTCGGGCAGGAACCCGCCGACGAGTTGGACATGAACGAGATCGGCGTCGTCAGCATTTCCACGCAGTGGCCGATCGCCTTCGACCCGTTCGTGGAGGATCGGACGACCGGCTCCTTCATCCTGATCGACCGGATCAGCAACCGGACCGTCGGCGCCGGCATGATCCGCCACGCGCTGCGCCGCGCCGCCAACATTCACTGGCAGGCGCTGGAGGTGGACAAGTCCGCGCGCGCGGCACAGAAGAACCAGCAGCCGGCCGTCTACTGGTTCACCGGCCTCTCGGGCTCCGGCAAGTCGACCATCGCCAACCTGCTGGAAAAGCGCCTGCATTCGGCCGGCCGCCACACCTACCTGCTCGACGGCGACAATGTGCGCCACGGCCTCAACCGCGACCTCGGTTTCACCGAGACTGACAGGGCGGAGAACATCCGCCGCGTTGGCGAGGTAGCGAAACTAATGGTCGATGCCGGCCTGATCGTGCTGGTATCGTTCATATCGCCCTATCGGGCAGAGCGGGACGCCGTGCGACGGCTACTGGGCGAGCGCGAGTTCGTCGAGGTTTTCGTCGACACGCCGCTGGAGGAGTGCGCCCGACGTGACCCGAAGGGCCTTTACGCAAAGGCCTTCTCGGGCGAACTGACCAATTTCACGGGTGTGGACGCCCCTTACGAGGCGCCCGAACGGCCGGACCTGCACATCCGCACGCT
>JAEYRU010000024.1 GCA_023435335.1 Pseudomonadota bacterium
TCGCCGATATCGACCGGGACGACCTTGCCCGCCGCATCCAGGAAGCGCGGGAAGATCTGGACGACGCCAAGGACGACGAGAACCGCACCAAGGCGGAGCAGTATCTCGCGCAGCTGACCACGCTGCAGGGAGCACTTCTCCCGGCCTGACACCGATCACATATTCTTGAGAAAGCCGGGCCCTTAGCCCGGCTTTTTCTTTGTGTCCTGGCCCCCATCCGTTCCGCAATCCGAACAAATCGGCTCCGCCCTTGTTTGCCCTCAAAGGCCAGCAGATTCGGAGGAAACATGAAAACCCTGATCGCATCCCTGTTCGCGGCGGCCGCAGTGCTGCCTGCCGCGGCACAGCAGGACGCCACGGCGTCCGCCAACATGGTGACGGCGGAGGAGCAGGAGGGCGGCACCGTCAGCTTCCGGCAGACCAGGTCGGGAATGCTGCATGTGATCGTCGAGATGACGGGCCTGCCTCCCGGCCCCCACGGATTCCACGTGCACGAGACCGGGGAGTGCGATGCGGCGGGCGGTTTCGAATCGGCCGGCGGGCATCTCGCGGCCGGCAAGGAGCACGGCATCGACGCGGAGGGTGGTCCGCATCCGGGCGACTTCCCCAACGTGCATGTCGGACAGGACGGCGTGCTCAAGGTCGAATTCTTCACCGACCGGCTGACGCTCGGCGAAGGCGAGGCACCCCTGATGGACGATGACGGCTCCGCGGTCCTGATCCACTCGGATCCGGATGACTATTCCTCGCAGCCGTCGGGCGAGGCGGGAGACCGCATCGCCTGCGGCGTGATCCGGCAGCCGAGCTGACAGCGTTACGTCACACCAGGTGGCGGAATGCCGCCACCACCTGCTCGTAGACCCCGCGCTTGAACGGCACGATCAACTCGGGCAGGCGGTCCATCGGCTTCCAGGCCCAGGCGTCGAACTCGGCCTCGTGGCCGCCCGGCGGCGGGTTGACGGCGATCTCGCTCTCCGGCCCCTCGAAGCGGAAGGCGAACCATTTCTGCGTCTGGCCGCGGAACTTGCCCTTCAATGCGAGGCCCAGCAGATGCTCCGGGAGGTCGTAGTTGATCCATTCGGGCGCCTCGGCGAGCAGGGAGACCGACTTCATGCCGGTCTCCTCGTAGAGTTCGCGGCGCGCTGCAACCGCCGGGTCTTCGCCCGCGTCGATGCCGCCCTGCGGCATCTGCCAAAGCCGGTCGGTGCCGGCCATCTCGCTGTCGGCCTGCGCGATGCGGCGGCCCGCCCATGCCAGACCGTCGCGGTTCAGCACCATGACGCCCACGCATGGCCGATAAGGCAGGCTCTCGCGGTCAACCTTCATCTCGCCCCTCGCCGGTTTGAACGGCCTGTCGCTAGCGGGCTTCGGGATCGTGCGCAAGCGCCGAGACCGGCACGATCTCGATGCCGCGCATGCGCACTTCCGCCGCCCATTGTGCGACCGCATCGACCGTGACATCGAATGCGGAACCGATGCCAACAGCGAAGCCGTTGGCGCGGGCGGTCCGCTCCACCTCGTCCAGTTTCTTGAGCACCTCGCCGCGGTCGCGGATCTGGTCGAGCGGAATGTCAGCCGCGGCGAAAGGCGCGCGGAACGACTTCGCCAGTTCCTCCGCCTGGCTGCGGGCCGAGGTCCCGTCGTCCAGATACATCAGCCCGCGCTGCGCCAGTTCGTCCATCAGCACCGACATGGTGGCGCGGTCGCCGACGAAACGCGCGCCCATGTAGTTCATGACGCCGGTATAGTTGGTCGTCCGCGCCAGCGTCTTGTGCAAGCGCTCGAGGTTGTCTTCCGGGGCGGCGTCGACGGTGAGCGTGTTGCGGCCGGGATCCACGTTGGGATAGTCGAACGGCTCCAGCGGCACCTGCATCAGGATTTCGTGGCCCTTGCGGCGCGCCTCCTGCATCCAGCGGTCGATCGAGTTGCCGCCGGACGCGAAAGCGAGCGTGACCTCCGCCGGCAGCTTCTCGATCGCCGATTGCGTGCCCGTCTGAGAGACGGCGAGGCCGCCCACCACGATCGCTACGCGGGCGCCGCGCGCTCCCGACCAGGGCCGCTTGTACACATCGAAGGGGCGCCTTCCGTCGGCCGCGCGGACAGGCAGCGGCCCGTAGGCGCTGTCTTCGACGAGCGCGCGATCCGGCAGATGCGCGGTGAGGGGGTTCTGGCTCACGGCGGAGGGATCGCGCACGACGATCGCCCCCGAGCCGCCCGCGGGCGGGTTCACCCGGATGATGGAAGGTCCGCCCGGAGGGGTAGCCGGCCTGAGCAGGCTTTCGCGCGGCGCCGGCGCATCGGCGGTCCGCGCGGCCGTCTCGACGGGCGCGGAGACAACACCCTGGTGCGGGGCGCGGTAGGGCCGTTCGCGCAATGCGATGGCGGCCGAACCGCCGAAGACGGCGAGCGCCGCGAAGCCGAGGAGAAGGCTGGAGGCTCGTGGGAGACGCCATCCGCGCCGCGCCGGGCGGGCATCGCGCCCGAGGGGGCGGTCTATCTCGCTGCGCGGGTTCTCGGTGGTCAATTGGGCAACCTGCGTCCTAGCCGGTCCGTGCCGCGGGACTGGTCAGACAAGCTGCGGCGGGAGATGGGGTCACGGCCCGCACTCGTCGGTGCGGGCCGTGGAGTTTGCTTACTGAAGCTGCGCCCGGTCGGGATTGGGCGGGAAGGCCGGATCGGTCTTGGCCCCGCGCAGCAGTTCGAGCGCGTGGGTGAGCTGCAGGTCGTCCTTGGGGTCCGGCGGCACATAGGCCGACGAGCCCGAACCTTCCTCGCTTTCCTCGGCACCCTTGATGTGTCCGCGTAGCTCGGATTCGCCGCGCGAGACGTTGCGGCCGAGGAACTCTTCCGGCAGCGGCTGCTCCACCTTGATGTCGGGCTCGATGCCGCGGCCCTGGATCGACTTGCCGGACGGTGTGTAATAGAGCGCGGTGGTCAGACGCAACGCCCCGTTCTCGCCGAGCGGTATGATCGTCTGCACCGAGCCCTTGCCGAAGGACTTGGTCCCCAGCACCGCCGCCCGCTTATGGTCCTGCAGCGCGCCGGCAACGATTTCGGACGCACTGGCCGAACCGCCATTGACCATGACGATCAGCGGTTTGCCGTCGATCAGGTCGCCCGCCCGGGAATCGAAGCGGGTAACGTCCTTGCTGTCGCGCCCGCGGGTCGAGACGATTTCCCCGCGATCCAGGAACGCGTCGGATACGCTGACCGCCTGGTCGAGCAGGCCACCGGGATTCAGCCTCAGATCGAGCACGAAGCCCTTCAGCTGGTCGTCCGGGACTTCCTTGCGGATGCTGTCGACCGCGGCCTGCAGGTCCTCGAAGGTCCGCTCGGTGAAGGAGTTGATCTTCAGGTAGCCGATGTCCTCCTCGACACGGAAGCGGACCGCCTTGACCTTGATGATGTCGCGCACGACGGTGATCTTGAGCGGCTCGGTCGCGCCTTCGCGCAGGATCGTCAGCTCGATCGGCGTATTCACCGCGCCGCGCATCTTGTCGACCGCATCCGAAAGCGTCAGGCCGCGCACTTCCTCGCCGTCGATCGCGCTGATGAAGTCCCCTGCGAGAACGCCCGCGCGGGCAGCCGGCGTCTCCTCGATCGGCGAGATCACCTTGATCAGGTCGTTCTCCATCGTGACCTCGATGCCGAGCCCGCCGAACTCGCCGCGGGTCTGCACGCGCATGTCCTGCGCCGCGTCCGGGTTGAGATAGGATGAATGCGGGTCGAGCGAGGTCAGCATCCCGTTGATGGCGTTCTCAACGAGCGACTTGTCGTCGGGCGGCGTCACATACTGTGCGCGTACGCGTTCGAACACGTCGCCGAAGATGGCCAGGTTCCGGTAGGCTTCGGAGCTGGCGGCATTCGCCGACGTTCCGGCAGAACCGTAAACCAGGCTCATGGCCGACGCTCCCATGAGGGCTCCGGCCAGGAGAAGCGACATCCTACGTATCATTTCCTGTCCTTCCAGAATAAGACTCCGCCCACCACGGTGCGGGATCGACGGGCTTGCCGTCCTTTCGGAACTCCACATAGAGCTCCGGAGCGGTACTTTCACTGCCGATCGAGACGGCACTCGCCAATCTGGCTTCTCCCATCGTGCCTACCGGTTCGCCCGCCAGCACGGACTGACCGAGAGCCACACTGATTCTGCCCATGCCCGCCAGGACGACATGATAGCCATCGCCGGCATTCAGGATCAATAGCTGGCCGTAGGACCGGAAGGGCCCGGCATAAAGAACCACCCCGTCCGCCGGCGCCGTCACAATCGCCCCGGATTGTGTTGTAAGAATGTCGCCATGCAGGCTGCCGCCGGCTCCATCGGCGTCCCCGAAACGGGCAGCCAAGGCACCTGCGGCGGGCAGCGGCACCTTGCCGGTCAGCGCCCTGAAAGGCAGGGCCTCGGCAAGGCGATTCTCCTGCGGAACGGTATCGCGGGCGCGTTCCTGGGCGGCGCGGGCGGCATCGAGCTGGGCCTCGAGCGAATCGATCAGTTCGCGCAGACTGCCGGCCCTCGCGGCGAGTTCTCCCGCGCGCGCCTGCTCCGCCAGCAGCAGTTCCTCGGAGCGCGTCCTCAGCTTTGCCTTTTCGGCGATCAGCTGCGCCAGGCGTTCCTTTTCGGCCATCTGGTCCGCAACGGTGGCAAGCAGGCGCTCCCGCTCGGCCGAGATCGAGGCCGTCAGCCGGGACAGCTCCCGCAGGTCGGCGATGAGGATCTCCGTCTCAGCGCGCATTTCCGGCACCACGGCGCCGAGCAATATGGCGCTGCGCACCGACGCCAGCGCGTCCTCCGGCCTCACCAGGATCGCCGGGGGCGGGTTGAGGCCCATGCGCTGCAGCGCGGCAAGCACCTCCGCCAGCACGCCGCGCCGCTCGGCGAGCGACAGCTTGAGGTCGTCCTGCTGCAGGCGGAGCGCAACGATCTTCGTTTCGATGGCATCGGCGTCCTGGCTGAGCTTGCGTTCCGTCTTGGCAGCCTGGATCAGGGCGGCGGTCAGCGTCTGCTCGTCCTTCTTCAAGCCCCCGATCTCATCCTCGATGCCCTTGATGCGCTCTCCGGTGAGCGAGATCTGGCGCGAGACCGTTTCGTACTCGCTCGCCGTGAGCGCCTGCCTGCGCAAGAGGTCTTCGGCCGTCTGCGCTGTCGCGGGAAGCGCCGCCAGCACGGCCGCAAGCGCCAGCACCGGCACGGAGAGCCCGCGCCTGTTCACGATATCAGCAGGGCGGGATCGGAACCGCAGGTGGCGCGATGTCAGCGGTGTCACCATCAACGAAGAATCAACCAGGCTCGAGCGGTCCGACCATGCACCGGCTGGCCCGGCACGGCAAACAGGGTCGCCGCCGATCGTGTCAAAATTGCCGCGCTCAGGCGCGATGATAGGGATGGCCGGCGAGGATCGTGGCGGCGCGGTAGAGCTGCTCGGCGAGGAGCAAGCGCACGATCTGGTGCGGCCATGTCATGGCGCCCAGGGAAAGCACCAGTTCGGCAGAGGCCGCCAGCGCAGGGTCGTGGCCGTCCGGTCCGCCGATCGCGAGCACGAGGCTCCTGCGGCCTGAATCCCGCAAGGCGCCAATCGCGCCGGCGAAGGCTTCGGAAGTGAGGCTCTTGCCTCTCTCATCGAGCAGGTACAGCGCCGCGCCGGGCTGCAGGCGGGCAGTCAGGCGCTCGCTTTCCTCGTGCCGCCGCTCGTCAGCCGATCGCGCACGGCTTTCGGGGATTTCATGGATGCCGGCGAATTCCAGCCCGATGGCCGGGCCCGCCTTGGCGAGGCGGCCGAGATACCTGTCGCCCAGCTCTCGCTCGGGTCCAGCCTTCAGCCGGCCTACGGCATGGATCTCTATGCGCATGCCGGCCCCGTCCTGTTTTCGCGGCCCGCCGGAGCAGGCCGGTCTGCCGAACCGCGTTCAGCGGATCAGTGGATCGTTTCCTCGTCGAGGTCCGGAGCCTGCCACATCTTCTCGAGATTATAGAATTCGCGAACCTCAGGCCGGAAGATGTGCACGATCACGTCGCCGGAATCTATCAGAACCCAGTCGGCGCCGGCCAGGCCCTCGACGCGCGCCGTGCCGTGGCCGCCATCCTTCAGCGCCTTGAGCAGGTGCTCGGCCACCGCCGCGACATGGCGATGCGACCGCCCGGAGGCGATGACCATGTAGTCGGCAAGGGACGATTTGCCCTGGATGTCGATGGAGACGATGTCTTCGGCCTTGGAATCTTCCAGACTTGCAAGGACCGTTTCAAGGGCCAGGGCGACGGTTCCGCTCAACCTGGCTGGCGAAGGCGCAGCTTCGGCCTTCTTCGATATTGCTGTTCTCAGCGTCTTTCCTCTCATCAAGAACAACGGGGTCACCGGGACTATCCCAGCGGCACCCTGTAGATAGGCAGAGTCTCATTACACTTTCAAGACGATGGCGAGGAATTGGTTCCGTCGGCCTGCTGCGCGGATTGCGTCGCTTCGGCCGGCAGCGACAGCTCCACGGGTAACGGCGCCTGCGCCGACATGGGCGCGAAGCTCACCGTCTCGGCCGCCGGGACTGCCTCGGCGCGGATCGTGCGCCACAAGACGAAGGCGGCGTAGAGAAGGGCGATCGCAACCGCGATATGGATGAAGGCGACGGTGCCGTAGAGAGCGGTCAGGAGTGTCCCGAGCCCGGGGACCAGGAGGCCCGAGAGCGACCACGCGAACAGCATGGTGCTCTGCAGCGTTACCATCTCTTCGCGCGAGGCCCGGTCGCTGGCGTGCGCGCTGGCGAGGGAGTAGATCGACTCGCTGGCCCCGTCCCAAACCATGTAGATGACGATCAGAACGGCCAGCGTCGCCCCGTCCAGAAAGCCCGCCGCCAGCCCAAACAGCACGACAAGCAGCGCGGCAGCGATCAGCACGTAGCGGCGGTCCGTGCGGTCGGAAATCCAGCCGAACGGAATCTGCACGAAAAGCGTGCCGAGCGGCATGGCGAACATCAGCGTCGCCACTTCCTGCTGGCTGTAGCCCGAGGCAGTGGCGTGGATGGGCGCGAAGCCGGCGATCATCATCGAGAGGCCGCCGACGGCAAGCATGCCGGCGACGCCGACCGGCGAGATGCGCCAGGCGCGGACCAGTGCCAGCGAGGCGGTCTGCGGCGGAGGCGGCTGTGCCAGGCGGGTCATGCCGACAGGCAGGATCGCAAATGCCGCGAATGCGACCCCGAGCACCGGGGCTGTCGGGCCCGAGATGTCGATCCGGCCGAGCAGGAATGATCCGACGCCGAGGCCGACGATGTAGGCGACGTAGAAGATCGCCATCACGCGTCCGCGCACGGCATTTGGGACGGCGTCGTTAAGCCAGCTCTGCGCGACGATGAACATGCCGCTGATGGCGAAGCCGTAGAGCACACGCGCCGCAAGCCATGAAGGAGGGTGGACGCCGGCGGCGATGCCGGTGTTGGAAAGGATGATCAGCGCCGAGAAGATCATGAAGGCGCGGGCATGTCCCACGCGGCGCACCACACCGCCCGTGGTCAGGCAGGCGACCAGCCCGCCGGCCGCGAGAGCCGTCAGGATCGCTCCCGCCCAGGCCGGCGGGAATCCGGCGGCGCCGAGGCTCACCGGTATGTAGGCGAACATCAGCCCGTTGCCGATGGCGGTAAGCGCAAGCGAGGCGATGATGGAGGTGACGGCGGCGCCGCTGGCGGATGCCTCGCGCGTTTCTGCTCGTCTGTCCGAGGCTGCGGAATCGTTCATCGTGCAGCGAGATTGCTCCTCCCTGCGGAGGCTCGCTTCGGCAAAAGCGACATGACGGTGGCGCTTTGCGTTCAGCCGCCGGCCGCCGCCCTCAGCTCCGTCGAGGAAAGCGAGGAACGCGGGCCATGGATGAATGTCCAGGCCGGGGGTCGGGTCCGGGCCAGCAGGCCGGCATGGGCCTCGTCCATGCGTGCATGGTCGAACGCCTTTGCCATGACCGAGGATAGGAAGGCCAGCGTTGCGCCCGGACGGTCGATGACGGCGATCGGAACGGACCGCGCGATATGCCGCCAGCGCTCCCAGCGGTGAAAATCGCGCAGGCTGTCCGCGCCCATTATCCAGACGAAATCGACGCCGGGATTGCGGGCCTGCACAAGGTCGATCGTGTCAGCCGAAAAGCGCAGACGGAACGACGCCTCGAAGGCGGTCACCTTGATGCGCGGATCGTGTGTAATCCTTTCGGACTGGGAGATGCGACGGCCAAGCGGCGCAAGTTCGCGCGTGCTCTTCAGCGGATTGCCCGGCGTCACCATCCACCAGAGCTGGTTGAGCCTCAGCCGGCGCAGGGCAATTTCGGCAACCAGCGCGTGGCCGCCATGCGCAGGGTTGAAGGAGCCGCCGAACAGGCCGACGGCCATGCCCTTCTCGACATGGGGCATGCGCAGATAGCGGGCGGGAACGAGGCCGTCGGCCATTTCAGGCCACACCTCGACGATGCGAGGCGATCACTACGGCCTCACCTGTCCCGTTCCGCGCACGCGGTACTTGAAGGAGGTGAGCTGTTCGACACCGACCGGCCCTCTCGCATGCATGCGCCCGGTGGCGATGCCGATCTCGGCTCCCATGCCGAACTCCCCGCCGTCGGCGAACTGGGTGGAGGCATTGTGGAGCAGGATTGCCGAGTCCACCTCATCGAAGAAGCGCGCCACCGCCTTTTCATCCTCGGCGATGATCGCCTCGGTATGGTGCGATGAATAACGCTCGATGTGGTCGATCGCCCCACTGATGCCGTCCACCAGCTTCACCGAGATGATGGGGGCGAGGTATTCAGTGGTCCAGTCGGCCTCGGTCGCGGGCTTCGCGCCGGGGAAGAGCCGTCGCACTTCGTCGGTGGAGCGAATCTCGCAACCGGCCGCCGCCAACGCTTCGAGCACGGGCTTCAGATGGGTGTTGGCCACCGCGCGGTCCACGAGCAGCGTCTCGGCCGCACCACAGACCCCGACGCGGCGCATCTTCGCGTTGAGCG
>JAEYRU010000188.1 GCA_023435335.1 Pseudomonadota bacterium
GGAAACGAGTGCGGTGGTAAGAGCCTTGACGAACATCGGTGTATCTCCTCTGGGTTTGCCTGGTTGGGAACCTCTCCGGTTCCTCCATGTGTCGCGGCAGCGCCCGAGAAGGTTCATCCTGCGTTCATAAAAGAATCGGGGCCCGCATGGCCCCGACCCACAAACCGTTGATCCGGAACGATTTTATTTCTTGCCGGCGGACGCTTCGATGGCGATCGCGGCGTCCGGGAGGCCGGCTCCGAATATCGCGTCGCGCCCCGGGTCCCCGAGATCCGCCGATGAGCCGAGAAGGATGGCGGTCACCTCGGAGGCTGTCAGAGACGGCTGGCGGCTCAGCACAAGCGCCGCAAGTCCGCTGACATGCGCGGCAGCGAGCGAGGTGCCGGAACTGACCTGGTAGTTGTTGCTGGGAGCCGGCACCAGTATGTCGACGCCCGGCGCGGCGAGTGCGACATGCTCACCCTGATTGGCCCGGGCATACACGAGGTTGTCCCTGTCGACCGCGGTGACCGCGATGACGCCGGCATATGCGGCCGGGTACAGCGGCTGCGCGCCCGGGCCGTCATTGCCGGCCGCGGCGACGGCGATCACGCCGCGCCGGACGATGCCGGCGACGCTGTCGCCGACAAGCGGATCGGCAGGCCCGGCAAAACTCATGTTGACGATGCGCGCCTGGACGGCGTGGGCCCGGTCCAGCCCGGTCGCGACGCGCCACGTCGTGCTGTAGGTGGATCCGCCATTCTCGTCGTCGAGGAAGGCGCGGACGCCCAGCAGGCGCACGTCGGGCGCGATACCCAAAAGGGTCCCGCGCGATGCGATGACGCCAGCGATCGACGTTCCATGCGGATGGGCGTCGCCGGCAGCCTCCCCCGTCGCGTCGAACGCGTCGATCGACGCCTTGCCGAATTCGGAATGGGTCACGTCGATCTGCGAATCGATCACCGCGACGGGTATTCCCGTGCCGGTCGCCAGGGCGTGCGCTCGAACGACGGCCAGCTTGTCCAGAGCATACTGGGCGCCGGTCCCCTGGGCGCCCGCGCTCTGCAGCAAGGTGTAGAGATAGTTCGGCTGCGCGTAGACGACGCTGGGACTGGACTGCAGCGCGGCGATGACCTCGCGCACCGGCGAGCCGTCGGTGATCCGGTAGAGATGGACCGTCACGCCCGCCAGCACGAAGGTCCGCGCCTGAAGATGCTGCAGGTCGAGGCGCCGCACCAGCGCATCCATGTTCGCCCTGCGCGCGGTAAGCCTGTAGCGGACGATGACCTGATCCTCGACGAACCGGGTCTCGGCCTCGGGCGGCATCCCGCTCGGCGCGGTTTCGCGCGGAAGGACCCGACGCGGAGGCTGCGCGCGCGCGGCGGCGGCTCCCGTCCTGGGCGCCTTCGCTGCCGGGGCCTTCGCTGCCGGGGCTCTCGCCCTCGCCGGCTGCGTCTTCTTCGGCCTGACGGGAGAGACCTCGAGTTCGACGGGCGCTTCGCCGCTGCTCTCCGAGGCCTGCGCCGCGCCGGCTCCGAAATGCGGGATCGGCTCAGCCCAGCAGAACACCAGCATGGCGAGGCCCAGCAACACCCGAAGTGTAAGCGACTGTTTCATGACATCCTCCCGTCCCGATGGCGACGATCAATGATACAAGCCGGCCAATGATACAGGCCGGCCGGAGCGCTGCGCTCACTCGCTCGGCAGCACCAGCCCGAAGAAGCCCCGTTGTTCGCGCAGCGCCGCTGCCAGTTCGGCGCTGCCGCGCCCTTCGGTTTCGCGGAAGCGCAGCTTGAACATCCCTCCCGGCAGCGGACCGTCGACGATGCGCCCTCCGTTTTCGTCCAGGAAGGCTGAGATTTCGGCGATATCCGCACCGGGCGCGAACTGCACGAGCACGGCTGGCCCGGCCTGCACGGCCTCGCCGGACGCCGTTCGGAAACCCTCGCCCGGACGCTCGCTCGCCCCGAACATCGACACGATGACCCCGGCCTGGAGCATGACGACGAGGGCGGCCGCCGCGGTCGCCAGCGCAAGTCCGCGCGGCGGCGCCAGAAGGACCATGTCGGCGACCCACCCGCCGAAGCGGGCAAGCGGCCCCAGTCTTGCCGACTGGTGCGCTGCCTGGCGCGCAGTGTCTCTGGCGTCTTCGGCCGAAGCGCGATCGAGCTGGGCCAGGAAGCGCGCCTCCATGGACGCCGGAAGCTCGTCCCTCCCGGCGAGATCGAGCGCGGCGGCGCGATCCTCACGCAGCACCTCGAGGCTGCGCGCGAGCGCGGGATCGGCACGTAGCGCCGCCTCGATCCACTCGGCGTTCGCGCGGTCGAGCGTGCCGTTGACGTACCACGGCATCAGCATTTCGAGCTCCTCGCGCTCTTCCTCGCTCAACGGGCTCATGGCCATCCTCGATCAATTCCCATTCTCTGCATCAGCACGGAAAGCTGCTTGCGGGCGTGGAAGGCCCGCGTCTTCACCGTGTTCTCCGGGATGCCGACGATGTCGGCGATCTCCTTGATCGACTTCCCATGATAGAAGGTGAGGTCGATCACCTCCCTATGTTCGGGCGACAGTTTCTCGATGCATTTCCTCAAAAGCTGCGCCTTGTCCTGTTTCTGAACGGAGACTTCGGGCGTGTCGGCTCCGTCCTCCACCTCTTCCAGCGCGTCGTCGGCGTCCACCGTGCCCCGATGCTTCCGGCGCTCGGAAAGCGCCTTGAAACGGGCCATGCCGAGAAGCCACGTCGAGGCCCTGGCGCGGCCCTCGAACCGGCCCGCCTGGCGGAAGACGTCGATGAATACGTCGTTGGCGACGTCTTCGGCCGCCGCCTCGCTGCGCACGAAGCGCAGCACGAAGCGGTACACGCCGAGACGATGCCGCCGGTAGAAAACATGCATGGCCTCCTTGTCGCCGCCAGCTATCCGCGCGAGCAGGACCTCGTCCGCGAGGATATCGGCGTCCTGGGTCCGGTTCACCGTCAACTCCCCCGTTGGTCGCGGTGTCAGCCAAGAAGGTTCAAACTGATTTTCACCGCTCGGCAAAAATCAGCGGTTGCCCGGCCGCGCACGGCCTTGCCGGTAGTCTAACCCTAGGGAAGGCAATAGACCAGAGAGGGGCGGCTGGCTCAGCTGAGCCAGCGTTTGCGTCGCTTGTAGTGCTTCACGTCGCGGAACGACTTGCGGCCCTCGCCGCCGACGCCGAGGTAGAATTCCTTCACGTCCTCGTTCTCGCGCAGCGCCTGCGCCTCGCCGTCGAGGACGACGCGGCCGGATTCGAGAATATAGCCGTATTTGGCGTAGCGCAGGGCGACATTGGTGTTCTGCTCGGCAAGCAGGAAGGAGACGCCCTGCTCCTCGTTGAGCTTCTTCACGATCTCGAAGATCTCCTCGACGAGCTGGGGCGCCAGCCCCATCGAGGGTTCGTCGAGCAGGATCATCTTGGGCCGGCTCATCAGGGCGCGGCCGATGGCGGTCATCTGCTGCTCGCCGCCCGACGTGTAGCCCGCCTGGCTGGAGCGCCGCTGCCTCAGCCGCGGAAAGTAGGAATAGACCAGGTCCAGGTCCTCGCGGATCGCGGCGTTTCCGTCCTTGCGCGTGAACGCGCCGGTCAGAAGGTTGTCCTCCACGGTCAGGTGACCGAAGCAGTGGCGGCCTTCCATTACCTGGATGCAGCCGCGGCGAACCAGCTCGTTGGGCGAGAGAGACTCCACGCGCTCGCCCTCGAACAGGATGCTCCCCTTCGTCACCTCGCCGCGCTCGGCATGCAGCAGGTTAGAGATGGCCTTGAGGGTGGTCGTCTTGCCGGCGCCGTTGGCGCCCAGGATCGCCGTTATGCCGCCGCGCGGCACCTGCAGCGACACGCCCTTCAGCACCAGAATGACGTGATCGTAGATCACCTCGATGTTGTTCACCGACAGGATGTCGGCGGCGGGCTGGGTTTCGGTGGCGGCAGACGTCTGCATGGTCGCTCCGGCGAAGGTCTTTGGGGCGCCCGCCCCGGAGCGTCCGGGACGGGCATTCTTTGCGGGCTGTCAGCCTACATCTTGCACTCTTCGTTGACCGGCCACGGCGCGTTGGCGTCGGCGTATTTCTTCGCCTCCGATTCAACGAGCGGGTCGATGGCGGCCCGGTCGGACTGAAGCAGGTCGGACACTTTCTGGAACTTGCTGCCGTCCCATTCCAGCATCCAGGCGCCAGAGTGGCCGGTGTGGTTCGCGCACGACGTCGAGAACGGCGGGATCATCCCTTCCGCGCCCAGTTCCTTGATGCGCGCCTCGTCGAACTTGAGGTTCTCCAGGCCCCAGCGAAGCTGTTCGGCATTCACCACCTTGGTGTCGAAGTGGTCCTGGGCCGACTTGATGCCCTCCACCAGCATCATCGAGATCAGCACGCCGCGCTGGTAGAAGACCCAGTCGAACTCGCCTTCGGCCTGGTTGATCATCGACTTGCCGGCGTCGACCACGTGCTTCTTAATGTCCTGCATCACCGCGGCTTCCGAATTCGGATAGCTCCAGGAAATGGCGCGGTAGCCCTTGCCCTGCTCGCCCACCAGCTTGAGGTCGGCGTCAAGCGCGGCCCACCAGATGCCGATGAACTGGTTCATCGGATACTTGGTCTTGACCGCCTCGGTGATGGCGCCGGCGTTCATCGCGCCCCAGCCCCACATCAGGACGAAGTCTGGCCGCTCGCGCCGGATCTGCAGCCACTGGGCCGACTGGTTCTGCATCTCGCTGAGCCCGACGGGGATCGGAATGAAGGTGAAGCCGTGCTCGGCGGCCAGCTTCTCGAACAGCGGGATCGGCTCCTTGCCGTAGGGATGGTCGAGATGCAGGAAGGCGATCTTCTTGCCGTTGAGGCTGCCGAGGTTCCCGTCGGAGATGTTCTGAAGGATCATCGACGCGCCGTCCCAATAGGAAGCCGGCGGATTGAACGCCCACTGGAACGTCTTTCCGTCCTGCATGGCCGAGAAGCCGTAGCCGGGCGCCAGGATCGGCACCTTGTCGACGTTCGACTTGGGCAGCACCTGCAGGGTGATGCCGGTCGACCACGGCTGGGTGACGATACCCGAAGCCTTGGTCTTCTCGTAGCACTCGACGCCCTTTTCGGTGTTGTAGCCGGTTTCGCACTCTTCGTAGTTGAGCTTGACGCCGTTGAGCCCGCCGTCGCGCTCGTTGAGCATGAGCATGTAATCGCGCTGCCCGTTCATCAGCGGAATGCCGGTCGCGGCGAACGGCCCGGTCCGGTACGACAGGTTGGGCAGGTTGACTGCATCCTGTGCAAGCGCCACCGGCGCCGCGAATGCCGTCGACAGCGCGAAAGCGGCCGTCAGCAGCGTTCCTTTCATCATTGCCTTCATTTCATTTCCTCCACTTTGCCCTCATTTTTCCATTCCGGATCGGGCGAGGCAGCCCGTCTTCGACATCCGCCTCGCGGCGGACGAACTCGTCAGTGCGGGAAGGGCCAGAGTATGAGCTTTTCCCGGATGATCTGCCAGAACCGCGCCAGACCGTGCGGTTCCACGATAAGAAAGAAGATGATCAGCGCGCCGATCGTCATGACGTTGAGATGCTCGACCGTGGACGAGGAGACGGACAGTCCGATCGACGCCGGGATGGTGTTCAGCAGCACCGGCAAGGCCACGATGAGGATCGCGCCGAGATAGTTTCCGAGGATGGAGCCCAGCCCGCCGATGATGGCGATGAACAGCACCCTGAACGAGAGCGGGATGTCGAACAGGTTGGCTTCCGCCGCGCCCCTCCACAGGAAGACGAAAAGCGCGCCAGCCACGCCGACGATATAGGACGAGACGAAGAAGGCGCTGAGCTTGGCCTTCATCAGGTTGATGCCGACAAGCTCGGCGGCGATGTCCATGTCCCGCACCGACTTCCAGATACGCCCGATCCGCCCGCGCGTGACGTTGATCGCAAGTACGGTGATGACGACCACGATGCAGAGCACGAAGTAGTACTGGGTGATCGCCCGGGCGCGCGGTCCGGCGACCGTTATGCCGAACATGTCGATGTTGGGCACCTGGATGGCGACCGAGGCGCTGTAGTTGGTAAGCCAGCTCCATTTCTGGAAAAGCCATACCAGGAAGAACTGCGCGGCGAGCGTTGCGATCGCCAGGTAGAAACCCTTGATCCTGAGCGAGGGCAGTCCGAACAGGATGCCGACCGAAGCCGAGAAGAAGCCCGACAGCGCGATCGCCACCACCAGGTTCATCTCCGGGAAGATGGTGATCAGCTTGTAGCAGGCATAGGCACCGACGCCCATGAAGGCCCCGGTGCCCAGCGACAGCTGCCCGGCATAACCGGTCAGGATGTTGAGGCCCAGCGCGGCGAGCGAATAGATCAGCACCGGGATCAGCAGTGCCCGGAACGCAAACTCGCTCGCTGTCATCGGGAATACCACGAAGGCGAGGACCAGGATGAAGGCAAGCAGCCAGGCATCCTGCCTCACGGGGAAGAGCGCGTGGTCCGCCTCGTAGCTGGTCTTGTACTGGCCGGCGATGCGATAAAGCATGACTTACACCCGCTCGATGATCTTTTCGCCGAACAGGCCCTGCGGCCGGAACAGAAGCACCATCAGCGCCAGCACATAGGCGAACCAGGCCTCGGTGTTGCCGCCGAGCAGCGGCTGGCCCCAGTAGATCTCGAATAGCTTCTCCAGCACGCCGATCATCAGCCCGCCCACGATCGCGCCCATGACCGATTCCAGGCCGCCCAGCATGAGCACAGGAAGCGCCTTGTAGGCGATGACCTCGAGCGCGAACGAGACGCCGGCGCGCGAACCCCAGGCCACGCCCGTGGCGAGCGCGATCACGCCGGCGATGAACCAGACCAGCACCCAGATGGTGGACAGCGAGATGCCGACCGAGAGCGCCGCCTGATGGTCGTCGCCGAGCGCCCGGATGGCGCGCCCCATCTTCGAGCGGTTGAGGAACAGCAGCAGGACGGCCACCAGCACCACCGCCCCTACGACCACGGTGACGTCGCGCTGCTCGATCGAGACGAATCCGCCGAACGGCTCGAACTCGAAGCTGCCCGTCGGGATGCCCAGCTCCTGCGTGATCATGCGCTTGTTCTCGCCGCCGAAGATGATCTCGCCGAAGCCGATGAGGAACAGCGTGATGCCGATGGTGGCCATGAACAGGATGATGTCGGGCTGGTTGACCAGCGGGCGCAGCACCACCCGCTCGATGCTCCAGGCCAGCATGTACATGACGACGAGCGTCAGCGGCAACGCCAGCCAGGCCGGGACCCCGCGCTCGTACAGGCCGACAAGCGTCAGCGCCGCGAAGACGACCATGATGCCCTGCGCGAAGTTGAAGATGCGCGACGACTTGAAGATAAGCACGAATCCGAGCGCGATCAGGGCGTAGAGGATGCCGGATACGAGCCCCTCCCAAACGACCTGAATGAGGAAATCCGGCGCGCCGAACATGTCGGCGAACGGATCCACCAGGATCGACTTCAGAAATTCCATGTTCCGGCGCTCCTCCCAGACGCCGGCTCCGCCCCCGCTAGCCTCCCAGCTGCGGGAACAGGCCGACGAGGCCGATGATGATCAGGTAGATGGCGACGATGTAGTTGAGCAGGCGCGGCACGATCAGGATCAGCACGCCGGCGATGAGCGAGATCAGGGGTGAAAGCGGAAGATCGGGCATGACTTCATCCTTTCCTAGTGAGGCACCCCGAGATAGGCGTCGATGACCGCCTGGTCGTTCTTCACTTCCGCGGGCGTGCCGTCGGCAATCTTCTTGCCGTAGTCGAGAACGACCACCCGGTCGGAAAGGTCCATGACCACGCCCATGTCGTGCTCGATCAGGGCGATGGTCGTGCCGCGCTGCCGGTTCACCTCGATGATGAAGCGGCTCATGTCTTCCTTCTCCTCCAGGTTCATGCCCGCCATCGGCTCGTCGAGCAGCAGCAGGCTCGGCTCCATGGCGAGCGCGCGGCCGAGTTCCACCCGCTTCTGCAGGCCGTAGGGCAGCCTGCCGACCGGCGTGCGCCGGATGTGCTGTATCTCGAGGAAGTCGATGATCTCCTCGACCACCTTGCGGTGTTCGATCTCCTCGCGCAGCGCCGGACCGTGCCACAGCAGCTGCCAGCCCATGTGGCGTTTCATCAGCGTGGAACGGCCGGCCATGATGTTGTCGAGCGTCGACATGCCCTTGAAGAGAGCCACGTTCTGGAAGGTGCGGGCGATCCCCTGCCGCACCGCATGATGCGGCTTCATCGCCCGCCGCTCGGTGCCGCGGAAGACGATCGTCCCCTGCTGCGGCGTGTAGAAGCCGTTGATGACGTTGAGCATGGAGGTCTTGCCCGCGCCGTTGGGCCCGATGATGGCGCGTATCTCGCCCTTCCGGACATCGAACGATATGTCCGTGATGGCCTTCACGCCGCCGAACGAGAGCGAGACGTTCTTCACCTCGAGGAGCATGTCGCCCGGCGCAATGCCGTCCTCGTGCGCGGCGGCGAACTGTCCGTGGGCAGCGTGCACGTTCATTCCGCGGCCTCCATGCGCGCCGTCTCCACCGGCGCCTCGTAGACCTTTGCGTCCGCAATGCGGACGGTGGCGCGGATGCGGCCCTTGCGGCCGTCCTCGTAGGTCACTTCCGTCTCGACATACTTTTCCGCCGAGCCGTCGTAGAGCGCCTCGATCAGTTCGCCGTAGCGCTCGCCGATGAAGCCGCGGCGCACCTTCTGCGTCCGCGTCATCTCGCCGTCGTCGGCGTCGAGCTCCTTGTGGAGGATCAGGAAGCGCCTGATCTGCGCGCCCGCCATCATCGGCTCCTTCGACAGCTTGAGATTGATCTCGTCCACGTGCCGGCCGATCATCGCATAGACCTCGGGATGGCCGGCGAGTTCCTGGTACGAGGCGTAGGCGATGTTGTTGCGCTCAGCCCAGTTGCCGACCGCCGTGAGGTCGATGTTGATGAAGGCGGCGCAGAAGTCGCGCCCGTCGCCGAAGGCCACCGCCTCCTTGATGTTGGGGAAGAATTTCAGCGCGTTCTCGATGTATTTCGGCGCGAACAGCCCGCCGCCGTTGAGCCGCCCGACATCCTTGGCCCGGTCGATGATGCGCAGCTGCCCGTCGCGGTCGAAGAACCCGGCGTCGCCCGTCTTCACGTAGCCGTCCGGCGTCAGCGTCTCGGCGGTCTTTTCCTCTTCGAGGTAGTAGCCCGAGAACATGCCGGGAGACTTGAACAGTACCTCGCCGTTCTCCGAGATGCGGATGTCGACATTCGGCGCCGCCGGCCCGACCGCATCCGAGCGCACCTTGCCGTCGGCCTGCACCGTCACGTAGAGGAACGCCTCGGTCTGCCCGTAGAGCTGCTTGAGGTTGATGCCGAGCGAGCGGAAGAAGGAGAACAGCTCCTCGCCGATCGCCTCACCCGCTGTGTAGGCGATGCGGATCTTCGACAGCCCGAGCACGTTCTTGAGCGGCCCGTAGACCACGAAATCGCCGAGCAGGTAGAGCGCCCGCGCGGCAAGCGGCACCGGCCGGCCTTCGAGAATCGCCTCCCCGTACTTGCGCGCATGGGCCACGAAGCGGTGGAAGAGCCATTTCTTCAGCCGGCCCGCATCCTCCATGCGGATAGTCACCATGGTGAGCAGGCCTTCGAAGATGCGCGGCGGGGCGAAGTAGAAGGTCGGGCCGATCTCGCGCAGGTCCTGCGCCACCGTCTCCGGGCTTTCCGGGCAGTTGACGCAGAAGCCCGAGATATAACCCTGCGCGTAGTTGAGATAATGGTCGCCCACCCAGGCGAGCGGCAAGTAGGCGAGCACGCTGTCCTTCTCGGTGATGCGGTCGAACTCGACCGTATCGCGCGCCGCCTTGACCGCCGCGCCGGCGCGGATCATCACGCCCTTGGAACGGCCCGTCGTGCCCGAGGTGTAGAGCATGATCGAGACGTCGTCGCCGCTCGCGGCGCGGATGTTCGCCTCCCAATCCCCCGCGGCGGAAGCGTCCCGCCGCATGATGGCGCGGCCCTCCTCCTGCACGTCGGCATATGATTTCAGGTCGGTCGTGTCGTAGTCCGCGAGCCCGCGCGGCTCGTCGTAGATCAGCGTGCGCAGCGCGGGAATGCTTTCCGCGAAGGACTGCAGCTTGTCGACCTGCTCCTGGTCCTGGACGATGGCGACGCGCACGCCTGCGTGGCTGAGCACGTAGGCCATCTCTTCCGCCACCGCGTCGGCGTAGACCGGGACGGGAATGGCGCGCAGCGACTGCAGCGCGGCGATCGCCCAATAGAGGCGCGGCCGGTTCGCGCCGACGACGGCGACCTTGTCGCCGTGGCCGATCCCCATCGCCTTCAGCCCGATCGCGAAGGCGCGTATCTCCTCGAGCTGTTCCTTCCAGCTCCAGCTCTGCCAGATGCCGAAATCCTTGTGGCGCATGGCCGGGCGGTCGCCGAAACGTTCGGCGTTGAGCAGCAGATATTTCGGAAACGTATCGAGTTCAGCCGCCTCGTGCGCCAAAACCTCGTTCCTCCCGTCGGGCGTTGCCGCCCTGTTCCCTAACCCGCGGTCCGTGCCGAGGGCCCTTTGTTTTCGCAAGGTTTCCACGAAACGCGGCGCTCCGCAACACGGGGCTTGACAGACAGGACGCCAATTAGTCTCTTAAATGGGCGCATAGAGTCTGGCGGCAAGCCGGCAGTCACACGCGACTTCTCTCGAATTCCCGCGCCTTCAGGCGTCGTAGCTCCGCAGCGCAGCCAGCTTGAGCACCGTGATGCGGTTATGCGACACTGCGAGCAGCCCCTCCTCTTCCAGTTCGCGCAGCGACCGGTTCACGACCGGCCGGGAAAGGCCTGCCAGCAGACCCAGTTCTTCCTGGCTGATCTCGATCTCGTCGCCGGCCCCAGGATAGAGCACCGGGTTGAACAGCCATGACAGGTTGCGCGCCACCCGGGCCTTGGGACCCAGTATGCGATCGTATTCGATCGTGGCGATGAACTGCCCCATTCGCTCGTTGAGCTGGCGCACCAGGAAACGGTTGAAGCCGGTGCTGTTTTCGAACAGCCACATGAAGGTCGAGCGAGGCATCATGGCGAGCCGCGTGTCGCGGATGGCGACGAGGTCGTATTTGCGCGGCTCGTCCTTGATCACCGAACCCTCGCCGAACCAGCCGCCCGCGCCTGCGCCGGCAAAGGTCATGGCCTTTCCAGAGTGGGAGATCGTGCTGATCTTGACCAGCCCCGAAATGACGCCCGTCCAGTAGTCGAGGCGGTCACCGCGATGGCAAACGTAAGCGCCCTTCGGGAAATGCCGCTCGACAATGCCGCGGCGAGCGCGCTCCAGCTCGTCTTCCTTGAGCTCGCCCGCCCAGATCGCCTCTCGGGCAATGTCTTCCCTGGCGTTCATCCTGCCTCATTGCGGCCGCCTCCGGCAGCGCGGCGACCGAGCCCGCTTATGGACGCCGGCCGCGATGATGACAAGGAAAACGACGCGTTCCGTGACGTCCGCCTCAGGCAGCGTCCCTGAAATACTTGGCCGTGGGGAGGATGGTGAGGGGGGCGGGCTCGCCCTGCACGCCCCTGAGGAACAGCATCCGCCGTTCGAAGGCGGTGGAGCGGAAGAACGGGAAACGTTCCACCGTGCGTGCCATGTTCTCGTCGCAGCGTGATTCATAGAAGTAGATCGGCATCGTGAAGGGCGGATAGAGTCTGGGCGTGCCAACCTGAACCGAGCCGAAGACCCTGTTGTAGAACGCCGCGTGCTCGCCTCGGATCATCGAAACGCAGCTCGTCGTGTCGAAATAGGAATTAGCGATAACAGCCAGCCGCAGCGTCACATAGGGCAATGCCCGATTGGCAGATGATGTGAGATCTGGATCGATGGAAAGCCGGCTGGGATCTATGAAGGTTTCGCCGCGTGCAAGCCGCGGCATCAGCCTGTCGCCGAACACCGTCATGATCGGCGCCGCCGGCACTTCTTTCGTCAGGTGGTGCAGCCGCACCGTGGACACGAGTTCATTGTCCATGAAAACGCCGAAGCTGTAGCAGTTCGGCGTCTCGTCCAGATGATCTACGAGTTTCTGTTCGACAATGGTGTCAAGCAAACCGTGCGAGTGGAAGGCTTTGTAACGGAGCCGATAGACCGCCTCCAGGTCCTCCCCGCTCTCGCAGCGCCTGTATTCCACGCGCTCCAGCAGGTCCATCACGCTGCGCGAGAATGCTGAAAGGGGTTTCTGTTGGCCGCCTTCCCGTGCTTCGCCAGACACTTCCGTACGCATATGAACCCTCGCGCCGCCACCTTAAAAGATTACCGGAAGTTAAGCGCATGGCGAAGATAAATTTCAAACTTGCGCTATTTACTCTGCGTTAACCTTAATTGGCATGTAGGGGAATCGCGAAAGGCGCGCCTTGAGTTTAATCAAGCGGGCTTCAGTTTTTGGCTTTGGCGGCAGAAGCAGCGTGCAGTTCGCCAGCGAAGGGCCACGTCACGCTGGACATGGTCTCGATGCCGGAGGCAGTGAGGGCGGCTCCGAACAGGAAGCCCTGCACGAGATCCGGCTGCACCGACTGCGAAAGCACCCGAAGCTGGTCGAAGGTCTCCACACCTTCCATGGTGACCTGCAGGCCAAGCCCTCGGGAAAGGTTTACGACGCCCTTGACCAGTTCGAGCGAACGGGCGTTTTGCGTGACGTCCATCAGGAAGCTGCGGTCGATCTTGACCTTGTCCAGCGACAGCGTGTGAAGGTAGCTCAAGCTCGAATAGCCTGTGCCGAAATCATCCAGCGCGATGCGCACGCCCAGGGATTTCAGTTCGTCCAGAAGCGCTCGGGTGTGCGATTTGTCATCGAGAAGCGCTGTCTCGGTGACTTCGACTTCGAGCCGGTAGGCCGTCAGCCCGGTACCGGCAAGTGCCGCCCGAACCTTGTCGACGATGTCGTGACTATGGAAATCCTTGGCCGAGAGATTGACCGAAACGCCGATCTGCTCCGGCCACTTGACGCACTCCGCGCAGGCCTGTTCGAGCACGAACGTGCTGATGTCTGCAATAATGCCGATCTCCTCGGCGAGCGGAATGAAGATGGCCGGCGATATCGGCCCGAGTTCGGGGTGGTCCCAGCGGCACAGCGCTTCGCAGCTGGCGATGCGCATGGTGTTCATCGACACGATGGGCTGGTAGACAACCCTGAGCGCCCTGGCCTCCACGGCACTGCGCAGGTCGGCCTTGAGAAGCTGCCGGTTGCGGAACTCTGCATCCATGATCGCCTCGAACAGGCGCCACCTGTTCTTGCCCTGCTCCTTCGACTTGTAGAGCGCGAGGTCGGCCTTGACGATCATGCCGTCCACATCGGAGTCCCGCGCGCGCGACAGCACGGCGCCGGCGCTCATCTGTACGCGGAGAGCGTGACCGGCGACGTCGACCGTGCCCTGCAGGTCGGAGAAGACCTGATCGAGCAGGTCCGTGAGTTCCTCCTCGCCTGCCAGCTGGTTGAAGAAGATCATGAATTCGTCGCCGCCGAAACGGCTTACCTTGACGTCGTCCGAAGCGAGACGTCCCAGTTTTTCGGCGACAGCGCAGATCAGTCCGTCGCCGATGGGATGGCCGAGAGTGTCGTTGACACTCTTGAAGTCGTCGAGGTCGAAGACCACGATCGCACAGTAGCGGTTCGGATCGCCGCCGCTGATCATCTCGCCCACCAGCTCGTGCAGCCAGGCACGGTTGGGCAAGTTGGTCAGGCTATCGTAGCGCGCCATGTAGCGGATGCGCTCCTCGGCTTCGACGCGAGCCGTGATCTCCTCGAACGTGACGACGCCGAGTTCGTCATTGCCTGAACGCGCCGACAGCTCAAAATGGCGACCGTTGGCGGACCGTATCTGCAGCTTGCGGTCGCGGCCCTCGCGCAGCGCGCGCGTGAGCTGCGTCTCGACGTAGCGGCTGTCCTTGAGCGACAGCATTCCACCGGCCACGCCGCGCATCAGCACGGCCCTGAGCGAGCGCCCGAGCAGCTTGTCCGGCTGGTCGACCTGCAAGGCGTTTGCCGCCTCGGAGTTGGCGACCACGACCCGGCTCTCCGGGCTCAGCATGATCAGGCCGTGCGACATCGTGTTGAGCGCGCGGTCGAAACGCTCCGCGATGCGGGCCGATATCTTTTCCTGCAGCAGGGCGTTGAAGAGCACGGTGCGCACGTGCTTGGCCATGCGCGTGATGATGTAGATGAACGGGACGATGTAGAGACCGAGAATGACGTAGTTGTAGTAGCCCTTCAGCACGAGGCCGGCCGCTATGGGAAGCACAACGGTGAAGGCCTGCACCGCGACCATGGTCTTGGACCCATAGTTGCGGCCGACAATCGTGACTGTGGAACCCATCACAACCGCCACAGCGGCGAGTTCACCGAACGGATCCGGCTTGACCACCAGGGCAACGAAACAGAACAGGCCCATGAAGAAGGCCTGGATAGTACCTCCTACGAGGTAGTATCGTTCCCATTTCCGCGCAGCTTCAATGCCACCGAAATTGCCGGCCCGCTGTCCCTTGCGGATGCCGTAAAAGCGATAGATGCCCGCAGCCAGCAGCGCGCCGGCCAGCCAGAGATAGATCGGCTCACGCGACGAAAAGTAGGTGAGCACGCCCATGAGGCTGTGACACGCGGCGCCGATCAGCAGGATTCCGGGATCGTTGAAGAGCGACCGGATGAATCCCGTGTAGATGTCGTCGGAGATTTCGTTCTTGCCGATTTTCACCGAGAAAGACCCGCGTTCCTGCAAGCCTTCCATCGCATATGCAGATTAATAAAGCTTTATCTAATGGAAAGGCGGGCTTTGGCGGCTGGCTATTCGGCCGCCTGGAGCGCGTGTCCCCCGACCGGTGCATCCAGCCTGCCGATGAGCCTCCGCCGCTCGGCGGCCGCCCTTTCGGCATTCGCCTGTTTCACATGCCCGAAGCCGCGGATGAGCTGCGGCACGGAGGCGAGCGCGGCCGCCGCTTCCACGCGATCGGCAGCCAATTTGCCCGCGATAAGGGCGATATCGGCCTCGTATTCCGCCAGAAGCCGGCGCTCCATCCTGCGCTCGGCCGAATAGCCGAAGATGTCGAGCGCCGTGCCGCGCAGGCCTTTCAGCGCCGCGAGCACGCGGAAGCCGGTCATCATCCAGGGGCCGAAGCTGGACTTGCGGGGCTTGCCGTCGCTGCCCTTGCGCCCAAGGATCGGCGGCGCGAGATGGAACTCCAGCTTCTCGTACGACTGGAACTCGGCGGCGAGCTGGCGCTTGAACGAGCCGTCGGTGTAAAGCCGTGCGACCTCGTATTCGTCCTTGATGGCCATGAGCTTGAACAAGGAGCGGGCGACGGCTTCCGTCACCGCCGTGGACCCAGCCACGGCCGCGTTCTCGGCGGCGCGGACGCTTGCGACGCGCGCGCGGTAGCGCTCCGCATACGCCTCGCTCTGATAGGCAGCCAGGAATGCGGCGCGACGCGCCACGATCTCGTCCAGCGTGTCCGCGAGCCGCTCCGCCGGCTTCGTGGAGCGATCCACCATGGCCTGCACGACGCGCGGCTCATGCGCGGCCCTGCGGCCCCAGCGGAAGGCGGCTAGGTTCATTGCCACGGCCTGACCGTTAAGCTCGATCGCGCGCTCCACCGCAGCCGGCGAAACCGGAAGTCCGCCATGCTGGCAGGCGAAGCCGAGCATGAACATGTTGGCGCCCACCGAATTGCCGAACAGCGCGGTCGCCGCGCGCGTCGCGTCGAAGAAGTAGGCCTTGTCGTCGCCGGCCGCCTTGCGGATGGCGCGCCTTATGCGCTCCGTCGGCAGCGAGAAGTCCGCAGAACGCGTGAAGTCACCCGGCATCACCTCCGCCGTGTTGACCACGAAAATCGTTTCGCCCTCGCGCACCGCCGACAGCACCTTCTTCGAGCCGGAAACGACCAGATCGCAGCCGAGAACGAGGTCGGCCTTGCCGGCGGAGACGCGGATGGCGTGGATCTCGTCCGGGGTCCTGGCGATCCGCAGGTGCGAGAACACGGCGCCGCCCTTCTGGGCGAGCCCGGCCATGTCGATCATGCCGCAGCCCTTGCCTTCGAGATGGGCGGCCATGCCGAGGATGGCGCCGATCGTGACGACCCCGGTGCCCCCGATGCCGTCGACGATGGAGGACCATCCGGAAGCGCCGAGCGGGAATACAGCCGGCTCCGGGACGCCTGCGAGAGCATCCGCCGCGCCCGCCTGCCCCTCGGCCTTCTTCAGCGTCCCGCCATGCACGGTGACGAAGGACGGGCAGAAGCCGTTGACGCAAGAGAAGTCCTTGTTGCAGCTCGACTGGTCGATGCGCCGCTTGCGGCCGAATTCGGTCTCCAGCGGCTGCACCGACACGCAGTTCGACTTCACGCCGCAGTCGCCGCAGCCCTCGCAGACCAGTTCGTTGATGATCACCCGCTTGTCGGGATCGGGAAAGGTGCCGCGCTTGCGCCTGCGACGCTTTTCCGCGGCGCAGGTCTGGTCGTAGATCAGGACCGAGACGCCCTTAACCTCGCGCAACTCGCGCTGCACCGCGTCGAGGTCGTCACGGTGATGGAAGGTCGAACCCGCCGGGAATGCTGCCACGCCGCCATACTTGTCCGGTTCGTCGGTGACGACCGCGATGCGCTCCACCCCTTCCGCGCGAACCTGCCGCGCGATCATGTCGACGGTCAGGTTGCCCTCGTGCGGCTGCCCGCCGGTCATCGCGACCGCATCGTTGTAGAGGATCTTGTAGGTGATGTTGGCGTCGGTGCCGAGCGCGAAGCGGAGCGCCAGCACGCCCGAGTGGTTGTAGGTGCCGTCACCCAGGTTTTGGAACAGGTGGTCGCGCTGGGAGAACGGCGCCTGGCCGATCCACTGTGCGCCCTCTCCGCCCATCTGCGTGAAGCCGACCGTGGCTCGGTCCATCCAGAGCGCCATGAAATGGCAGCCGATGCCCGCCCCCGCGATCGAGCCGTCGGGAACCTTGGTCGATGTGTTGTGCGGGCATCCCGAGCAGAAATACGGCGTACGCGAGCCGACGTCGACGGTATCCGCAAGCATCGCCTGGAACTGCCGGAGCTTCGAAACCTTCGCCGCGATGTCCTCCGACGGGCCGATCACCCGCAGGATGCGCTCGCCCAGCGCTATCGCTATGTCGTTCGGGTCGAGCGCCGCCTTGGCAGGGAACAGCCAGTCGCCCCGCTCGTCGCGCTTGCCGACGACGACAGGGTGATGGGCAGTGCCGTAGAGATGCTCGCGCACCTGCGTTTCCAGAAGCGAGCGCTTCTCCTCGACGACCACGATCATCTCGAGCCCCTGGGCGAACTCGCGCATGTGCTCGTAGTCGAACGGCCACGGCGCCGCCACCTTGAGCAGGCGCAGCCCGAGCAGGTTGGCGCGCGCCTCGTCCACGCCCAGGTCGTCGAGCGCCTGGCGTACGTCGAGATACGACTTGCCGACCGTGACGATGCCGATCTTCGCCTTCGGCCCGCCCGAATAGACGATGCGGTTGAGCCTGTTGGCGGTGATGAACGCCGCCGCCGCCGCGCGCTTGTATTCGTGGAGCCGCGCCTCCTGGCCGAGCTGGTCGATCTCGTGGCGGATGTTGAGGCCGCCGGGCGGCATGTCGAATTCGGGATAGACGATCCGGACGCGCTCCAGCGATGCGTCGACCGAGGCCGTCGATTCGATATTGTCCTTGACGCATTTCATCGCCGTCCACGTGCCGGCGAAGCGCGACAGCGCGTAGCCGTAAAGCCCGTAGTCGATGAGTTCCTGCACCCCGGCGGGATTGAGGATCGGGATCATCGTGTCGACGAAGAGGAACTCCGTCGCATGGGCCACGGTGGAGGATTCGGCGTTGTGGTCGTCGCCCATCATGGCGAGCACCCCGCCATATTTCGACGAGCCTGCGAGATTGGCGTGGCGGAAGACATCGCCGGAGCGATCGACGCCAGGCCCCTTGCCGTACCAGACGGAGAACACGCCGTCGTATTTGCCCTCGCCCAGCAGTTCCGTCTGCTGCGATCCCCAGCAGGCGGTAGCTGCCAGTTCCTCGTTGAGGCCGGGCTGGAAGACGATGTCGGAGGCGGCGAGCTGCTTCTTCGCCCGCCACAGCTGCTGGTCGAACCCGCCGAGCGGCGAGCCGCGATATCCCGACACGAAGCCCGCGGTGCGGAGGCCTGCCAGCCGGTCCCGCTCGCGCTGCATGAGCAGCATGCGGATCACCGCCTGCGCGCCCGAGACGAAAATGCGCTCCTTGGAGAGGTCGTATTTGTCGTCGAGAGCGACGTCGTGCAGGGTCATGGGCGGTTCCTGGGCGCGACGGAGATTGGATCCGGTGCTCGATTTGCGCCGGACATCATAGCCTACTGTCGACCGGGTGAAACCGCTGCGTCAAACGAATTTGCGTGAGGCGCGGATATAGCAAGAAAACAGGAGAACGAAGACGCCGGGGCGTCCGGATATTGTTCCGGGCAACGCCTTCCCGAACGGAAATTTCGCCGGCTTGTCAGCCGTTTGCGTCGAGAAGCCGTCTCAGGTCGCGATGGAACTGCCTGGCATTCACGTAGCCGTTGAACCGGCCGACTTCCCTGCCGTCTTCGACGAGGATGAAGACCGGCGTGTAGGGCGGCCGGTCCACGGCCTGCAGGTCGGCAGGCCAGCGCTCCATAAGGTTGACGCGGCGAAGGGGAACTTTCCGCCCGATTTCGCTCGCCTGGTAGGGCCCTGCCATCTGCTTGTTGAAGCGGATGCAGTAGACGCAGCCCTTGACCTCGACGAGGACGAGTTCCGCCGCGGTCGCCATGGACGGCAAGCATGCGAACGCGAGGAGAAGTGCTGCGGCTAGTCTCGTCATGGGGCGGGGAATTCCGTGATTGATGGGGGCGGCCAGCCGGCACGAACATCATCCCGGCTTCCGGCCGACCAGGCACCCGTTGTGCTGCCCGCTCGATGTGGCGCGAGTATGGCCGGTGCGGTACCCCGGCCATTGCCGGCGGCGCTCGTCAAGCCGCGGCGACCCGGCCCAAGGGACTGTCGTCCCCGGCCCCCGCGCCGGCACGAAGCTGCGCGAAGACAATGCCGTGCAGGATCAGGTAGAACGGAACGAGCACCGTGGGGATGAGCGACCACGGCAGATGCACGATGGCTTCCGACCCGGCTCCCGCCTCGATCAGTTGAAGCACGAAGCCTGCGGTCGAGACGGTGCCCAGCGTCACGGCAAGCAGCAGGTCCGCGGCGCCGAAATAGTTCCACACTGCGGCGAGGCCGCGTGAAAGGGTCCGCCTGACTGCCAGATAGGCCAGGGGGACTGCCGCCAGGCCGGTGATGACGTCGCCCCAGCCGGCGAATTGCGGGAAGGGACCGCCGAGCCGGCCGGTCGCCGCCAGAAGAAGAAAGAAGAGGCCGAACACGCGGCCGAAGTTCAGGCCTATCAAGAGCGGCGTGGGCAGGGCGAGCAGCGACCGACGAGCGCTCGGCGACCGCCATGCGGCAAGCGCCACGGCAAGCACCGGCACGGCCATCATCATGCCGATAAGCGGCACCGTGGCGGTTATGGGGCTGGCGAATGCGCCGGTCGCCAGCGAAACCTGCAACCCCACCCACAGGCCGACCATGGTCGTGATGGCGAGCTTCGCCGACTTCGGTACGGCCAGTGCGCCAATGACCGCGTTGAGGTTCACGACCATCGCGGCCGTGAGCAGAATGCCTCCGATGGAATCCAGCATCATGTCCTTTTTCCTTCCTGTGCATATACACTATAAACGGCGAGAAATGACGTGCCGGTCCCTCCCCGGTGGCCCCGTCCCCTACGCGTCCCGCGCCTCCGTCTGTGCCGCGCGCCAGGCAGGAAGGGCCTCGATCGCCCTGGCGCGGCCCTGGAGCGTGATGTCGACCAGTTGCCGTCGACCGGAACGCTCCGGCCTCGTCTCCACCAGTCCTTCCTTCTCGGCGAGTGCAACATTGCGCACCAGCGTGGTGCGCTCGACGCCGAGCCGCTCCGCCAGGCCGGCCAAGGGCTGCGGTCCGCCGAGAATAAGCGAGGACAGAAGCGAGAACTGGTTGATCGTCAGCCCGTGCGGCCGCAGTCGCCGCTCATAGGCGCGAGTCAGGAGCTGAGCATTGCGTCGCGCTTCAAGGCACAGGCAGTTTCGGCAGTCGGCGAAGTCCGTGGCATCGGTCATGCCATATGTGTATCTACACATAAATTTGCGGTCAACACAAAAAAGGCGGGCTTAGGCCCGCCTTTTGGATCACGCAGTCCCGATCAGGAAGCCGATCAGGAAGCCGTTTCCTCGGCAGCGGTTTCCTCGGCCGGAGCGGCTGCAGCCTCCGCGGCAGCGGCTTCCGCCTCCGCCTTCTTGGCGGCTGCATCTTCCTCCGCCTGCTTCGCGGCGGCCAGGCGCTCCTGCGCCTTCTTGCCGGGCGCGGCCTTGTTCGGGTTCGAGCGGGCATCGCGCTTGGCGATGCCGGCCTCGTCGAGGAAGCGCAGCACGCGGTCGGTCGGCAGCGCACCCTGGCCGAGCCAATGCTTGATACGGTCCTCGTTCAGCGTCACGCGCTTCTCGCCCTTCGGCAGCATGGGGTTCCACGAGCCGAGCTGCTCGATGAAACGGCCGTCACGGGGGCTGCGTACGTCGGCTACCACCACATGGTAGTAGGGGCGCTTCTTGGAGCCCGCGCGGGCCAGACGAATCTTCAGTGCCATTTTCTTTCTCCTAAAAGGCGTTCTGTCTGTCGGTTGAGGGTGTCATCACGAGTCGGCGGCTTCCCCGGCCGCGATCGCCTCGTGGTGTCTGATGACCTCGCGGATGATGAAGTTCAGGAACTTCTCCGCGAAATCGGGATCGAGGCTGGCATCCTTCGCCAGCTGCCTGAGACGTGCGATCTGCTGCGCTTCCCGCGCCGGATCGGCGGCGGGCAACCCGTGGTTGGCCTTGAGCTTGCCTACTGCCTTGGTGCAGCGGAAACGCTCGGCCAGCATGTGGATCAGCGCAGCATCGATGTTGTCGATGGAGACGCGGTATTCAGCCAGCAATGCGCGCGCCTTTTCAGCCTCGTTCATCGCACTCCCCCGATGTCCGCGTCGGGACGTGGCCGGACGACCGGCCGTTCGCCCGACAATGACCGTGCGGTATCACGTGACGCCCTCATTTCTTGCCTTTCGGCAGGCCCGGAAAGCCGCCGCCGGGCAACCCGGGAAGCTTCATGCCGCCCATTCCCGGAAGACCTCCGGGCAGGCCCTTCGGCAACCCGCCGCCGAGGCCTGCGGCCTCCGCCTGCTTCTGCAGTGCTTCGAGCTGTTTGGGGTCCATCTTCGACAGGTCGGGCATGCCGCCCATGCCCCCGCCAAGGCCGCCCAGGCCCATCTTCGACGCGAGGCCACCCATGGCGGCGCGCATCATGCCGCCGCCTTTGCCCTTGCCGCCCATCGCCTTCATCATGTCGGCCATCTGGCGGTGCATCTTCAGCAGCTTGTTGATCGCGGCCGCGTCGGTGCCCGAACCCCTGGCGATGCGCTGCTTGCGGCTGTGCTTGAGCATGTCCGGATTGGAGCGCTCGGCCCGGGTCATCGAGGAGATGATCGCGAGCTGCTGCTTGAACATGCGGTCGTCGAGGCCGGCGGCGGCCATCTGGTCCTTCATCTTGCCCATGCCGGGCATGAGGCCCATGATCCCACCCATGCCGCCCATCTTCTGCATCTGGCGCAGCTGATCGGCGAGATCGTCGAGGTCGAACTTCCCCGACTGCATCTTCTTCGCCATCGCCGCGGCCTTCTCCGCGTCGATGGTTTCGGCGGCCTTCTCCACGAGCGAGACGATGTCGCCCATGCCGAGAATGCGGTCGGCGATGCGCTTGGGATGGAACTCCTCCAGCGCGCCCATCTTCTCGCCGACGCCGATGAGCTTGATCGGCTTGCCGGTGACGGCGCGCATGGAAAGTGCGGCGCCGCCGCGCCCGTCGCCGTCCATGCGAGTGAGCACGAGGCCAGTGATGCCGACGCGGCTGTCGAAGTTGGTGGCGAGGTTGACGGCGTCCTGGCCGGTCAGCGCGTCAGCGACGAGCAGTATCTCGTGCGGGTTCGAGGCCTTCCTGATGTCGGCCATCTCGACCATCAGCGGCTCGTCGATGTGGGTGCGGCCAGCGGTGTCGAGGATGACCACGTCGTGCCCGCCGAGCTTCGCAGCCTGCACCGCACGCTTGGCGATGTCGACCGGACCCTGGCCGGCGATGATCGGAAGCGTCGCGACACCCGTCTGCTCGCCGAGCTGGCGCAGTTGCTCCTGCGCAGCAGGACGCCTCGTGTCGAGCGACGCCATCAGCACTTTCTTGCCCTGGCGATCGGACAGTCGTTTCGCGATCTTCGCGCTGGTCGTCGTCTTGCCCGAGCCCTGCAGGCCCACCATCATGACGACGACGGGCGCAGGTGCATTGAGGTCGATCGCGACGCCTTCCGCGCCCAGCATCTCGACGAGCTCGTCATGGACGATCTTGACGACCATCTGGCCGGGCTTGATCGACTTCAGGACGGCGGCGCCGACCGCCTTCTCGCGCACTTTCTCGGTGAAGGAACGCACCACGTCGAGCGCGACGTCGGCCTCGATGAGCGCGCGGCGGACCTCGCGCAGCGCGGCCGCGACATCGGCCTCCGACAGCGCGCCGCGCCCGGTAAGGCCGTTCAGAATGGAGCCAAGTCGTTCCTGAAGGCTCTCGAACATCCGCTTTCCTCTTGTCTCGCGTCAGATGACACGAGAGGTAGTGTTTCCGCAGCCCAGGCCCAAGCCCGACCGGCAACAACGCAAAGCCGAAGAGCACCCGGGGGCGCATCGCGCTGCCGGGTGTTGACCTCCGGGATCGCTATCCTCTGTCGTACAGGATCGTCCCGGTCGGCTGCTCGGAGTTGTCACTCGTCGCGGAATTCGAGGCGGATAGACAGGAAAAGCACGGCAAAGTCAAGTTCGGGCCGGCGCCGGCGTATCCGTGGCCCTGGGTCCAGCCCTGATCCAGTCGAGACAGCCGGCAGGTATCAGCGAGTTGCTGACCAGCAGGGCGCCACGGCCGTAGAGGCCGCGGGCATCGCCAGGGTTGTCGAGGTCGATCGCCCATATGGTGCCGGACTGGTCGGACCACACCACCCTGCCCGCCACCGACTGCACCGCCGCCATCATCTGCGCCGGCTCGAGCCCCGGCGAGAACACGACGACGGCACCGCTAACGTCGCGCGGCGGAATGGCCGCGAGCGGAGCGGCGCCCAGTACCGCCAGTACCAGAAGCGTCGCCGCCACCTTGCCGCCGTGGGGTCGGCCGGGACCGCCGCGCGGTTTCAGCAACCAGCCGATCGCCAGGGGCACGATTCCGAACGCCACGAGCCAGACGAGATCCCAGAACAGCGGGATCTCGCTGTCTTGTCTGATACGATGAATTCCAGTGATCCAGTGTGACAACAGCGTGTCCACCACGTGCCAGACGCCGAAGCCGATCAGGCCGGTGCTTGCGACCGTTCTTCCCGCTGTCGGCAGGCCAAGCGCGGCACGCCCACGCCAGACGAGGAACAGGCCGACCGCGGCGACGACGTACATGAGCGCATGAAAGACGCCGTCGGCGATCACCTGCATGCGGATGTCGCCACTGCCCTCCAACCCGGAAAGGAGGTGGTGCCATTGCAGGATCTGATGCAGGAGAATCCCGTCGAAGAATCCACCGAGCGAGAAACCGAGCGCGGAAGCGCCCCATATCAGGATGCGACGGTCGGCATTAGCTGTCTTGGGCTGCGGAGGGCTGGGCAAGCGGACTTCCTTTGCACACGAACAGGGGGGCGCGACGTTTGTTCCGGCACGGGTCGCTCTTTCCGGCGCAGAAAGTGCTTGCACCTCTAGGGGCTAGAGGTTGCAAACCGCCGGCATCGGGGCTGTAAGGACTGAGCATGAGCGCGCATCATCATCACCACCACGTCGACGAGGAGGCCGGCGACCGGCGGGTTTTCTGGGCCGTCCTCGTCAATGTCGGGTTGACCGTAGCTCAGGTGGTGGGCGGCATCGCGGCCGGAAGCCTGGCGCTGATAGCCGACGCACTCCACAACTTCTCCGACGCGGTTTCGCTGGTGATTGCCTTCGCGGCGCGGAAGATCGCACGGCGCCGGGCCGACGAGCGCATGACATTCGGCTACGTACGCGCCGAAATCGTCGCTGCGCTCATCAACTACACCACGCTGATCCTGGTTGGCTTCTATCTGGTCTACGAAGCAATCCTTCGCTTCTTCGAGCCGGAGCCCGTGGCGGGCTGGATCATAGTCATCATCGCCGCAATTGCCCTGGTTATCGACCTTGTCACCGCCCTGCTCACCTACGCGCTGTCGAAGGAGAGCATGAACATCCGCGCCGCCTTCCTGCACAATCTCGCGGATGCGCTCGGTTCGGTAGCCGTGATCGTGGCCGGCACCTTGATCATCACGCAGGGTTGGCACGTAGTTGATCCCATCGCGACGCTGTTGATCGCCGGCTACATCCTGTGGATGGCGTTTTCCGAGATCGGCGGGGCGATCCGCATGCTGATGCTCGGCACGCCGCCCGGGATCGACGTCGGAGCGCTGGTTGACGCGGTGCGCACCGCAGACGGCGTCGCCGAGGTGCATCACCTGCATGTCTGGGCGATCGACGAGCGTCAGAATGCCCTCGAGGCCCACGTGGTGATTGCCGAGGGCAGGGAACCCGAGGCGGCGGCTATCAAGGCCAGCCTGAAGGCGCTCCTGAAGGAGCGTTTCAATACCGCTCACTCCACGCTGGAATTCGAAGGCGCCGCCGATCGCTGCAACGGCAGCGACGCCGAGGTGATCGGCCACGCCGTAAATCGCGGCAGTCACAGGCACTGAGCCGTGGGCAGCCGCGCAAAAAAAGATCCCCGGCCGACGGCCGGGGATCTTCAGCTACGTGCGGGTTAGCGCACGATATGCACGATACGGCGGGTCTCCGGCTCTACGAGAACCGGTACCTCGTTCACGTACACATAGCGGTACTCGTAGTTGGGGACCTCGTACACTTCGACGTTCGAAGGCAGCGACGCACCGACTACCACCTCGCCATCCAGATAGACCGGATCGACGCGGTTTTCGCGGACGTACGTGGTCACTTCCGCAGTCGGCTCCACGACGCTGCCCGCGATAGCACCCGTCGCAGCACCCGCGACGCCACCGATCGCAGCGCCGATCGGGCCGCCGATGATGGCGCCGGCGATCGCGCCGGTTGCCATACCCGCCGTGCCGCCGCCCGCAACCGCGTCGCCGCCGGCGGGACGCTCATAGGTGACGCTCGGAACTTCGGCGATGCGTTCGGTGACTATCATCTCACGGCCGGAAACATCGGCGACCAGATAGTCCGAATAGGCCCATCCCTGGACACCGTTGTAGCTGACCATGCACCACTTGCTGCCCTGCGCGCAGCCTTCGAGCTGAGCCTGGCCGTCAACGCCGATGACACCGACCACGGGATACTGCGGGCCGGGACCCTGGCGGATGTTGAGGTCGGTGGTGGCGCTGACCGCCTGCTGGGCATAGGCCGGGGCGGACATTGCGAGCAGCACGGCGGCCGCGGAAACGTAAAGCGCGTTCTTCATCTTTGTTCTCCTTGGTTTTGTCCCTCGGAGCGCAAAACTGAATATGCGGAAATTCGTTCCGCCATGGGGGAGGCGTGCGGAAATCACGCATTTTTGCTGCCGGTTAATTGGAGAATGCCAACCCGAGCTGTTCTCGGCCGCTCGGGGGTCAGGCCACCTTGCTGCCTATAGCCCCATGCAGTTGCGGATCGAAGACCACGAGACGATTGCGACCGCCGCTCTTGGCCGCATAGAGCGCCATGTCGGCGCTGCTCACCGCCGATTCCAGCGTATCCGCGTCGCCGAGCAGATGAGCTCCGATACTCGTTGTCAGCCTTGTCGCGCGCCCCTCGGAATGAGGGAATGGCTGCCCCCGGAAGGCATTGAGGATGCGCAGCGCCGCGCTCTGCAGCACCGCCTGATCGCAATCCGCGATCATCACCACGAACTCGTCCCCGCCCCACCGGCCGCAGAAATCGCTTTCGCGCAGCGTTCCCGTCACTCGCCGAGCGGCCTCCTTGACGATATCGTCACCTGCCTTGTGCCCGTGGCTGTCGTTGAGGGCCTTGAAACGATCGATGTCCAGGAGAAGGAGACCGGTGCCCAGGCCGCGCCGCCGCGCCCTCCGTATCGTCTGCTCGCACCTGTCTGAGAAGCCTCGCCGGTTTGCCACGCCCGACAGCAGATCCACATAGGCGATCGCTTCCAGCTGCTGGGTGCGTTCGCGCACCGCGCTCTCCAGAGTGCCGGTGTGTTCCTGGACTGCCGCCGCCATCGTGTGGAGCGCGTGCGAAAGCCGGCCGATCTCGTCTTCCCCGGGATCCGCAGTCCCGATCCGGTAGTCGCCCTGCTCGACGCGTCTCAGCGAGGACTCCGCCAGCGCCAGCCTGTCGAGCACGCTCTTCTTGAACAGCCAGGTGACCAGCATCACGGCCGCCGCCATCATCGTGAACAGAAGCGCGGCGATCGGCAGGAACAGCCTGCGGTCGATGATCTTGTCCACGTCCATCAGGGTGACGTTGTACCAGCCGATCCTGTCGAGATAACCGATGCCGGCGAGCATCCGGCGCCCGTCGATTTCAAGGAAGTCCACCGCCACGACGGCGCGCCGCGACGATACCTGGGCAAGCATGTCAGACAGGCGGGCGCGGGCTCCTTCGCTGTCCACCATCTGGAAAACGGTCTTCTTGTTCTTGTCGGCCTTGGTCAGGGTGTGGAAGTCGATCTTTCGCGCGTCGCGGCTCGCCTGCACCGCCCCGCTGCGGTCGACGAAGAGACTTTCAACTCCGGCCTGCTCGGTATTGACCACTTGGCCGATAAACGTCGACAGGTCCAGGCCGGTGCCTATGATACCGAGCGTGCGGCCGTCCTGCTCGACCACGCAGTTGATCCATACCTTCGTGACCGCCAGATTGTCGTCATTGTCGACGTTGAGCTGGCAACCCGGCCCGTTGGCGATTGTGGTGTAGTACCAGCCGTCGCGCGGGTTGTCCGGCGAAAGCGTGTAGCGATACTGGTCGCCGGCGTAGCTGTTGTCGCGATCGTTGAAATAGTAGTTGCCGGAGCCGTCGATGACGAAGAAGTAACTGCGGTCGCGGAAGGCGAGCCGGTAGTGCTCGAGCTCGGCGAGGCCTCGCGCGCGTACTTCCGGATTCTCTTCCTCGGCGGCCCACGCGAGCACCGCCGGCGCCCGCGCCAGCGTCTCGGCGAGGCCGACCTCCCGCATCAGCGTTTCGAGTCCGCGATAGCGGTCGTACTGGACCTGCTTTTCGGCAACCAGCGTGCCCAGCTTCAACGCTGTCTGGTCGACGATATGATTGAAGGAGAAGAAGGCGAGAACCCCAAGCGTGAGGAACACCGCTGCTGTGAGTGCGAAAACGCGCAGCCGCAAGCTTGTAGCCAAGGCAGACTTCAAACCTGCCGGTACTGATTTCAGCATGCGCCCCGTCCGCCCCAAGTTCGCCCCGGCCGGCTTGTGCGGCCAGGATCAAGCCTAACCCTTCAGGAATTTAGGGAGAGTTAAGGCTTACCTGGGGTTAACGGCATGCCGCCGACTGACGTCACGACCGCTGCTTGATACTACGATCACAACTTCGACATCTTATTGGCTTCCGGCTCCCCCATATGAAGCTTTTCAAGTAACAGGCTGGATGGCGAAGGCGCTGGACGAGGCATGCGACCCCGGAGTGACAAGACCAGTATTCGCTGGCAGTTTTTCGGGACGAAACGAATCATGAAGGAGCAGCGGATGATGTCGGCACGGGCCAGGCGTTCCATTCTCGCAATGTCGATTCTGGCGATCGCCAGCCTCCCGGGCGCCGCGCAGGCCGCCACGTGCGGAAACAATGCGAGTGGCTTCGAAGCCTGGAAGGCGGAATTCAGCCGCCAGGCCGCCGGCAAGGGCATCGGAAACCGCGGGCTCAGGGCGTTGGCCGGCACCAGCTACGCCACCTCCACCATCAAGGCCGACCGCGGACAGAAGAGCTTCAAGCTCTCGCTCGACCAGTTCATGGCCAAACGCGGCGCCCGCGCCATTGTTGCCAAGGGCAAGACGCTCAAGCGGCAGAATGCCCAGCTGTTCGGTGAGATCGAGCGCCGCTATGGCGTGCCGGCCGGCCCGCTGATCGCCATCTGGGGCATGGAAACCGGCTTCGGCGGCTATATGGGCAATTCCAACATTCTTTCGGCGGTGGCCACGCTTGCATATGACTGCCGCCGTCCAGAGTTCTTCACCAATCACCTCTATGCGGCGCTTGAACTGGTCGACCGGGGCTGGCTCTCTCCCCAGGCGATCGGCGCCGCGCATGGCGAGATCGGCCAGACGCAGTTCCTGCCCGCCAATGTGCTGAAGTACGGCGTCGACATGGACGGCGGCGGCATCGACCTCATCCGCAGCCGGCCCGACGCCCTCGCCTCGACTGCCAATTTCCTGCGCGGCCACGGCTGGCGGCCTGGGGCCGGCTACCAGCCCGGGCAGCCCAACTTCGCTGCCCTGCAGGGCTGGAACGCCGCGAAGGTATACCAGCAGGCCATCGCCATCATCGGAGCCGAGATCGACGGGCCGTAATTCCGGCGGCCGACCGCGCCAACCGGATGCGGCCAACGTTCCGCATCGGGAACACGCTCACTTCCTTGCCGTTGTGCAATGAGAAAGGAGCGAAACATGGCCGACAAGCGATCAATCACCCGCCGCGATCCCGGCAAGCTGGGCGAGAGCGATTTCGCCGCCCAGCGGATGGGCGCCAACCGGCTGCAGGCGGATGATCAGACGAACGTCCGCAACGAACGCCACTCAATGCCGCTGGAGAAACCGGCTGCGGACGATATGGATGAGAGCTTCAGAAAACTCGACAAGGACGTTCGCGCACGCACGGATCTGAACAAGGGCGCCAAGCGCCCAAAAAGCTGACCAGGCGCTAGTCGCTCCGCTTCCGTGCCGCGAGTGTGCGCAAACGCAGTGCGTTGAGCCTGATGAAGCCCTCGGCGTCCTTCTGGTCGTAGGCGCCGCGGTCGTCCTCGAAGGTGACGAGGTCGTTGCGGTAGAGCGACTTCGGCGACTGCCTGCCCGTGACGATGACATTGCCTTTGTAGAGCTTGAGGCGCACATCGCCTTCGACGTCTTCCTGGCTCCTGTCGATCAGCGCCTGCAGCATCTCGCGTTCTGGCGAGAACCAGAAACCGTTGTAGATCAGTTCCGCGTAGCGCGGCATCAGTTCATCCTTGAGGTGCGCGGCGCCACGGTCGAGCGTGATCGACTCAATAGCCCGATGCGCCTGCAGCAGGATCGTGCCGCCCGGCGTCTCGTAGACGCCGCGGCTCTTCATCCCGACGAAGCGGTTCTCGACGAGGTCGAGTCGGCCGATGCCATTGTCGCGCCCCAGGTCATTGAGGGCCGCAAGCAGGGTCGCGGGCGACATTTCCTTGCCGTCGATCGCCACGGCGTCTCCCTTGCGGAAGGACACGACGATGTCGGCTGCCTTGTCCGGAGCGTCCATCGGCGAAATCGTCCGTTGGTGGACATATTCCGGCGGCTCCTGCCAGGGGTCCTCGAGGACCTTGCCCTCCGACGAGGAGTGCAGCAGGTTCGCATCGACCGAGAACGGCGCTTCGTTGCGCTTGTCCTTGGCGATCGGGATCTGATGCTTCTCGGCGAAGTCGATCAGGTCGGTGCGCGACTTGAACGTCCAGTCGCGCCAGGGCGCGATCACCTTGATATCGGGGTTGAGCGCATAGGCCGAAAGCTCGAAACGCACCTGGTCGTTGCCCTTGCCGGTCGCCCCGTGCGCGACGGCGTCGGCGCCCGTCTCGGCGGCGATCTCCACCAGGCGCTTCGAGATGAGGGGACGGGCGATGGACGTACCGAGCAGGTACAGCCCCTCGTATTCCGCGTTTGCCCGGAACATCGGGAAGACGAAGTCGCGCACGAATTCCTCGCGCACGTCCTCGATGTAGATCTCCCGGATGCCGAGCATCTCGGCCTTCCGGCGCGCCGGCTCGAGGTCTCCATCACCCTGGCCGAGATCGGCGGTGAAGGTCACGACCTCGGCGCCGAGCTCCGTCTGCAACCATTTGAGGATGATCGACGTGTCCAGACCGCCGGAATAGGCGAGCACGACCTTTTTCACGTCTTTCCACTTCGACATCACGGAACCCCGATCATAAGGAATGGCCAGCCGCGGGACGGCCGGTAATTTCGGGCGGCACTAATATCAGGTATCGCCGGACCGGCAAGTGGGCGGCCAGCCGTGCGAGCCGTGCCAAGAGATCGCTTTGTCGCCGGCGCTTTGGCCGATAGACTTTTTGGTGATTCCCATTTGAACAGGGACCCGTGTTGACTGAGAGAGTCTCATTGCTATCGCACAGGTGTTCGGGATCGATGTTTAGGGCGTTGCGGTGCCTCTTCGCTTCGGTAGGCGCGGCTGCGATGATCTCGCCAGCCGCGGCTCAGAGCGTGTGGACGCCCGAGGACTTCGAGGCTCGTATCACGCTCCCGACTCCGGAACCGGATTCCCCGGTCGCGGCGGCCACAATGTCCTGCGCCGAGCAGGTGTGGACGCTTGTCCTGTCTCTCGAACCCGACGCTGTCGTCGAGGGCGCCGACGGCACGGCGACGCTTGCCTTGCCGCGCGAGACGTTTGAGGCAGCTTCGAAGGCGCTGCCCGCGGGCATCGAGATCGTGATCCCGAACCGTGCGCTGGAACCGATCCGCGCCGGGACCCGGCTTGCAATCACCTTCGCCGGAGGCGCAGAGGTCAGCTTTCCCCTCAGCGGGTCGCGGCGTGCGATCAACGCGGCCGAAGCGCTGTGTTCGGAGCGTGTAATGCCGCTCGCCAACAGTGTCCCGCTGACGCCCTACTCCTCGTATCTGCGACTCACCCGCGAATTGCGCCGCGCCGATATTGCCGATTTCAGGCTCTCGACAAATGCCGAGCCAAGGTTGCGTGCCGGCATGGTCGAGATCGGCGACGGCCGGCGGCTCCTCTTCTCCGAGTTATGCGGCTCGACCTGGTATTACGGGGTTTCAGGCTGCAGCCTCTCAGGTTATGCCCCGGTGGAAGGCCGCGAACCGGCCGAGCCGGAGGGTTGGCGGCTGGTCTACGAAACCGAGGGCGTTTTCCTGTATGTCGACCCCGATGCCGCCAGCGAGGGATGGCCGGATCTCATCGCCATACCGGCCAAGGCCGGCGGCGCGGAGCTGAGATGGCGGTGGGAGGGCGGGGCGTACGCGCTTTCAGAAACTGCCGAGGACAGCGAGACGGCCGCGGCCGGCAACGAATAGGCAGGGAGCTGTCAGCGGCGCCGGGGGCGTTTGCCCGCATTGGCCAGGAAGTCCCAGATCGCCAGGCCCATCGTGATCGCAATCACTGCGAACAGGTCCGCCCTGGGCACCTTCCAGACGAGAATGCCGAGGAAGGCCGCAAGCGTTGCAACTGCAACCAGCGCCATGATGCGGTCGATCATGCAATCTGCTCCAAGGATTCGGCGGCCGCGACATAGGTTGCCAGCCAACGGGCCGTCCGCAACAGGCGCGCATCGTCGCCGCGCCGTCCTATCAATTGTACACCCATGGGAAGCCCGCTGTCAGCCGTCAGCAGCGGAACTGTTGCCGCCGGCGTTCCGCACAGCGTCCACAGGCCGTTGAAGATGGCGCTGCCGGTGCTCGTCAGCCCCTGCGACGCAGGTCCTGGCGTAGCGGGCGTCACTATCGCGTCGCACCGTTCGAGTATCTCGGAAAGGCCGGCATAGAGGACATCCGGCCAGTCCAGCGCCGCGAGGTAGTCGCGCGCGGGAATGGCCTTGCCTGCGTCCAGGGCGGCCTGCACCGTTGCCGACAGCTGCTCGCGCCCGCGCCGTTCGAACGAGAAGTAGCACTTGGCCATCTCGGCAAGGTTGATGCGTTCGCGGATCGCGGCGGCATCGTTGAAGGCGTTGGGCAGCTCGGCTTCGAAGCACTGCCCGCCGAGCGCCTCGGTGAGCTCGCGGAAGGCGAGATGCGTCTGTTCGTCCGCCTCTTCCCAACGGGGCGGCCGCACGAAAGCGAACATCGGCTTCACCGGAGGCTTGTCCAGCGCCGTTTCCAGGAGCCGCGGCGGCGGCATCACCTGAGTCGCCCGATCGGTGGGGTGGTGTCCGAACAGCACCTCGGCGACCAGCGCGGCGTCCTCGACGGTGCGGGCGAACACGCCCACCGTGTCGAGGCTCGGAGACTGGGTCAGTATGCCGGTCCTCGGTATGGCGCCGAACGTCGGCTTGAAGCCGACCACGCCGCAATAGGCGGCAGGGCGGATCACCGAGCCTCCCGTCTGGGTTCCGATCGCCAGCGGCACCATGCCCGCGGCCACCGCGGCGGCAGACCCGGAGGACGAACCGCCGGGCGTATGCCCCGGATCGTGGGGGTTACGGGTATTGGTGGGGTGGAGGTAGGCAAGTTCCGTGGTGGCGGTCTTGCCCATTATGATGGCGCCCGCCGCCTTCAGGCGCTCCACCACGAACGCGTCGGCGCTGGGCACGCGCCCCTTGTCGATGACCGTCCCGTTGGCGGTGGGAATTCGGACTGTGTCGATGATGTCCTTGATGGCGACCGGCAAGCCATGCAGCGGCCCGATCGCGCGTCCGGTAGAGCGGTACGCGTCAAGCGCCCGCGCCTGCTCGAGTACATAGTCGCTGTCAAGCCACGCCCAGGCATGAACCTCCGGTTCGCGGGCCTCGATCTGCGCCAGGCAGGCCTGGGCAAGCTCGACCGCGCGCAATGCCCCCCTCGCCAGCCTGTCCCGCAGTTCGACCGCGGCGAGGCCGAGAAGCGGATTCCCCGCTTTCCTAGCGGCCATAAAACACCTGCGGCAGGTGGAAGACCAGGTCGGGGAAGATGTAGACCATCGCCATCGATATGAAGACCATGAGCAGGAACGGCATCACGCCCTTGAAGATGTGCGTCAGTTGCACGCTCGGAGGAGCGATGCCCTTGAGATAGTACGCCGACATGGCCATGGGCGGGGTAAGGAAGCTGGTCTGCAGGTTCAGCGCCACCAGGATGCCGAAGAACAGCGGGTCGATGTTGAACAGCGCCAGCAGCGGCAGGAAGATCGGCACGAAGATGATGATGATCTCCGACCACTCCAGCGGCCATCCGAGCAGGAAGATGATCAACTGCGCAAGCAGAAGGAACTGCAGCGGCGTGAGGTCGAGACCGCGCACGAACTCGGAGATCAGGTGCTCGCCGCCGAGATACGAGAACACTGACGAGAACGTGTAGGATCCCACGAACAGCCAGCAGACCATCGCCGTCGTGCGCACCGTCAGGTAGACCGACTCGCGCAGCCGCTGGAACGTCATCGCCCGGTAGGCGACGGCCAGCACCAATCCGCCGAGCGCACCAATGGAGGCGGCTTCCGTGGGCGTGGCCAGGCCGAAAAGGATGGAGCCCAGCACCGCCAGGATCAGGAAGGCGAGCGGGAAGAACGAGGTGAACAGCATCCAGGCGAGTTGGAAGAACGGAACGTCCGGGACCTCTTCCTTGGTGGGCTTGGGTGCGATACCCGGCTGCACGATCGAGCGGCCGATGACGTAGACCAGATAGAGGCCCACAAGCACCAGTCCGGGCAGAAGCGCGCCGGCATAAAGCCTGACGATGGAAACGCCGGATGCCGCCGCATAGACGATCAGCATGATCGAAGGTGGGATGAGGATACCGAGCGTGCCGCCTGCGCAGATGATTCCGCTGGCGAAGCTGGAATCGTAGCGCGCCTTGAGCATCGCCGGCAGCGCGAGGAGCCCCATGAGCGTGACTACCGCCCCGACGATGCCGGTCGCCGTGGCGAACAGCGCACAGGTGATGAGGGCGGCCACGCCCATCGATCCGGGCAGGTTCTTGGAGGCGACGTTGAGGGTGGTGAACAGGCGGTCGACGATGTTTGCGCGCTCGACAATGTAGCCCATGAACAGGAACAGCGGCACCGCCGTCAGCACCTCGTTGGACATCACCGTATAGGTCTGGTTGATGAAGAGATCGAAGATGCGGTTGTTGAAGAAGCCGTCGATCCAGGTCGTGATTGACGTCCATGTGTCGGCGTCTTCGCCCAGCCGGTTGAAGCTGCGCCACATGCGGTTGGGATCGAAATAGGCGTAGTAGCCGAAGAACACACCCAGCGCCATGAGAGTGAAGGCAATCGGGAAGCCGAGAAACACCAGCACGATGAAGATGCTGAGCATCATCAGGGCCACTTGTGGGTCGGTCACTTTCTATCTCCGTGTAAGTCGCAACCGCGCTCGGGCACGCACCCGGCCCACTATCGCTCGCCTTCGGCGTACTGGATCGCCAGCGCCTCTTCGGTTTCCACGACGTCCTCCTCTGCCACGCGCCAGTAGCCTTCGCGGATGCACAGGATGCAGCGGAAAATCTGGGCGATGCCCTGTATAAAAAGCAGAAGGCCGGCGGCGACGAGAACCGACTTGAACTGGAAGATCGGGATGCCGGCCGGGCTGTTGACGCTGACCTCGCCGTAGCCCCAGGAGCGCGACGAGTATTTCCACCCGGTCAGGATCAGGGCCGTCACGCCGGGAAAGAAGAACAGGATGTAAAGGACCAGGTCGACAGTGGCCTGGACCCGCACCGGCCAGAGCCGGTAGAGGAAGTCGCCGCGCACGTGGCCGCCGCGCGACAGCGTATATGCGCCGCCCATCATGAACAGCGTGCCGTACATGATGAACGACACGTCCAGCGCCCACGCCGTGGGCCGGTTGAGGATGTAGCGCACGAACACTTCGTAGCTCATCCCCACGGTCATGAGGATGATGAGCCATCCGAAGGCCTTGCCGAACCACGCCGACAGGCTGTCGGCGAACGCGATGTACCGGATCACGAAGAGCCTCCCCCTGCACCAGCGAAAGGACCCGGCCGATGGCCGGGCCCCTTAGTTCCGGGTAGTATCAGAGCTTCAGCTTGCCCGGGAAGTAGTGCTCATAGGCGAGCGCCAGGTCGGGGGCGTTCATCAGCTCGTAATACGCGACCTTGTCGACCCATGCGCGCTGGCTGTCCATGACCTTCTTGGAGAAGGCGTCCTGCTCCAGGTCGACGATGATCTTGTCCCACGCCTCCAACTGCGCAGCCAGGATCTCCTTCGACGTGCGGTGCACCGTCACGCCGAGCTCGTTCTGCAGCTTCTGCAGGTCGTTGGAGTAGTTCTCCATCGCAAGCGCCGTGTTGGAGGTAGATGCCGCCTCGACGCCGTATTTCAGGATTGCCTGCAGGTCTTCGTCCAGATCGTCGAAGAAGTCCCGGTTGAACAGGAACTCGAAGCTCTCGGACGCCTGGTGGTAGGACGACAGGTAGTAGTTCTTGGCGACGTCCGCCGAGCCGAAGCGAAGGTCGGATGACGGGTTGTTGAATTCGAAGGCGTCGATCACGCCGCGCTCCATTGCCGGCACGATCTCGCCGCCCGGCAGCTGCGCGACGCTCATGCCCATCGCCTGCAAAAGGTCCGCCGCAAGACCGACGGTGCGGTATTTGAAGCCCTGCAGGTCGGCAGCGGTATTGACCTCGCCCTTGAACCAGCCGAAGGGCTGGGCCGGCATCGGGAAGCCCATGAAGCCGTATACGTTCAGCCCGAGGATCTCCTGGGTCAGCTCACGGTAAAGGTCCGCACCGCCGCCCTGGTAGAACCAACCGAGCATGGTGGTGGCCGACCCGCCGAACACGGGTCCGGTTCCGAAGAACGACGCGGCCTTGCTCTTGCCGTACCAGTAGACCGGGACGGTGTGGGCGGCGTCGAGGACGCCGTCATTGACCGCATCCATGACCTGGAATGCGCCCACCACGGCGCCGGCCGGGAGCAGATCGAACTTCACGCGCCCGCCCGACATTTCCTCCACCCGGGTCGTGTATTCACGGGCAAAATCCATCCAGATGTCGGACGAAGGCCAGGACGTCTGCATCTTGATGGTCAGGGGCGCTTGCGCGAGTACGGCAGGCGCCGCAAGTGTGGTGGCCGCGGCCGCGCCAGCGCCGGTAAGCGACGCATTCCGCAGAAAGCGGCGGCGCGAAATTTTTTCGCTTGTCATGAATTCCTCCCAGAATTTCTCATTGCGATTTCCAAGCGCTAGAACACTATTCGATATGTTGCGCGATGCAAGCGCGCCCGGGGCTACGACCTTAGACTATGTCCGGTGGCCTATGACCGGCAGGGCCTGCGGGCTGGCGGTGCCCTGGAGAAGGGTCTAGTCTGGCCAGATTCCAACCAGCTGACGAAAATGTGATGAGCTTCGTTCCCGACGTTTCCGTCATCCTGCAATTTGCGGTCGCGACCTTTATCATCGCCATCACGCCGGGGCCCGACATGACGCTTTTCGTTGGACGCGCGCTGTCCGAGGGAAAGGCGGCCGGCTTCGCCTGCATGCTGGGCGCCATGACGGGCGTGCTTGCGCACACGACCATGGTCGCGCTCGGCCTGTCTGCCTTGATCGTT
>JAEYRU010000037.1 GCA_023435335.1 Pseudomonadota bacterium
ATCTCGCAACCGGCCGCCGCCAACGCTTCGAGCACGGGCTTCAGATGGGTGTTGGCCACCGCGCGGTCCACGAGCAGCGTCTCGGCCGCACCACAGACCCCGACGCGGCGCATCTTCGCGTTGAGCGTGACTTCGACCGCCATGTCGAGCCTGGCCGAGCGGTCGACATAGACGTGGCAAAGGCCTTCGAGGTGCGCGAAGACCGGCACGCGCGCCTCGTTCTGCACGCGCTCCACCAGGCTCCGGCCGCCGCGCGGCACGATCACGTCAAGATTGCCTCCGAGACCCTTCAGCATCTCGCCCACGGCGGCCCTGTCGGTGGTGGGCACCAGCTGGATGGCGTCCTCAGGCAGGCCCGCGACCCGCAGTCCCTCGACAAGGCAGGCATGAATGGCGGCGGAGGAATTTACGGAATCAGAGCCGCCGCGCAGGATCACCGCGTTGCCGGCCTTGAGGCACAGCGCGCCCGCGTCCGCGGTCACGTTGGGCCGGCTTTCGTAAATGACGCCGATCACGCCGAGCGGCGTGCGCACGCGTTCGATACGCAGGCCGTTGGGCCGGTCCCATTGCGCAATCACGTCACCGACCGGATCCTTGAGCGCCGCGATCTCCCGGATGCCCTCGGCCATGCCGCGAATGCGCTCCGGCGTCAGCTTCAGCCGGTCGAGGAAGGAGGCCTGCAGCCCCGCCCTTTCGCCATTCGCCATGTCGATCGCGTTCGCGGCGAGGATCGCCTGCTCCTGGGTCAACACGGCGTCGGCCATTGCCGCGAGCGCTGCGTTCTTCATCTGCGTCGTGGCAATCGCAAGTGGCCGCGCTGCTGCTCGAGCACGCCGGCCGAGATCGGCCATCACAGCGGCAACATCACCATCCGCCCTGCGGTTTGCCTGCAGCATCGTTCAACCCTCTGCCCGGACCTTCTCCGCCGCGTCGTTCCGCGACACGACGAGGTCATCGCGATGCACCATCGCCGCCCGCGCCTCGTAGCCGAGCACACCGGCGATGGCAGCGCTCTTCAATCCGGCGATCCTTACGGCATCCTGTGCATCGTAGGCAACCAGCCCACGCGCCACCTCGACGCCGTCGGGGTTGACGATCGCCACCGTGTCGCCCCGCGAAAAGACGCCGAAAACCTCCTTCACGCCCGCCGGAAGGAGCGATTTCCCGGAGCGGAGCGCGGTTTCGGCTCCGGCATCGATCATCAGCCGGCCGGCAGGCTCCAGGTGGCCGGCGATCCATGTCTTGTAGCCTTTCACCGGGTGGTCGGAAGGCTTGAAGAAGGTCGCGCGCTCGCCGCGCTCGATCGCGGCAAGGGGGTTCAGGCGGTTTCCTGCCGTGATGATCATCGCGGTGCCGGCGGCGGTCGCGATCTTGCCGGCGTCGAGCTTGGTGCGCATTCCGCCGCGCGAGAGTTCCGAGGCCGCGGCCCCCGCCATCGCCTCGATCTGCGGCGTGATGCGCTCGACCACCGGAACGAACGCGGCATCGGGGCTGGACGCGGGCGGCGCGGTGTAGAGGCCGTCGATGTCGGAGAGCAGGACCAGCAGGTCTGCGCCCATCATGGTGGCGACGCGCGCCGCAAGCCGGTCGTTGTCGCCATAGCGGATCTCGCTGGTCGCCACCGTGTCGTTCTCGTTGATGACGGGCACCGCCTTCATCTTGAGCAGGGTGGAGACCGTGGCACGGGCATTGAGGTAGCGCCGGCGCTCCTCGGTGTCGGAGAGGGTGAGCAGGATCTGCCCGGATATCAGCCCGTGGCGCGAAAGCTCGGCGGACCAGGCGCCGGCAAGCGCGATCTGGCCCACCGCTGCGGCCGCCTGGCTTTCCTCCAGCTTCAGCACCTTGCCGGTGAGGCCGAGGATAGTGCGGCCGAGCGCGATTGCGCCCGACGAGACAACCAGCACATCGGCCCCTCGCGCGGCCAGCGCGGCGATGTCGTCGGCCATCGACGCCAGCCAATCCTGGCGCAGGCCGGCCCGGCGGTCCACCAGCAGCGCCGATCCGATCTTGACGACGATGCGGCGGTATCGGGCGAGCGAAAGCGTCATTTCTGCCATCGCGGGTCGGCTTCCGGCGGCGTCTCGGCCGCCTTCATCTCGGCGATTTCGGCCGCAAGAGCGCGCAACACCTCGTCGACGCCATCGCGGGTCGCGGCGGACAGTACGAGCGGATTGCCGCCGCAAGCCTTCTTCAGGGCGGCGAGCTTCTTCTTGCGTTCGGGGGCATCGACGGTGTCAGCCTGGCTGAGCGCCACGATTTCCGGCTTGTCCGCCAGTCCGTGGCCGTATGCGACGAGCTCGCTGCGCACCTCCTTGTAGGCCTTCGCCGGGTTCTCCTCGCGCGCCGATACGAGATGCAGCAGCACGCGCGTGCGCTCGACATGGCCGAGGAAGCGGTCGCCGATGCCCACGCCTTCATGCGCGCCCTCGATCAGCCCCGGAATGTCGGCGAGCACGAATTCGCGGGCGTCGACGCGCACGACCCCGAGGTTCGGATGCAAGGTGGTGAAGGGATAGTCGGCGATCTTGGGCTTTGCGGCGGTCACCGTGGCCAGGAAGGTCGATTTGCCGGCATTCGGCAGCCCGACCAGTCCGGCATCCGCGATCAGCTTCAGGCGCAGCCAGACGGTGCGCTCCTCGCCCGGCAGGCCGGGGTTGGCGCGGCGCGGCGCCTGATTGGTCGACGTCTTGAAATGCTGGTTGCCGAAGCCGCCATTGCCGCCTTCGGCCAGACGGAAACGCTGGCCGACCTCGGTCAGGTCGCAGATCAGCGTCTCGTTGTCCTCTTCATAGACCTGGGTGCCGACCGGTACCTTGAGGGTCACATCGGCGCCCTTGGCGCCGGTGCGGTTGCGGCCCATTCCGTGGACGCCGGTCTTGGCCCGGAAATGCTGCTGGTACCGGTAGTCGATCAGGGTGTTCAAACCGTCGACGGCCTCCAGCCACACATCCCCGCCGCGCCCACCGTCGCCGCCGTCGGGCCCCCCGAACTCGATGAATTTCTCGCGCCGGAACGAGACCGCGCCGGCGCCGCCGTCGCCCGATCGGATATACACCTTGGCCTGATCGAGGAATTTCATCTGGTTGACATCGCTGGCCGGTTATGCGGACACCGAACGGTGCCGCCGGCGCGGAGCGATATAGGAATCACGGCGCGACCGCAACGCGGAGAGGGTTTCGCGAGAGTGAGGGGCCATCCGGCATGAAATGCGTGAGCTACAACACCCAGTACGGCACGGGGCTCGACGAGCGCTACGATATCGGTCGTATCGCCGAGGCGGTTCGAGGAGCGGATGTGATCGCGCTGCAGGAAGTCACGCGCAACAACCCCAAGAACGGCGGCCGCGACATGGTGGCCGAACTGCGCGCCGAACTGCCGGACTATTTCGCCGTCTACGGCCCGAATTTCGAGGTCGATCTCGGTGCAAGGGTGAGGGACGGGCGCGCCGAGGAGGTGTTTTTTCAGTTCGGCAACATGGTGCTTTCCAAGTCGCCGATCCGCGCCTCACGCAACTTCCTGCTGCCGCGCAGCCGCAGCTACGACAAGCTGAACCTGCAACGCGGTGCCCTGGAGGCGCTCATAGAGACGCCGTTCGGCTTCGTGCGCTTCTATTCCACCCATCTCGATCACAGGAGCCCCGACGAGCGGATCGTCCAGATCGATTTCCTCAAGGAGCGCATCTTCAACTATCCGCTCGAGGGCGGCGCGCTCACCGGCACCGTGGAAATGGGCTTTCCCGAGCCGCCGCATACCGACGCTTTCGTGCTCATGGGCGACTTCAACATGCTGCCGGGTTCGCCCGAGCATGCGGCCATTGCGGGCCGTGCGGACCACGAGTTCGGCATGCCGCTGACGGCGACGCACGCGGTCGACGCCGTGGGGCGGTTGCTGGGCGCGGATTCTGGCGGCGAATTGACCACCTGGATCGATCCGAAGCGGCCACAGGACACCGCCCGCCACAAGCGTATCGACTATGTCTTCACCTCGGCTTCGCTGGCGGCGAGGCTGAAACGGACATGGGTGGACCGGCAGGCGGTCGGCTCCGATCACCTTCCGGTCTGGCTGGAACTGGAGTGACCCGATCGGTCAGTTGAAAGCCATCACCGAGCAGACGACGATGCCGATCAGCGAGATGCGCATCGCCATGCCGAAGAGACGCGGATCGAGGCGTTCGCGCGGCAGCACGAGGCTCAACACGAGCGTCAGCAGGATCACGCCGACGAAGACGAGCTTGGCGATGAACCAGGGACCGAGCGCCAGGGTATCGCCGTCGTAGCGCAACCAGAGCATCGCGATGCCGGTGAGTACCAGCAAACCCAGCGCCCAGCGCGAATTGATACTCAGGCGTCCGGCGATCGGTCCGAACCTTGCGGCAACCTCCGGGGGTGCGCCCGCCATCTGAGCACCAATGAGCGGCATCACAACGTTGGTCGCCGCTCCAACGACGAGGGAGCCAAGATGAACAATAAGAAGCAGGTGGAAGGCGAGATCCATTGATTGTCCCCAATAGCGGTCAAACGGATCCTGCTGCTACGGCCTCAAGCTG